>DASVVU010000140.1:0-32918 GCA_036386395.1 Beijerinckiaceae bacterium | reverse complement strand
CTTGCCGCCGTCACCGTCATCGTCAGCATGTTCCTCGGCGGCATCTCGGGCTCGGGGCCGGCGAACGCCGCCGCGGTCGGCGGCGCCATGATGGGGGCGCTCTCGCGGGCCGGCTATCCGCGCGCCTTCTCGGCGAGCGTGATCGGCGCCGCGGCCGCGACCGACATCCTGATCCCGCCCTCGATCGCCCTCATCATCTACAGCGTGCTCGTGCCGCAGGCCTCGGTGCCGGCGCTGTTCGCGGCCGGCATGATCCCGGGCATCCTCGCCGGGATCGCCCTCCTCGTGCCGATCTACTGGATGTCGAAGAAGCACGGCTTCGGGCTCGCCGAGAAGGACCTGCCGCGCCCGCCCCTGTGGGCGAGCTTCAAGGAGGCGATCTGGGGGCTCCTCGCCCCGGTGCTGATCCTCGGCGGCATGCGCGCCGGCTGGTTCACCCCGACCGAGGCCGCCGTGATGGCCGTCGTCTACGGCCTGTTCGTCGGCTTCGTCATCTACCGCTCGCTGACGCTCCGCGACCTCTACGAGATGTTCGTCGAGGCGGCCGAGATCTCGGGCGTGATCCTCATCGTCGTGGCGCTCGCCTCGATCTTCGGCTGGGCCGGCGCGACGCTCGGCGTCTTCGACCGCGCCGCGGCGGCGATCGTCGCGACCGGCGGCAGCGAGTACGTGATCCTCGCCCTCCTCATCGTCATGCTGATCGTGATCGGCATGTTCCTCGACGGCGTCTCGACCTTCCTGATCCTGCTCCCCCTTCTCATGCCCATCGCCGCCCGCTTCCACTGGGACCCGGTGTGGTTCGGCATCCTCCTGACGCTGAAGATCGCCATCGGCCAGTTCACGCCGCCCATGGCCGTGAACCTCATGGTGTCCTGCCGCATCGCCGGCGTCCCCATGGAGGCGACCCTGCGCTGGGTCTTTCCGCTCATCGCCGCCATGTTCGTGGTGCTGATCCTCTTGGTCGCCGTGCCCGAGCTCGCGCTCTGGCTCCCGCGCGTGCTGGGGTACTGAAAGCCTTCGGGCCAGGCGAGCGGCGGCGCGCCATGGAACCCCCGCTCGCCGCCGCCGGTTCTCCGAGCTGGCGGCCACGGCCGCGCGAGCTCCAGGAGCACCGAATGGCCGCGCAACGGTTGGCCGCCGAAGGCAACCCCAAGGCCGCATCGAGGACCCGTTCCGGGGCTGCGGGCCCTGCCCGCGGCCCGACCTACCCGCCTCCTCCGGCCGCGGGCCTCACCACAGTGCTCGAGCGCAACATCCGCTCCCTCCAGGAGCGGCGGCAGCGCGAGGAGGCGCATGCGCCGGCGCAGGAGAAGCTCGCCGACGCGATCACCCGCTTCACCGGCAGCATGCTCTTCGTCTACCTGCACCTGGCGGTCTTCGGCTTCTGGATCGTCGCGAACCTCGGCTGGGTGCCCGGCGTGCCGAAGTGGGACGAGAGCTTCGTGGTGCTCGCCATGATCGCCTCGGTCGAGGCGATCTTCTTGTCGACCTTCGTCCTCATCAGCCAGAACCGCATGCAGTCCGCGGCCGACAAGCGCGCCGACCTCGACTTGCAGATCAGCCTCTTGGCCGAGCACGAGGTGACGAAGCTCGCGACCCTCGTCTCCGCCATCGCCGAGCGCCTGGACGTCAGGACCGAGGTCGACCGGGAGCTCGGCGAGATCAAGCAGGACATCGCCCCCGAGGCCGTCCTCGACGAGATCGAGGCGAGGAAGGTCGAGGGCTAGCGGCGAGGTTAACTCATCGAGCGGCGGCTCGCGGAGCGGCGCGCCGTCCCTCCCCTGGAGGGCCCCTGGAGGGGAGGGTCGACTCGGGGCGAAGCCCGAGCGGAGTGGGGGCGCGGGGCGTAGAGCACGACGGCTGAAGAAGCTGTATGACGAGCGATCATGCCCTGGCGTCGAAATGATCCTCTCGACGCCGGCAGCGGGAGTGAAGGGGAGAAGCCATGGCGGTCGCCCTCGTCTCCATCCTCTGCGCCGACCGGGTCGGCCTCGTGTCGGCGGTCGCCGACCATCTCTTCGACCACGGCGTGAACCTGCGCGACACGGTCTTCGCGGCGCTCGGCTCCGGCGCCGAGTTCACGGCCGTTTGCGAGCTGCCGGAGGGCTTGGACGTCAACGAACTTGAGGCGGGCCTGAAAGGCCTCGACGTGCTCGATGAGGCGCAGGTCAGGGTCGTGCCCTACTCCTTCGACCCGAACCCCGCCGCCGGCGCCCGCGTGACCCACCGCATCGCGGTCTCCGGCGGCGACCAGCTCGGCCTCGTCGCCCGCCTCGCCGACGTCTTCGCCCAGTACGGCGCCAACATCGTGCGCCTCGAGGCCCGCAAGCTGTCCGAGGCCGAAGGCGGGCTCTACGTCACCCGCTTCGCAGTCTCGATCCCTCCCGGCCGAGAGGCTCCCTGCCTCGCCACCGTCGCCAACACGGCCGGGACGCTGGGGCTCGACTGCCGGGTAGAGGAGGGCGGACCGTGAAGGGCGCAACCGTTGGCCGCCCCTCACCCCCGCTCCGCTGACGCTTCGCCCGCCTCGCCCCGGCAAGGGGAGCTCAGCCTTCTGTCCGCAAGCCGGGAGAGGAGGGCGGGCGGGAACGCTCGGCGCGAGCCGGCCCCGGCAATCGGCCATCGCCTCGGAACGCCCTTCTCACCGCTTCCTCGGCCTCGGCCGTCGCGCGCTTGCGGTCGGTGTCGGCATCGAAGGGGATCGGCTCGCCCCAGGTGACGCGGGCGTCGAAGGGGCCGCCGGCGAGAAAGCCCATCAGGTGCGGGGCGAGATCCATGTCGCCGTACCAGGCGGCCTCGGGGCGCTCGCGGCGGGTGAGGGGCAGGCCGTTGCGGCGCGTATACGTGATGGCGAGGGGCTGGAGGTGGATTCTTTCGGCCCCGGCCTCTCCGAGCGCCGCCCGCGCCGCGCCGACGAGGGCGGAGCGGAACGGCAGCACCCGGTTGCCGTCGCTCGACGTCCCTTCCGGAAAGAGCACGATCACGTCGCCGGCGGCGAGCCGCCGCGCGACGGCGGCGTTCACCGCGGCCGTGTGGGTGCGCCGGGCGCGGTCGATGAACACCGTCCGCTGAAGGCGCGCGAAGGTCCCGACCACCGGCCAGCCCGCGACCTCCGACTTCGCCACGAACGACAGGGGCATCAGGCTCCCGAGGACGCTGATGTCGAGCCATGACACGTGGTTCGCCAGAACCAGCACCGGCGCGCCCCGGACAGGCTTCCCCCGCACCTCGACGCGCAGGCCGAACATCCGCAGGAACAGGCGGTGGAACAGGACCGGCCCCCACCCGGCGAGGCGGCGCCAGCCGAAGCGCATCGCCAGCGCCTGCACCGGAACGGCGGCGAAGAAGAACAGCGCCTGGACGAGAAGCCGCGCCGCGACCCCGGCCCGGGTCATGGAGGATCGGCACTAGGAGCGCCGGCGTCCTCGTCGAGGGGCACCCCGTAGAGCTCGAGCCGGTGCGAGACGAGGCGGTAGCCGAGGCGGCGCGCGATCTCGGTCTGCAGCGCCTCAATCTCCTCCGAGCGGAACTCGACCACGGCGCCGGTGTCGAGGTTGACGAGGTGGTCGTGGTGCTCCCGCGGCGCACGCTCGTAGCGGGCACGCCCGTCCTTGAGCTCGAGGCGCTCGATGATCCCTTCGGTCTCGAGGAGCTTGACCGTGCGGTAGACCGTCGAGAGCGAGATGCGCTCGTCGACAGCGGCGGCGCGGCGGTGCAGCTCGACCACGTCCGGATGGTCCTGGGCCTCGCCCAGGATGCGGGCGATGACCCGGCGCTGCCCGGTCATGCGCAGGCCCTTCTCGCGGCAGGCGCGCTCGATCGCATTGCCGGTGTGACGGCGTCGGACGGGTCTCTTGGCGTGCTCGGCCGTCACCAGCGCCCCGGCGGTTGCTTCCCCGGCCTGGTATACGGAGGCATCGCCCCCCCGTCCACGGTCCTAGAGGAGGCGCCGGCTCATGGTGATGGCGGCGGCGCGGGTGCCGTCGGGGCGGGCGTAGTAGCCCTGGCGGCGGCCGATCTCCCTGAAGCCGCGGCGGCGGTAGAGGGCGAGGGCCGGGCGGTTGCCCTCCTCGACTTCGAGGAACACCGAGCGCACCCCGGCCTGCATCAGCACCCGCAGGTGATGGTCGAGGAGCGCGCCTGAGAGGCCGCGTCCGCGTGCGCCTGCCGCGAGCGCGACAGAAAGAATCTCGGCCTCGTCGGCGGCGCGGCGCGACAGGATGAAGCCGGCAGGCTCCGAGCCGCGTCCGAGGAAGAGCCCATCGGCATGGACGCTCTTCTCCGAGAGGGAGCGCTCGAACTCCATCGCGTCCCAGGGCCGCGTGAAGGCCTCGCCGTGAATCTCGGCAAGGCGCCCGGCGTGGCGGCTCGACAGGGGCGCGACCCGGGCCGTGCGGTCGCGCCCGAAAAGATCGAGCAGCCTCATCGGCGCGGCAGCCGGGCCTGGTCCTGCGGGCGCGCGTCGGGACCGCGCAGGTAGAGCGGCTTCGGCAGGGCCTGGTCCGGATCGGCGACGAGGCCGAGGCGCGCGACCCATGTCACGTCCGGGAAACCCTTCGAGTCGTGCACCGTGACGTCGATCCCCGCCGTCTCGGCCGCGACGGCGAGCGCGCCCGAGCCGACGAGGGAGGCGCCGCCGCCCATCAGCCGCGCCGCGTCCCGCACCTTGACGAGGCTCGGTGCCACGATGCTCTGCCCGCCGGGCGCGATCGCCTGGAAGTAGACCTGCCCGTGCCGGGCGTCGATGGCGGCCGCGAGCACCCGCCGGTTGTCGTCGGCGACGAGCGCCGCGAGCAGCGCCGACAGCGTCGTGACGCCGACCACCGGGATGCGCGCCGCGAGGCCTATGGCGCGGGCCGCCGCGATCCCGACCCTCAAGCCGGTGTAGCTCCCGGGACCGACCGTCACGGCGACCCGGTCGAGACTGCCGAACCCGCCCTCGACGTTCGACACCACCCGGTCGAGGAGCGGCACGAGCGCTTCCGCGTGGCCGCGCTCCATGACGAGGGTCTCCTGGGCGAGCGGCTCCGGCCGGCCCTCGTCCATGACGCAGGCCGAGCAGGCGCCGAGCGCCGTGTCGATGGCGAGAATCCGCACGGGGTCTCCTTGAAGAACGCGCCGCAGGATTGGGCCGCAGGCGCCGCTCCCGTCAAGCCGCGCGGCCTGCCGGCCGTTCCGGCGGCTGTCCCCGAAGTCCACACGCCGCGCTCCGGCCCACCGGCGCCCGCGCCTTGACGCGTGGCGCCGGCGCGGGCACGCGGTGTCTCAAGAACAACTCAAGCGGGGCAGATTCGAGCCATGAACGCACACGCCGCACCACCGAGCACCGCCGACGTCGCCACGACCGGCGTCGCCGCCGACGAGCTCAAGCAGTTCATCGAGCGCATCGAGCGGCTCGAGGAGGAGAAGGCCGGCATCCAGGGCGACATCAAAGAAGTCTTCGGCGAGCTGAAGGGCCGCGGCTTCGACGCCAAGGCGGTGCGCTCCATCCTGCGCATCCGCAAGAAGGACTTCGCCGAGCGCCAGGAAGAGGAAGCGATCCTGGACCTCTACATGCAGGCGCTCGGGATGGCTTAAAGCCCCGGCCCTCAGCGGAGGGGGCGCCCGGACGCGGCTCCACCTATCCCGGCAGTCCCGTCCCGATCGCCTCGCCGTCGGGCGCGTGTCCCGGCGCCGTCAGCCGGGATGCCGCCTGATGGCCCGGAGATCCGACCATCTCGGCCAACGCTCCGGGCAGGCTCGCGTGGCGGAACTTAAAGCCGTTGGCGAGCGCCTTCGCGGGCAGGATCTTCTGTCCCCCGAGCAGAAGCTCGTCGGCGAAGCCGCCGGCAAGGCGCAGCATGGCCGCCGGGGCGCGCAGGACCGCGGGCCGACCGAGCGCCCGCCCGAGGGCGCGGGCAAAGTCCTCGTTGCGCACGGGCGCCGGCGCGGTCGCGTTCACGGCGCCTTCGAGGGCCGGCGTCGCGACCGCATGGACGATCAGCCGGACGAGGTCGTCGCGGGAAATCCACGACATCCACTGCCGCCCGGAGCCCAAGGGTCCGCCGAGGCCGAACTCGAAGGGCGTGAGGAGCCGCGACAGCATCCCGCCTTCGATCCCGAGGACGAGGCCGGTCCTCAGCCGCACCACCCGCACGCCGTAGGCCTCGGCGCGCATCGCCGCGCGCTCCCAGGCCTCACAGACCCGGCGGCTGAAGCAGGGGCGGCCGTCGGCGTCCTCGCCGAGCGCCGCGTCGCCGCGAATCCCGTACCAGCCGACGGCGGAGCCGCTGACGAGCGTCGTCGGCGGCCTGTCGAGGCGTGCGACGAGGCGCACCACGTTGCGGGTGACGCGCAGGCGCGACCGCAGGATCCGCCGCCGCTTCGTCCGGGTCCAAAGGCCGTCTGCGATGGGCTCGCCGGCAAGGTTCACGACGGCGTCGATGCGGGTGCTGCCGGCGATCTGGTCGAGGCTCGTGACGAGACGGTAGGGCGGCCGCAGCAGCGTGCCCGCCTTCGCGGGATCGCGCACGAGGGCGATCACGTCGTGCCCGGCGGCGGCGAGGGCCTCGACGAGCCGCTGTCCGACGAAGCCGGTCGCGCCCGTGACAAGCACGGTGTGCCGCGACTTAAGCGGCTCCGCGAGCGGGCCGGCGGGGCGCGGCAGGAGGCGCCGCGAGCGGCGGGAGGCGGCGTAGTCCCTGGCCCCCAGGAGCGCGGTGCCGGCCGCGGCGACGACGGCAAGGACGCTCCACAGGCCGTACGAGACGAGCCTGATCGCGCTCGCGTCGCCGGCCCAGGCGGCGAGGATCGGCAGGAGCAAGGCGAGGATCGCGCCGTAGTTCAGGGCGAGCAGCGTGTGGTTGACGCGCTCGCTCGCCGGGAGCTTGCGGCTCAGGTCCTCCTCGACGAAGTCCATGAGCGTGACGACCACCTCGGCGATCAGCACCACGATCACGAGGATCGCCCACCAGCCGTGCACCTCAATGAAGCCGAGGGCCATGAACAGGAGCGCGTAGAAGCCGTCGCGGATCGCGTGGAGTCTCAGCTCGTGCTCCTGCGACGGGCGCCAGGCGAGGCGCTCGGTCAGCTCGTGGTGGTAGAAGGTGTCGAAGGCGCCCATGACGATCTGGATCGCGATCAGGGCCCAGAGAAGCTCGGAGTTCATGGGGTGCTCTCCCGGAAGACGGCGGACTGGCGCAGGAGGAATCCTAAGCGGCGGTGGACGATCTCGAGGGTGAAGACGAAGGCGCCCTCGCCGGCTTCCGCGTGGGTGACGGCAAGCTCGCCGGGGGCAGCCCAGGCCGGCAGGCGGAAGCGGCGGCCGAAGAGCTGCAGGAAGTAGCCGGCGCTGCGGAATGTCAGAACGCCTTCCTCGACGGCCACGGCGAGCGGCATGCCGACGCCGCGGCCGACGTACTCCTCGAGCCCGGTCGGCCCCGCGAAGCGTTTCGAGGAGTGGATCACCTGCGGGAAGCCGTTGCGACGGGCATAGAGCCTGGTCCAGATCTGGCCGCCGGTCGTCATGTCCTCCGTCACCGTGACGACGCTCGGGACCCGCACGTCCCGCGCGAGCGGCAGGGGTCCGCCGATGAGGCGGGCGGCCTGCGCCAGGAGCCAGCCCACGCGGCTCATCCGGCATTCGGCCACCTCGCCGACGTAGACGACGGACTCGCCGGCCGCGAGGCGCTTCGAGAACCGGCGCCGCACGGCCACGGGCAGCTCGCTCCAGGCCTCGTCGGAGAGGAGCGCGCGGAAGCGCAGGTCGCCAAGGGTATGGGTCTCGACGGCGGCGGGATGTTCGGTCGGGAGCTTCTCGACGGACGATCGCATCGTTCCCTCCCGTGGTTTTCCCCGCTACTTGGCCTTCTTCGCCGGCAGGAGGCTTGCGATCTTCGCGCCGAGGCGGACGAGCGCCGCGATCTTCGGGCGCGGCACGGTGAGCATCTGCGTGTAGAAGCGGTCGAGCATCTCGACGAAGGCCAGCATCTCGGACAGGCGCGCGGCCGCGACCGGGTGGACGGTGCGGTCGCCGTCGGCGTCGTCGACGCAGGCCCTGAGCGCCGCGATCGCGGGGTCGATCTCGCGCTCCTTGCGCCGCGCCGCGATCCTGAGCGCGACCTCCCACAGGTCCGTCTCGGCCGCGAAATGCTCGCGGCGGTCGCCCCTGACCGGCACGCGCCGGATCAGGTTCCAGGCGAGGAGCTCCTTCAGCGAGTTCGAGACGTTGGAGCGCGCGAGCGCGAGCCGGTCGGCGATCTCCTCGGCCGTGAGGGGCTTCTCCGAAAGATAGAGCAGGGCGTGGATCTGGCTGACCGAGCGGTTGACGCCCCACTGGCTGCCCATGTCGCCCCAGTGGAGGATGAAGCGCTCGACCGCGGAGGGAAGGGTCGGCTGGATGCCTGAAATTTCTGTCATGCCAGAAATTTCAGGCATGTCTGCACTTATGTCAATACCCTGAAGCTGGCATGGTAACCGCGCTCTTGGAGCTTTGGAGGAGAGCTTAGAGGCAAGCCCCTGCTATCGGGCAGAGTGCGACTGTCCATGGGACAGGCCGTCACGCGGCCGTCTTGCGGGCCCGGATCAGCTCCCAGGCGACGGCGAAGCGGCGGGCGTTGTCGCGCACCTCGGACGGCGTCGCGCCGGGCCGGAACAGGGCCGAGCCGAGGCCGAAGCCGTCGGCGCCGGCCGCGACGTAATCCTCCATGCCGTCCGGCGTGATGCCGCCGACCGGCAGGAGGAGCGTGCCGGGCGGCAGCACCGCGCGCCACGCCTTCACGATCGCCGGCGGCAGCATCTCGGCGGGGAACATCTTGAGCGCGGCCGCGCCGGCTTTCAGGGCCCTGAAGGCCTCCGTCGGGGTCGCGACGCCGGGCGTGCAGGCAAGACCCGCCTCCACCGCCGCCCCGATCACCGCCGTGTCGCCGTGCGGCATGACGATCAGCCGCCCGCCGGCGTCCCGCACCCGGCCGACGTCGCCGGGACGGAGCACCGTGCCGGCGCCGACGAGCACCTCCTCGCCGAACCGCCGCGCCATCAGCTCGATGCTGCGGAACGGCTCGGGCGAGTTCAACGGCACCTCGACGATCCGGAACCCGCCCTCGGCGAGCGCGTCCCCGACCGCCTCGGCGCTCTCGGGGGTGAGGCCGCGCAGGATCGCGACGAGGGGGAACCGATCGAGGTATTCGCGGAAAGGGGGCATGTCGGCGCTCCGTCGTTGCGGCGCATGTGGCGCACAGCCAAACGCGGCGCAACACCTCCCTGCCTTGGAGAGCCTCTGTGGAAAAACGATGCGATCGTCTGGAGGTTTTCGTGCATTTTCTTGAAAATAGTCCGGATGGTGTATTTGACTTAACAAACCGCCGCCTCTAAGAACCGGCTTCGCGTGACAGGCCGGGTGAGTTGTCCACCGAATAAAATCTCGGTTGGACGAGAATCGAGAAAGTGGCAGTGTGAAACAGGTGGACCGGGAGGTGATCGAACCCTCGGGAGCGCGGATCGGAAGTCGGCACCCGACACCAGTCCCGGCCCACTACAAGGAGAGCGTGACGGATCGCTCTCCAGGGCACCCGTAGGGGAGTGCGCCAGCTAGACGAGTCATCCGTCCGATGACGGGGGCCGAGGAGCTTTCCAAGGGCAGCCTCGGCCCCCTCCATCACGTCTAGCGGGGCGGAAGCTACGCCGACTTGGCGCAGGTGGGGACTCTGGCAACCGCACGCGCCTGTGGACAGCGGGCAAAAGCGTTGTGAACAGCGGGGGTTAGGCGGCGAGCAATATGGACGACGCCGACGACACCTACAGCGAGGCGGAGACCATCGCCCGCCGCGAGGCCGCGCTAAAGCGCATGCTCTCGACTCCGCACATTCCGAACCCGAAGCGGGAGCCGACGCCTACCGGCACCAAGCGGGGGAGGCCCGCGAAGGCTGGCGAGGCCCGCAAGAGCGCCAAGGGTAAGGGTATGCGGACTACCTGAGCACAAAGTCGCGGAGCTGCGTTCGCCAAACCTCCCAGGTGGGGCGCTCTGCGTCGGCAACCGTGCTCTCCCAAAGGATGCCCTCGGCGGTTGACAACAGCGACATCAAGGGCAGGTGGGCTGCCTTCCTTGCCCGCGCTGTGACGTTGGCGAGCCCGACGCGATGCCATTCTTCGGTCGTGCTCGTCTCTGTTTCTATGTCGGCGAAGCCGAGCGCTGAAAGGGTCCGGTGGAATCGCTCGGGATACCACTGGCCGATATGCATGCCCCAAGGCGAGGACTGATCGCCTTCGAGGTGCCGGATGAAGCCCATGCGGTCCACGCCGGAAGCGGCAATGGCGCGTTTGGCGGTTTCGATGAAGTCGGGGGTTTCGAGGACAAGGAGGCCACCGCGCTTCAGCCACCCGTGCCAGCGGATTAGCAGGCCGAGCGCGGTCACCCGGTCGAAGTGCTCGAACACGGCGTGAAGCCGGATTTCGTTGACGCTCTCGGACGGGAAGGACAGCCTCGTGATGTCAGCCTCAAGGTCCGGCCTTACGGTCATCACCGCGTGCTGGTCCGGCGGGAAGTCAATGTTGACGTAGCCATCGAACCGTTGCTCGCCGCAACCGAGGTGGAGGCGCAGCGGAGCGCCTTCGCTCCAAAGCTGGTTCGCGCGGAGTTGATCGAGGGTCGAAAGCATGGCGGCATTCTAACAGCCCACCATTGCCGGGCAACGCTAACCAAACAGCCCGGCCAGTGAGCCGGGCTTTCCTGCGATCTGGATGTGGACTACCCTTTCCATGAGGAGAGGGTTTGATGGCGAGTGAAAATCCAACCGAGCCCTTAAGTCCGGCGGCTTCTACGTCGGGCGGGGATTTGCCGGCGCCGGTGTATGCACCGCATTGCTAACGGTTACGAGGTTTTTGCCAGACGAATGGCGGCTCTGGGTGCAGTGGCCTATTTACGTCGTCTTGGTGTTCGGGATCGGCCTAATTGGCTTTGGAATGGTTTGGCCGGAGCGGAAGCGCGGTGCCTAACGGGCACCACCTCCTAATCACCTTCGGCTTCTTGGGCTTGGGGCCTTTCTTGTTCTTCTTGCGCCAGCGGAGGAAACGCTTCGCGGCTAGGTCAAAGCGCTGGGCTGTGAGTCCGCCGATAAGTGAGGCGCTTGCCTTCCATGCCCTTGAGGGCGTTGGCGGCGCGGGCGGTGTCGTCAACGCCTAGGGCGATGCGGTTGTTGTACGGAACTCAAATTCCGCGAGGTAGCGGTGAAGGTGCTTCTCGGCATAGTGCTGATAGATGCCCTTCATGCCGCGCTTGAAGATGCCGAACGCGCCTTCAACGGTGTTGGTGTGGATCTCACCGCGGACGTATTCCTTCGCGGAGTGCTTCACGGTCTCATGCGCGGTGAAGTGCTCGGCTGAGCCTTTGTAGAGCAGGCTTTCATCCGTGAAGAGCTTGGCCTCCTTGGCCACGTTCTCGCGCACTATGGCAGTCACCGTCGCCTTATCGGGCGAGGCCATGTGGAAGAGGCGAGCCTTCCCGCCGCGCTCCACAAGTGCGAGGATCGCGCGCTTGTTCGCCGGGCCGGAACGCCCGCCCTTCGTCGGCGGGGGAGAGTACTTGTTGCGAGGGCGGGGCGTCTCGACCTTGCCGTGGTAGGTCTCGTCTGCCTCGACGATGCCCGAGCCGCCAGCGCCGCCAATCGGCACGGTGCCGTCGTCGCGCATGCTCTCGCGGATGCGATGGACGAGAAACCAGGCCGTCTTGAATTGGACGTCGAGCATGCGGGCGAGCTGGTGAGCGCTCATGCCCTTCTTGCTCGCCGCCATGAGGTGCGTTGCGAGAAGCCACTTGGTGAGCGGAACGTGCGAGCGCTCCATCACCGTGCCGGTGCGGCAGGTGAACTTCTTGCGGCAATCGCGGCATGAGAACATGCCAGCCTGAGTCTTGCCGCCCATGCGGAGCACGTTGAACGTCCCGCAGAAGGGGCAATAAGGTCCGTCCGGCCAGCGCGAGGCTTCAATGTGAGCCTTGGCGGCTTCCTCATCGTGGAAGATCGGATCGGAAAGGTTCGTCGCGGACATGGGGTAGCTCCCTATGCCCGCCTTTGTATCGCGCCCGTGTGTTAAGTCAAGTACACTATCCCGAAAATAGTCCTTGACACTGTTCCCGCTTTGTGCTTGCTTGTGCGGGTCCTGTCCACCCGAGGGGCGCGCTCGCGAGGCGTCGTGACGTGGGGCGGGATCGGTGCCGCGCCGGGGAACGCATGCCCCGGTCCGGGCGCCGCGCGAGGGACCACGCCGCGGACGGCCAAGGGAGACTATGAGCTCCCCTCGCCCGACGCTCCCGGGCAAACACCCGGCCTCGCCAGCGGACGCAGAACACCGTGCGCGGGGCCCGGCGGGCCCAAGTTTCGATCGGGTTCGCTGTGCGCCCCGCGCACCCCTCGATCTCCTCCCTCCCATGCCTCGGGCCGGAAGGACCGCGAGACCAATGACGTGCGACTCCGTTCCGCAGCCGCCGCGCCCAGCCGACGCCTCGCCGGCGCGAGGCTTTCCACGACACCCGACTTTCGGAAGCCTCCCTGCCGGGAGGCTCCCACGGAGCGCCGCAAAGCAAGCGCGCCCTTGCTCCCTGCCGGGCTTCCCGCCACCATGGCCGGCCGGCGGAGATCCATCCTTCATGCGCAGCAAGCGGCGGTCGTTCGAGGCGGGGCACCGGCCGAAGTTCATGGTCGTCGTCGACGAGACGCCGGAGTGCGACCGCGCCACATACTTCGCGGCCCGCCGCGCCGCCCGCACGGGAGCGAGCCTCGTGATGCTCGCGGTCGCGACGCCGCCCGACGACTTCGAGTGGGTCGGCGTCGCCGAGGCCGTGCTCGGCGAGGCGACGGCCGCCGCCGAGGACCAGGTCGAGGCCATGGCGGCGAAGGCCCGCGCCTCGGCCGGCCTCGACGCCGAGAAGGTCGTCCGGGTCGGCACCAAGGCCGAGGAGATCGTCAAGCTGATCGAGGCGGACGAGGACGTCTCCTTCCTGGTGCTCGCCGCCGCGACCGGAACCGAGGGCCCGGGCCCCCTCGTCTCGGCCATCGCCGGCAAGGGCGCCTCGACCTTCCCGATCCCGGTCGTGATCGTGCCCGGCGGCCTCACCGACGAGGAGATCGACGCCCTCGCGGGTTGAGATTCGCGGCCCGGCCATCCACATCAGGCGGGCGGCGTGCTAGATGCGTCGCCAGCCCGGCCGGCCTTGAACCGGCGCCGGACGAGGACCCGAAGATGTTCATCCAGACCGAAGCCACGCCGAACCCGGCGACCCTGAAGTTCCTGCCCGGCCGGGTGGTGATGCCCGAGGGCACCTTCGACGCGCGCGACGCCGCCGGCGCCGCGGCCTCGCCGCTCGCCCAGCGCCTCATCGAGATCCCCGGCGTCGCCGGCGTGTTCTTCGGCCACGACTTCGTCACCGTGACCAAGGGCGAGGGCGAGTGGCAGCACATGAAGCCCGCGATTCTCGGCGCCATCATGGAGCACTTCATGTCCGGCGCCCCGATCCTCTCGGGGGAGGGCGGCCCGGCGGGTGCCGGCACCGGCGACGGCGAGGAGTTCTTCGATGCCGAGGACGCCCCCACCGTCGAGACCATCAAGGAGCTGCTCGAGACCCGCATCCGCCCGGCGGTCGCGGGCGACGGCGGCGACATCACCTTCAGGGGCTTCAAGGACGGCGTCGTCTACCTCAACATGAAGGGCGCCTGCTCCGGCTGCCCGTCCTCGACCGCGACCCTCAAGCACGGCATCCAGAACCTGTTGCGGCACTTCCTGCCCGACGTGCGCGAGGTCGAGGCGGTCTGAGGCTGTTCACCTGCGGCATCGCCGCCACAATCGTTAAGCATTCGTAAACTGGCGTCTTGTGCCCGTCATGGGATCGTGGGAAGCTTCTTGCGAGACCGATGGGGGTCTCCGTCATGCGCGATCCGTGGCTCAATGGCCTGCGCGTCCTCGTGGTCGAAGACGAGGCGGTGATCAGCCTCGTCATCTCCGAGGAGCTCTTCAGCTACGGCTACGAGGTCGCGGGCCCCTTCGGCCGCAGCCGCGAGGCGCTTGCCTGGCTCAAGCAGAACAACGTCGACCTCGCGATCCTCGACTACGAGCTGAAGGACGGCTCCTGCCTGCCCGTCGCCCGCGAACTCGCCCAGCGCGGCATCCCCTTCATGATCTTCTCGGCGGGCTATCCTGGGCTGCAGGATGCGCCGGAACTGAGGGACGTGCCCTGGATCGGCAAGCCTGCCTCCATCGACACCCTCCTCGACGGTCTCGACGACCTCACCGCCTCGCCGGCCGCCGCGATGCACTTCTCGGCCCGCGCCCTCTCCCTGTGAGCCGGCCCGCCCGCCTGTCCCGATGAGCGCTTTCGACAAGGAGGCCGCCGAGCGGCTCCTCCAAGAGGTTTTCGCGCCGTGGGTGCGGGACCTCGATCTTGCGGTCGAGCGCGTCGGCCCGGAGGGCGCCGTGCTGCGGATGCGCTTCTCCGAGCGGCTGTGCCGGGACAACGGCGTCGTCTGCGGCCAGGCGCTGATGAGCCTCGCCGACACCGCCATGGTGTTCGCGGTCTCCGCGGCGGCCGGCGGCTACGGAGCGATGACCACCGTCGACCAGACCGTGCACTTCCTGCGCCCCGTCGCCCGGGCCGACGCCCTCGCCGAGGCCCGCGTCACGCGGCTCGGCCGCACCATGGCGTTCGGCCAGGTCGCGATCACGGCGGACGGCGATCCCCGCCCGGCCGCAACGGCGCAGACCGCCTACGCGCTCCTCGGCGAGAGATCGGTCAAGGCCTGAGGCGGGGTTTCTCGGCCGGCACCACAGGATCGCCACGAAGCTGCCGCACCCCGGCGGCATCGGAAGGGCGGGCGACGGACATTCCCAAGGAAGGGTCGCCTCGGCCGGTGGGACTCAAGAGGATCGATTCATGACCGTCATTCGCCGCTTTCTCCTGGCGCCGTCTTTCGCGCGCCTCGTCCGCAAGGAGCGGGGCTCGACCCGGGTGACCGAGGGCTATTTTCCGACCCAGGCGGGCCGCAACTCGCACGTGCTCGTGGAATCGGGCCAGTGCCACCTCGTCCTCGTGACGCCGGACGACGGCGCGAGCGAGGAGCGCACCGAGGTGCCCCGCGCCCACGCCGACGCCCTCCTCGACGTCTGCGGCGGCAAGGCCGTCTACGAGCGCACCCGCGTCTCCCTCGGCGGGCGCGAGGCCCTGGTCGACCGGATCACGCATCCCGGCGCCCTCGACCTCGTCTCGGTCGAGTTCGACAGCCGCGACGACGCCGGGACCTTCTACGCTCCGGCCTGGTTCGGCCCCGAGGTGACGGCCGACGCCGCCTTCGACCGCCGCGCCATCGCGCTGGAAGGCCTGCCGGCGGCCGGCGAGGTGCCGCTGTCGAACGCCGCTCTCGAGGCGCTCCTCGACATGCTGGAGGATCGCTTCGGACGCGCCACCCGCTTCGCCGCCGCGACCGCGGCCCCGCCCCCCGCACCGGCGCGCCGGGCCGCGACCGACGGCTCGGTCATCGACGCGCTGCGCCGCCTGGCGACCCCCGGCGAGACCGCCGCGGCGGCGCCCGTTGCCGAGCCCGTCCAGGCCGCCGAGCCGGCCCTGCCCGCCGCGAGCCTCGACGCCGCCGAGGCGGACGCCCGCATCGACGACGTGATCGCGAGCCTCTCCCAGGCCCTCGGCACCGCGCCCGAGGCTCAAGGCGTCGAGGAGCCCGCCCCGGCCATGCCCGACGTCGAGCGCCCGGTCGCGCGCATCCGCCGCTTCGGCGCGTAACGTCCTCACCCGGTCGCGACTCGCGCGACTCGGCCTCTCCCGCAAGCGGGAGAGGCGAGGCTCGCGTTGAGATCGCCCCTCCCCCGTGCTAGCGCGGGCCGATGGCGAAGCTTCTCCCGGTGTCCGGCGACACGCTGCCCGCGGTCCGGCGGCTGTGGCGGGACTGGATGCGCCCGCACCGGGGGGCGCTCGCGGCCCTCGTCGCCCTCGTCGCCCTCGTGGCCGGCGCGACCGGCCTCTACCCGGTCCTGATCAAGGCCGCCTTCGACGCCTTCGCGGCGAAGGACGAGCGCGCCATCCTGCTCGCCCCCCTGTTCGTGATCGCAGTCACGGCCCTCAAGGGCTTCTCGCTCCTCGGCCTCACGGTGCTGACCAACCGGGTCGTGACCCGCATCGAGGCCGACATGCAGACGGCCCTCTACGGGCACCTCATCGACGCCGACTTGGCCCAGCTCGGGCGCGAGAGCCCGGCGGCGCTCACCCAGCGCTTCACCACCGATTTCGCCTTCATCAAGGAGGCGCTGACCCGCCTCTCGACGGTGTTCCTGCGCGAGGTCGTCACCATCGCGGCGCTGATCGCCGCCATGCTGTGGATCGACCCGGTCCTGACCTTCGCGGCCGCCCTCGTCGGGCCGTTCATCCTCCACCCGATCGCGCGGCTCGGGCAGAAGCTGAAGCGGGTCGCGACGCGGCAGCAGGTTGAGGTCGGCGAGATGGCGAGCCTCGTCTCCGAGAGCCTCGCCGGCGCCCGTGTCGCCAAGACCTATGGCCTCGAAGGCTACCTCAAGGGCCGGGTGGCGGCGGCCTTCGACGGCATCCGCCGCCTCAAGATGAAGAGCGCCAACGCCCGCGGGCGTCTCGATCCCCTGCTCGAGGCGGGCGGCGGGGTCGCGGTCGCGGTCGTGCTCGTCCTGATCGGCTGGCGCATCCTCGATGGACGCTCGACGGTCGGCGACTTCACCGGCTTCGTCTCGGCCCTGATCCTCGCGGCGCAGCCGATCCGGGCCCTCGGCAACCTCAACGCCATCGTGCAGGAGGCGGGGGCGGCGCTCCGGCGCACCTTCGCCAAGATGGACGAGGCGCCCGAGATCCGCGACCGCCCCGGCGCCGCAGCCCTGAAGGTCACGGCCGGCGAGGTGCGTTTTACGGGCGTGCGCTTCCGCTACCGCGACGACGCCGCGGCCCTCGACGGCATCGACCTCACGGCGCCGGCCGGCAAGACCACCGCCCTCGTCGGGCGCTCGGGCTCGGGCAAGTCGACGCTCCTGTCGCTTGTGCCACGCCTCTACGACGTGACCGGGGGCGCCGTCCTGATCGACGGGCAGGACGTGCGCGACGTGACCCTGTCCTCGCTGCGCGCCGCCATCGCCGTCGTGAGCCAGGACGTGGTGCTGTTCGACGACACGGTGCGCGCCAACATCGCCTTCGGCCGCCGCGGCGCGAGCGAGGCCGAGATCGTCGAGGCCGCCAAGGCCGCCGCGGCGCACGACTTCATCGCGCGGCTGCCCGAGGGCTACGACGCCCAGGTCGGCCACGGCGGCAACCGCCTCTCCGGCGGCGAGCGCCAGCGCATCGCGCTCGCCCGCGCCTTCCTCAAGGACGCGCCGATTCTCTTGCTCGACGAGGCAACGAGCGCACTCGACGCCGAGAGCGAGCGCCTCGTCCAGGGCGCGCTTTCGCGACTCATGCGCGGGCGCACCACTCTCGTCGTCGCCCACCGCCTCTCGACCGTGCGCGACGCCGACCTCATCGTCGTCATGGAGGAGGGCCGCATCGTCGAGGCCGGCCCCCACGACCTCCTCCTCGCCCGCGGCGGTCCCTACGCCCGCATGCAGCGCCTGCAAGGCCTCGGCGGCCTCCTCGACGACATGCCGCCGGCGGCGTGAGGCGGGGCCGGCGCTTCAGGCCGGGGCCGCCCCGTTCAATCTTCCGGATCGGCCTCGACGCCGAACGCCGCATCGATGTCGCGGTGGCCTTCGATGACGCGAACGACCTCCAGGTGCGGCCCGGAGTAGCGGAAGAAAACGACGTAGCCGCGGTAGGCGCGGCTCCTGATTCCCTCTCCGAGTTCGGGGCGGGCGCGGCCCATGGTGCCTGGCAGGGAAGCGAGCTTCCGGCCCTGTCTCAGCAGCTGATCGTAGAAGCGCGCAGCCACGAGCCTGCTGCCGCTTTGCCGGGCGATGTACCAGTAGATATTGTCGAGATCGGCTCGGGCGCTTGCGAGCCAGCGAAGACGCGGCACTCAGAGCCCTTGCCGCTCAGCCTCGGCAACGAGCTCGGCGAGATGGGCCCGCAAATCCTCTTCGCTGAAGTCGCCTCCGCTCTCCAGGCCCTCTTGGATATCCTTTCTCAGCCGCGCGAGCTTCGCTTCGCGCTCCTCGACGAGCTTGAGGCCTTCGCGGACGACCTCGCTTGCGTTGTTGTAGCGGCCGGAGGCGACCTGCTCGCGGACGAAGGCTTCGAAGTGGGGGCCGAGGGAGAAGGTGGCCATGATGCGGTTCCGGATGGTGCCAACTATCCAGCTAGCCAACTTGTTATCTATTGGCATCCGCGCGCCGGTCAACGGCGGGAGCGCTTCGTCCAACGGAGAAGCCCCGGCCTTGCGGCCGGGGCTTGCCCCCATCCCGCTCGGGGCTTCGCCCGAGTCGGCCTCTTCCGCGCCCCGGAGAGGCGAAGTCAGTAGTTGTACGCCCGCTCGCCGTGGTCGGCGAGGTCGAGGCCTTCGCGCTCCTCCTCCTGGGTGACGCGCAGGCCGACCACCACGTCGACGACCTTGAACAGGATCGCCGAGCCGACGCCGGACCAGATCAGGGTCAGGAGCACCGCCTTGACCTGCGCGATCATGGCGGGGCCGAACTCGTAGGCCGCGGCCGCGAGCTCGCCCGGCTTCGTCTCGTAGTCCGGGATGCCGGCGCCGCCGAGGAAGGGGTTGACCAGAATGCCGGTCGCGAGCGCCCCGAGGATGCCGCCGACGCAGTGGATGCCGAACACGTCCAAGGAGTCGTCGTAGCCGAGCGCGTTCTTCACGCTCGAGCAGAACAGGTAGCACACCGCGCCGGCGACGAGGCCGAGGACGATCGAGCCCATGGGCCCGGCGAAGCCCGAGGCCGGCGTCACCGCGACGAGGCCGGCGATCGCGCCCGACACGAGGCCGAGGAGCGAGGGCTTGCCCTTGGCGCCCCACTCGACGAACAGCCAGGAGAGGGCAGCCGCCGCCGTCGCCACGAAGGTGTTGACCATGGCGAGCGCCGTGGTGCCGTTCGCCTCGAGGTTCGAGCCGGCGTTGAAGCCGAACCAGCCGACCCACAGGAGCGAGGCGCCGATCATGGTCATGGTCAGCGAGTGCGGCGCGAGGAGGTCGCGCCCGTAGCCGACGCGCTTGCCGAGGAGGAGCGCGCCGACGAGCCCGGCGATGCCGGCGTTGATGTGCACCACCGTGCCGCCGGCGAAGTCGAGGGCGCCCCACTTGTAGACGAGCCCGGCGTCGGCCTTGACGGCATCGAGCGCCTTCTGCGCCGCGTTCTTGGCGGCGCCGTCGGCTGCGGCCGCGAGCGCCTTCGCGGCGTCGCCGACGGCGTCGGGGCCGGCCCAGTACCAGACCATGTGGGCGATCGGGAAGTAGACGAAGGTCAGCCACAGGGCCACGAACAGGATGAGGGCCGAGAACCGCATCCGCTCCGCGAATGCGCCGACGATCAGCGCCGGCGTGATCATCGCGAAGGTCATCTGGAAGCAGACATAGACGAGCTCGGGGATGACGACGCCGTTCGAGAAGGTCGCGGCGGTGGACTCGGGCGTCACGCCGCGCAGGAAGGCCTTGGAGAAGCCGCCGACGAAGTCGTTGAGGCCGCCGCCGTTGGTGAAGGCGAGGCTGTAGCCGTAGAAAACCCAGATCAGGCAGGCGAGGCAGACGATCGCGAACACCTGGGTCAGGAGCGACAGCATGTTCTTGGTGCGCACGAGCCCGCCGTAGAACAGGGCGAGACCCGGGATCGACATCATCAGGACGAGGCAGGTCGCGACCAGCATCCAGGCGGTGTCGCCCTTGTTGGGCACGGGCCCAGGCGGCGTCGCGGCGGCTGCCGCCGCAGGCGCCGTCTGGGCGAGCGCCGGGTCGATCAGGAGCGCGAGCGCCGCCCCCCCGAGGCCGGCCGCGATCAAAGTGCGAAGTCTCATCGGTTCAAACCCCTGAAAATCGTGGTTGTTATCGGTTGTCACAGCGCGTCGGCGTCGGTCTCGCCGGTGCGGATGCGGACGGCGCGCTCGAGGGGCACGACGAAGATCTTGCCGTCGCCGATCTGTCCCGTGCGGGCCGCCGCGGTGATCGCCTCGATGACGCGGGCGACGAGGTCGGTCGCGACCGCGACCTCGATCTTGAGCTTCGGCAGGAAGCTCACGGCGTATTCGGCGCCGCGGTAGATCTCCGTGTGCCCCTTCTGGCGCCCGTAGCCCTTGACTTCCGTGACGGTGAGGCCGTGCACGCCGAGGGAGGTCAACGCGTCGCGCACCTCCTCGAGCTTGAACGGCTTGATGATGGCCATGACGATCTTCATTGGATGATCGAGCCCCCTGATCCGCCCCTCGGCTCGGCCAAGCCGGGGACATGGTTGGTGGAGCGGACGGCTTAAGCCGCCGCGTTTGCCGGGGTGGCGTCAATCAAGGGGCGTGCCAGCTTGCCGGGACTCGCGGCGGGCGAGGGCCGGCGCGGCGCTTTGGCGCGATTTTGCCGCCGGATGAAACGAGGCGAATGCGTTGGCCGGCTTAGCACAAAGCTGGCGGCGGAGTTGGACGGCGCAGATGCTCAAATTTTAGGCAACAAGGGTGCGGGCGCGGCACCCGCTCAGGTCATGCCCGCGCTTCGTCGATCTCCAGCATCCACCGGCGCACCCGCTCGAGCCCGCCCGACAGGGTGGACAACTCGGTAGCGAGGTTGCCGTGGATGGCTTCGGACGCGGCGGGGAATTCCTGCAGGACGCGGCGCATAAGGGCCGGCGAGACGCGCAGCACGGCCGAGGGCGCGCGGGCGATCGCGGTCGCGGGACGCTCGCCGCCGCGAGAGAACAGGGCCGTCTGCCCGATGAGAGCGCCGCGCTCGGCCATGAACGGCTCCGCGCCCGCCCCGGCATCGACCGTGATCGCGCCTTTCGTCACGACGAAGCCGCCGTCCGCCTTGTCGCCCTTGCGGAACAGCACGTCGCCCGCCCGCAGGGCCCGGTGCTCGCCCGCGAAAGCGAGGAGCCGCAGGGCCTCGTGGTCCATGAGGTGGAACAGGGGCGCGCGGGCGAGCGTCGCGATGTCGTCTTCGAGCGCCATGCGGGACCTTCAGGGCAGGAGCTTGTAGCCGCCGGGCTCGGTGACGAGGATCCGGGCGTTCGAGGGGTTCTGCTCGATCTTCTGGCGCAGGCGGTAGATGTGGGTCTCCAGCGTGTGCGTGGTCACGGCGGCGTTGTAGCCCCAGACCTCGGCGAGGAGCACGTCGCGACCGACGACCTTCTGCCCGGCCCGGTAGAGGAAGCGCAGGATCGCGGTCTCCTTCTCGGTGAGCTTGAGCTTCGAGCCCTTCTCGCTGACGAGGAGCTTCGCGCCCGGGCGGAAGGTGTAGGGGCCGATCTGGAACACCGCGTCCTCGCTCGCCTCGTACTGGCGGAGCTGCGCCCGGATGCGGGCCAAGAGCACGGCGAACTTGAAGGGCTTGACCACGTAGTCGTTGGCGCCGGCCTCGAGGCCGAGCACCGTGTCGGCGTCCGATCCTTGCGCCGTCAGCATGATGATCGGGCTGCGGAAGCCGTTGCGGCGCATGATCTTGACCGCCTCGCGCCCGTCCATGTCGGGGAGGCCGACATCCATGATGGCGAGGTCGACGCGGTCGCCCTTGGCCTGGGCGATGCCGGAGGCGGCGGTGTCGGCGGCGAGCACCTCGAACTCGTCGTAGAGGGCGAGCTGCTCGGAAAGCGTGTCCCGCAGATCCTGGTCGTCGTCGACGACGAGAAGCCGGTGCGCGTTCGACATCGGGCCCCTGTTGGTTGCGCGGCCTCCAATAGCCCTGGTCCTGAAAACTTCAAAGGCCACGCTTCGTCTCGGGGCCGTAGACTAGCCGTTCGGGATCGGGCAGCAAGGCCCGATGCCCCGCCGTCCACCGGAGCCGAAGAAGCGCACGACGCTGGCCGTGGTCCGCGTCTACCGCTCGCCCCTCGACTGCCGCCGGGGACGGGTTGTCGCCGGGCCGCTCATCCTGCCTTGCGCTCTCGGCCGCTCGGGGCCGACGCACGACAAGCGTGAGGGCGACGGCGCGACGCCGGTCGGGCGCTTCCGCGTGCTGCAGGCGTTCTATCGACCGGACCGGGTGCGGCGCCCGCGCACGCCTCTGCGGCTCGCGTCGATCGACGCCGCCGACGGCTGGTGCGACGACCCCCGCGACCGCAACTACAACCGCCCCGTCCGCCTGCCCTATCCTTCCGGCCACGAGCGGATGCGGCGGGAGGACGGGCTCTACGACGTGGTCCTCGACCTCGCCTGGAACCGCGGCCCGATCCGCAAAGGCCGCGGCAGCGCGATCTTCCTGCACTGCGCGCGGCCGGGGTTCGCGCCGACGCAGGGGTGCGTGGCGGTCGACCCGCGCGCAATCGCGCGGCTCGTCGAGCGGATCGGGCCGAGGACGCGGGTCGAGATCGTCGGGTGAGGCTCAGGCCGCGCGCTTGGCGGGCCGTTGCGCGGTTTTCCTCGGCGTAACCTTCTTCTTCGCTTCGACCGCAGGCGCATGGCTCAGCTCGCGCTCGGCGCGCAGCCAATGCTCACGGGCGCGCCCGTGCACGCAGCCGTCCTCGAGCCAAAGCGCATAAGCGCGTTCCTGTATCCGCTGCTGGATGTCCATTTCGCCCCTCGCACCATTCGCGTTTCTAGGCGCGCCCGCGGGTGCGCGGCCCAAGAAGTGGGCCGGGGATGGTTAACAAGGAATTAAAGGCGGCCGTGACTATCCCGCGCTCCGAAGATCGCGCTGCCGACCCTGACGTGCGTCGCCCCGAGCTGGATCGCGGCCTCGAAGTCGGCGCTCATGCCCATGGAGAGGAGCGCCAAGTCGTTCCGCTTCGCGATCTTGGCCAGGAGGGCGAAGTGCGGCGAGGGCGGATCGTCGGCGGGCGGGATGCACATCAGGCCCTCGATGGCCAGCCCGTGGCGCTCGCGGCAGGTCGCCACGAAGGCGTCCGCCTCGCCCGGCAGGACGCCGCCCTTCTGCGGCTCCTCGCCGGTGTTGACCTGAACGAACAGCCGCGGCGCGCGGCCGGCCCTGGCGATCTCCTTCGCCAGCTCTTTCGCGAGCGAGTCCCGGTCGAGGGTATGGATCGCATCGAAGAGCCGGACCGCGTCCCTGGCCTTGTTCGACTGCAGCGGGCCGATCATGTGCAGCTCGATGCCCGGATAGCGCTCGCGCAAAGCCGGCCACTTGCGTGCCGCTTCCTGCACGTAGTTCTCCCCGAATACCCGCTGCCCCGCCGCGAGCACCGGCTCGATGGCGTCGGCCGAAAACGTCTTCGACACCGCGACGAGGGTGATCGAGGCCGGATCGCGCCCGAAGTCCTTCGCGGCATGGGTGATCTCGGCGCGGACATCACGGAGGTGCGAGACTGTTTCCTCGCGATCGGGGATTGCCTGGTGCATCATCAGGGGCGTGAGTCTGCCGCACTGGAATCTCTACGACAGCGAGAATGGCAATCAAAGGGGCCCGGCGATCGCTCGCCGGGCGCTACAATGAAATGCTGACCTTCAGAGGCTTCCAGTTAATGATTGATGGTCACAATGATTGAGGTGTCCAGGGTTCGGGCAAAATCGACGCTCTTCGGCTCCATGGTGTTGAACCCAAGCTCCTTCATGACCTTTGGATCGTCCGCATTCAATCCGGTCGCCCGAACGGCTTCCTTGAAGGAGGTGAAGAATTTTTCCCGTGCGTTCGCATCGTTCACAAGTTTATCCCTCAGCTGCTTTCGGGCATCGTCAGCCATGATCAGCTCCTCCCGTTGCGCCGCTATGGTCGCTCGGCGGGGCGCGCAACAAACCACCGATCGAGCGCTGCTGAAGTGCGTTCGTGCTGGCCAAGAGCTCATCGACGAAAAGTTCGTCGGCAACCGCTTCCACCCCGGCGCGCACGGAATCCTTCGAGAACATAGCGTTGCACAGGCTGCACGGACCGGGAGAAGAATTTAGCGGCGGCAGCTGCTGATACAGCTCTGGATTATATTTTGCGACTGCTTCGTACAGTTCGCCGAAGCCGCGACGTTTCAACATCAGGAAAAGGGGCGAGTTGTCGACCCGCCGCCAAATAGCCTCCAACGATTCTTCAAAAGCATTCCCGACACAGAGACCTTTTGTTGCGCGATTGAATGTAGAGCAACATGGGTAAGTTTTCCCATCCCAGAACACGACGATATCGTGATAAATGCGGCGGTAGCAGGTTCCCTCGTAGTTGTTCGCTGCGCGCGGGGGGAGCCGTGTCTTTTTGGCCCGGCCAACCTGCGCGATACGTTTGCTGAACATCCTGATTCCGGGATGGCCACTAAGCTCCGGCAGCATCCTCTCGAGATCATCCTTCGGATCGGCGAAAGTGCCGACAATGTAAACGGGGATACCTTGTTGTGCCATTGCCGTCGCCGCGTTGACTACCGACTCGACGGGGACGAACTCCGCATGGCTTGTGTCGCAACTGATGTTGATCCGGCGCAGTCCGCGCGATACGAGCCTCTCGGCAAGATCATCGGCGTGCTTCTTTGACTTGCCCCAATGGCCGGCCGTCGCCGCCGTGAATGGAAGGCCGACTGCCTTGAGGTGGTCTGCCAGCTCAAGGAAATCGTCTTCGTACGCAAAGACCTCTCCGCCGGTGAACCCGACCGACGAGAACACGTCCAGTTGCGCCGCCTGGGAAATGAGGTCCCGGGCCTTGTCGAGAGGCATCTTCTCGGTGCGTTTGGGATGACATCCGTAACAGCAGAAATCGCAGGCCAAGGGACAGGTCATCGTATAATTCAGTACGAGCACGTTGCGCTCTGCCACATCTGCCCACTCATGCAGGTCGCGAACCTTCTCCATCGACATTTGGCCCTCCTCGCGCAATGGTTGCTCAAATCCACACAGGTGTAAAGGTGGTTGTACAGAGGAGGTCTCGAGTGTCTCGCGTTTCGATTCGGGCGGCGGAAAAGCGCGACATCCCAGCGATCTCGGACATGATCGTCGCGCTGCGGGTGGAGCAGGAAATGCCGGCACCTCCGCTTACGCGTGAGCGGCTGCTGCGCGACGCGTTTCCGCCGCGGCGGCGTGTGTCCGTGGTGGTCGCAGACGCAGAAGGCCAGATTGCCGGCTATGCGATGTTCCAGAAATTCTACGAGCCCGTGGCCGGGCTGGAGGGCATCCATCTCGCTGATATCTATGTTCGGCCTGCGCTCCGGCGCCGCGGCTTGGCGCGAGCGCTCATCCAGGAAGTTAAACGCGCTGCGCGGATGCGCGACGCGAAGTTTCTATGGTGGGTTACGGCGGCATCGAACGCGGCCGCCATTGCGTTCTACAAAAGCCTCAATGCAAGCGGAACGGCCACGATTTCGTACGGCTTGCCAGTTTCATAATGCGGGGAGCTGGGTGTTAATGAGTCGTAGCGAAAGCCGATGTGCCTTGCCGAATGTCCGGTAGCCAAGCCGTTGACCGCGCGGGGCATTCGTGCCCTAGTCCGGGCACATTTCGTGGCGCAGGCCGCTTCCCCCTTCAATTCGAGTCGACACGACCTCACCTCGCGATGAGACCCGAGCGCTACAACGCCAAGGAGGCCGAGCCGAAGTGGCAGGCGGCCTGGGCCAAAGAAGACATTTTCCGGACCCGGAACGACGACCCGCGGCCGAAGCACTATGTGCTGGAGATGTTCCCCTATCCGTCGGGGCGCATCCACATGGGGCACGTGCGCAACTACGCCATGGGCGACGTGGTGGCGCGCTACAAGCGGGCGCGGGGCTTCAACGTGCTGCATCCGATGGGCTGGGACGCCTTCGGCATGCCGGCCGAGAACGCCGCCATGCAGAACAAGGTCCACCCCAAGGACTGGACCTACCGGAACATCGACACCATGCGGGGGCAGCTCAAGTCCATGGGGCTGTCGCTCGACTGGTCGCGCGAGCTCGCGACCTGCGACCCGGCCTACTACAAGCACCAGCAGCGGATGTTCCTGGACTTCCTGAAGGCCGGGCTCGTCGACCGGAAGACCGCGAAGGTGAACTGGGACCCGGTCGACCAGACCGTGCTCGCGAACGAGCAGGTCATCGACGGCCGCGGCTGGCGCTCGGGCGCGCCCGTCGAGCAGCGCGAGCTGACCCAGTGGTTCTTCAGGATCACGGCCTACGCCCAGGACCTCCACGACAAGCTCGATACGCTCGAGCGGTGGCCCGAGAAGGTCCGGCTGATGCAGCGCAACTGGATCGGGCGCTCGGAGGGCCTTCTGGTCCGCTTCGCGCTCCGCCCCGCGACCGCGCCGGCGGGCGAGACGGAGATCGAGATCTTCACCACGCGCCACGACACGCTGTTCGGGGCGAAGTTCATGGCGATCGCGCCGGACCATCCGCTGGCGAAGGCGGCGGCCGCGAAGGACCCGACGCTCGCGGCCTTCATCGAGGAATGCCGGCAGATCGGCACGGCCCAGGAGGCGATCGAAAAAGCGGAAAAACTCGGGTACGACACCGGCATCCGGGCGCTGCACCCGTTCGACGAGGGCTGGGAGCTGCCGGTCTACGTCGCGAACTTCATCCTGATGGAGTACGGCACCGGCGCGATCTTCGGCTGCCCGGCGCACGACCAGCGCGACCTCGACTTCGTCAACCGCTACGGCCTCGGCAACACCCCCGTGGTGTGCCCGCCGGACGTCGACCCGGCGCAGTTCGTCGTCACCGACGAGGCCTACGACGGCGATGGATTCCTCATCAACTCGCGCTTCCTCGACGGCCTCTCGATCGAGGCCGCCAAGGAGGAGGTGGCGCGGCGCCTCGAAAGCGAGGTGCGCGACGGCCGCCCGCAGGCTGAGCGCAAGGTGCAGTTCCGCTTGCGCGACTGGGGCATCTCGCGCCAGCGCTACTGGGGCTGCCCGATCCCGGTGATCCACTGCGACGCCTGCGGCGTCGTGCCGGTGCCGGTCGAGGACCTGCCGGTGACGCTCCCCGAGGACGTGACCTTCGACGTGCCGGGCAACCCGCTCGACCGCCACGCCGCCTGGCGGCAGGTGCCGTGTCCCGCGTGCGGCGCCGCGGCCCGGCGCGAGACCGACACCATGGACACCTTCGTGGATTCGTCCTGGTACTTCGCCCGCTTCACGGACCCGTGGCGCGAGGGCGAGCCGACCGACCGCGACGCGGTCAACGCCTGGCTCCCCGTCGATCAATACATCGGCGGCATCGAGCACGCGATCCTGCACCTCCTGTACTCGCGCTTCTTCATGCGCGCCATGAACGCCACCGGCCATTCCGACGTGCCGGACGGCGAGCCTTTCGACGGGATGTTCACGCAAGGGATGGTCGTGCACGAGACCTACCGGGCGGCGGACGGCTCCTGGGTGACGCCGGCGGAGGTGAAGGTCGAGAGCGAGGGCGGGACGCGCCGGGCCGTGCGCATCGGCACCGGCATGCCGGTCGAGATCGGCCCGATCGAGAAGATGTCGAAGTCGAAGCGGAACACCGTCGACCCGGACGACATCATCGCGAGCTTCGGGGCCGACACGGCGCGCTGGTTCATGCTGTCCGACTCGCCGCCCGAGCGCGACGTGATCTGGACCGAGGAGGGCGTGCAGGGCGCGGCCCGCTTCGTGCAGCGGGTGTGGCGGCTTATCGGCGAGATCGCCGACGCCGCCGGCGCGGATGCCGGCGGCAGGGCGGAGGCGCCGGAGGCGCTCGTCGTCCGCAAGGCCGCGCACCGGGCGCTCGCCGCCGTCGAGGAGAGCATCGAGGGCCTTCGCTTCAACGTCGCGGTGGCGAAGATCTACGAGCTCGCGAACGCCCTCCAGGCGCAGCTCGGCGAAGCACGCGGCAAGGGCGGCTTCGGCCCGGCCTTGCGCGAGGCCGGAGAGATCTTTTTGCAGCTCCTCGCCCCGATGATGCCGCATCTTGCGGAAGAATGCTGGGCCGCGCTCGGCAGGAAGGGGCTCGTCGCCGAGGCGCCGTGGCCGGTCCTCGACCGCTCGCTTCTCGTCGAGAACACCGTTACCCTGCCGGTGCAGGTCAACGGCAAGAAGCGCGCCGACGTGACCGTCGCCCGCGACGCGTCGCAGTCCGCGATCGAGGCCGCGGTCATGGAGCTCGATGCCGTGCGCCGCGCCATGGAGGGGCGTCCGGTGCGCAAGATCATCGTCGTCCCGCAGAGGATCGTGAATGTGGTCGCCTGACACCATCGCCCGGCGCTCGGCTCGGCTCCTCCTCGCGGCGGCGGTCGCAGCCGGCGTCTCGGCATGCTTCAGGCCGCTCTACGGGCCGACCGCCACCGGCGAGCCGCTCAAGGACGTGCTCGCCGCGATCGAGGTCGAGAAGGTCGCGACGAGGACCAACCGCGAGCGCATCGGCCACTACCTGCGCAGCGAGCTGGTCTTCGACCTCGACGGCTCGGGGGAGCCTCCCCCGAAGCGCTACAAGCTCGCTCTCGTGGTGCGGGACGGATTCGCGGCGCCGATCGTCGACAGCGCCACGGGCCGCGCCGTCTCGGGGATCGTGACCACGGACGTCGACTACACCCTGACCAACCTCGACGGCTCGCAGACGATCACCAAGGGCACGGCCACGGCCTCCGCGAGCTACGAGCGCACCGCCCAGCGCTTCGGCGACGTGCGCGCCGCCCGCGACGCGGAGATCCGCGCCGCAAAGCTCATTTCCGAGCAGATCAGGACGCGGCTCGCGGCGGCGCTCGTCTCGCGGTCTTGAGGACGCCATGACGGCCGTCCGGGCCGGCGACGTCGAGGGCGCACTCAAGCGGCTCGGTCCGCCCGTCGTCGTCGCCCTCGTCTATGGCCCGGACACCGGGCTCGTGGCCGAGCGGGCGATGGCCGCAGCCGAGCGCGCCGTCGACGATCCGGCGGACCCCTTCCAGGTCGTGCGCCTCGGAGGCGACACGGTCGCCTCCGACCCGGCGCGGCTCGCCGACGAGGCCGGCACCATCGGCCTGTTCGGGGCGCGCCGCGCCATCTGGGTCCGGGCGACCTCGCGCAACCTCGCCCCCGCCGTGGCGCCGCTCCTCGAGATGCCGCTCCAGGACACCCTCGTGGTGATCGAGGCCGGCGACCTGCAGAAGTCCTCGCCGCTGCGCGCCCTGTGCGAGCGCTCGCCGAAGGCCCTGGCGCTTCCCTGCTACGGCGACTTCGGCCGCGACCTCGGCGCGGTCGTCGACGAGGCCCTGAAGGCGGCGGGCCTCGCGATCGCCCGCGACGCCCGCGAGGCGCTTCTTTCGAGCCTCGGCGGCGACCGGCTCGCGACGCGGGCCGAGATCGCGAAACTTGCCCTCTACGTCCACGGGCGCCGCGAGGTCACCCTCGACGACGTCGACGCCATCCTGAGCGACGTGTCGAGCCTCGCCATGGACCAGGTCGTCGACGCGGCCTTTTCCGGCGACCGCGCGAGCGTCGACCAGGGCTGGCGCCGCCTCGAAGCCGAGGGCACGGCCCCCTCCGCGGTCCTGGGCTCCGCGCTCCGCCATGCCATGACCCTGCTCGCGGCCCGAGCCGAGGCCGACGCCGGGCGCGGCAACGACGAGGCCCTGCGCGCCTTCCGCGGCCTCCACTTCCGCCGCCAGGACGCCGTGAAGCGCCAGCTCGGCGCCTGGACCGGCCCGGCGCTGAGGCAGGCCGTCGCGAAGCTGCAGAACGCGGTGCTGGAAAGCCGCCGCTCCGCCGTCGGCGAGGCCGTCGCCAGCCGCGCCCTGTTCGAGATCGCCGCGCAAGCGCGGGCGGCGCGGTAGCCTCCCAAGGGAGCCGCAATGGGGCGTAGCTTCCGCTACGCCCCATCACTTACGTCAAGGGCACTCGGGAAGGGACAGCAGGTTGTTCGGATGCTCTCCGTCAGCCTGGGTCTTCAGGTACTTGTTGCCATACCGGCTGACGGCAACGACGACCCAAACCGTGTCGCCGCCAACCTGCACATAGAAACGCCACTTGCGGCTCTCGATCCCTTGGATTGCTTCTTCCTGACTCAGTTTCCATCGAGACCCATCGGCGTTGAGGCCCCCGATGCTGCGAATGCGCTCATGTGCGCTCGGACGGTCCGTCTTGTTGATGCATCGAACCTGATGAGTTGTCGTCTGTATCGTAGTCGTCATCACACTCTCCTAAAGAGGAGGAGAGCCGGGCTTGACCTGGGGCACGACGCGAATCATGATTCGTACGCTTAGCAGCCTGTCCCGCGCCCGGCTCAGGGTTCGGGGCTGAACTTCGGAGGCCGTCGGGGTACCAGCCCGGCGGCCTCTTCCGATTCGGCGGTCCCATCAATTCAGGTCAGGCGAGCGCGCGGAGTCAAGCGCACCACAGGATGTTGTGTGCAGATTCCAGTTATCAACAACATCTTGCACAACTCGATGTGCATGGAAGCACATTGAAATGCGCGACCTCTCCCCTCCGGGAGAGGTGTTCAACGCCCCGCCGCCTCCTTCAGACGCCGGCACAAGGCGTCGAGCTGGTCGAGGGTTGCGTAGCGGATGCGCAGCTCCCCGCCGCGGCTCTTGTGCTCGATCGACGCTTTCAGGCCGAGCACGTCCTCGAGGGCGCGCTCGACCGCGCGGGTGTCCGGATCCTTCTCGGCACGCGGGCGGCGGCCCGGCTTCGGCTCGGCGTTGCCGTGGTCGGCATGGGCGATCTCCTCGACCTCGCGGACGCTGAGGTTCTTGTCCAGGATCTTCTGCGCGACCGCCTCGGGGTGCGCCACGGCAAGCAGCGCGCGGGCGTGGCCGGCCGTGATGCGGTTGCCGGTCACGAGCTCCTTGACGCCCTCGGGCAGGTGCAGGAGCCGCAGCATGTTGGTGATATGCGGGCGGCTCTTGCCGAGGATGGTCGAGAGTTCGGCGTGGGTGTAGCCGAACTCGTCCATGAGCCTCTGGTAGCCCTCCGCCTCCTCGATGGCGTTGAGGTCGGCGCGCTGGACGTTCTCCAGGATCGCGTACTCGAGGGAGGTGCGGTCGTCGACATCGACGATGGTCACCGGCACCTCGTGCTGGCCGACCATCTGGGCCGCCCGCCAGCGCCGCTCGCCGGCGACGATCTCGTAGGCGTCGGGCAGGCCGGGAAGCGGGCGCACCACGATCGGCTGCACGATGCCGCGCTCGCGGATCGAGGCCGCGAGCGAGCCCAAGTCACCTTCTGCGAATTTTTTCCTCGGATTGCGCGGGTTCGGCCGCAGGAACTCGACCGGCACCTTGCGGGCGCCCCGCGCCCGCTCGACGACGGTCGTCTCGTCGTCGACGTCGCCGATGAGCGCGGCAAGCCCGCGCCCGAGGCGGAGTTTGGTTGCTTCCTCGGCCATGAGGCCCCCTTCCGCCGCCCTTAACCTCAGGCGGCCTTGAGCGTGCGTTCGCGCTGGATGATCTCGGAGGCGAGCCTGAGATACGCCTGCGAGCCCGCGCACTTGAGATCGTAGAGCAGAACGGGCTTGCCGTGCGAGGGCGCCTCGGAGACCCGGACGTTCCTCGGGATCATGGTGTCGTAGACCTTCTCGCCCATGAACTGGCGCACGTCCGCGACGACCTGGCCCGACAGGTTGTTGCGCGGGTCGAACATGGTGAGCACGACCCCGTGGATGGAGAGGCGCGGGTTCAGGGTCTGGCGCACCTGCTCGACGGTCTTGAGGAGCTGGCTCAGGCCTTCGAGGGCGAAGAACTCGCACTGCAATGGCACGAGAACGGAATCGGCCGCCGCGAGCGCGTTGATGGTGAGGAGGTTCAGCGACGGCGGGCAGTCGATGAGGACATAGGTGAACGGCTCCCCCTCGGGCGCAAGCGCGGCAGCGGTGCGGGCGAGCCCTTCGATCGCGTGCTTGAGGCGGTGCGCCCGGTCGCGCTCGCGGGCGATCTCGAGCTCGACACCGAGGAGGTCGAGGGTCGAGGGCGCGACGGCGAGGCGCGGGACCGCGGTCTCGACGATGGCGCTCCTGAGGTCCGCCTGGCCGGCCATCACGTGGTAGGTCGAGACGCGGCGGCTCTTGCGGTCGATTCCGAGGCCGGTCGAGGCGTTGCCCTGCGGGTCGAGGTCGACGATCAGCACCTTCTCGCCGATGGCGGCAAGGGCCGTGCCGAGGTTGATGGCGGTCGTGGTCTTGCCGACGCCGCCCTTCTGGTTCGCGAGCACGAGCACGCGGGGGCGGGCCGCCGGGGCTGCGGCCAATCGACTCGGAGTCGGGGCGTCGGCGGTCAAGCTGTCCATCATACGGGCTCTCGGAGGGGGCCGATCCGGACGATCCTCCCTGAGGGATCGGTGCGACTCGGGATCAGCTCTGCGTCGAGTCTCCAGGATTGGGCGGCTTCGGTCAATTCAGACTGCACCTCCCGGCCCTTCGGGAACAGCCCGACCGCGCCGCTTTTCAACAGCGGTTCGGTCCAGACGACGAGCTGCGACAGAGGCGCCAGCGCCCGGGCCGTTACGACCTCAATCTTTTCGACGCTAAACCCTGCGACGACAGCCTCGATCCGCGTCTCGTGGACATGGGCCGGCGCCGTCATGAGCCGCGCCGCATGACGCAGGAAGGCGCACTTGCGTCCGTTACTCTCGACAAGATAGACCTCGGCCCGGTCCCGCTCGGCGAGCGCAGCGGCGATCACAAGCCCGGGAAACCCCGCCCCCGAGCCGAGATCGAGCCACCGCCGAGCCTCAGGCTCGACGGCAAGGAGCTGGAGCGAATCCGCGATGTGGCGGATCCACACCTCCGGCAAGGTGCCCGGCCCGACGAGGTTCTTGATCTTCTGCCAGCGCGCGAGTTCGTTAACGAGGATGTCGAGCCGAGCCGATGTTTCACGTGAAACATTGTAGGCGGCAAGCACCGCTTCGCGGCCGGAGGCGGTCATGCGAGGTCCGATCTCGACGTGGATGTTTCACGTGAAACATCACAACTGCTCCGTTGTGCTTCAGCCTCCTTCAGCGTCATGGCCGGGCTTGGCCCGGCCATCCACGACTTCGGCTCCA
>DASVVU010000139.1:0-18658 GCA_036386395.1 Beijerinckiaceae bacterium | reverse complement strand
TGCCCTACCTCATCGCCGGCGGGCTCGCACTTCTCGCCCTCGGCCACTTCGTGCTCGCGGTCAAGAGCGCCCTTCCGGAGCGCGAGGCGTACGATCCGCAAGCCATTGGGTGGATCGCCCTCGGGATGTTCGCGTTGATCGCGATCATCGGTCTCGGCGGCGGGTTCGTCCCGGCGATGGCGCTCCTGTTCGCCACGACCGCCTGGGCCTTCGGGCGCAGGGCGTTCCTGGTCGATCTCCTGATCGGGTTCGTCCTCGGGGTCTTCCTCTACCTGATGTTCACGAAGCTCCTGACCCTCTCCCTGCCGGAAGGCCCGCTCGAGCGGTTCCTCTAACAAGGGCGGCCGCCATGGACACCTTCTCGGCCCTCGGACAAGGCTTCCTCGTCGCCCTCCAGCCGGCGAAGCTGCTCTACGCCTTCATCGGCGTGTTCCTCGGCACCGCCGTCGGCGTGCTCCCCGGCATCGGGCCGGCGCTCACCGTCGCGCTCCTCCTGCCGGTGACCTTCAAGCTCGACCCGACCGGCTCCCTCATCATGTTCGCCGGCATCTACTACGGCGGCATGTACGGCGGCTCGACGACCTCGATCCTGATCAACACGCCGGGCGAGAGCGCCTCGATGATCACGGCGCTCGAGGGGAACAAGATGGCGAAGGCCGGGCGCGGCGGGCCCGCGCTCGCGACCGCCGCCGTCGGCTCCTTCGTCGCCGGCATGATCGCGACGATCGGGCTCGCCTTCTTCGCGCCCTGGCTCGTCGACCTCGCGATCCAGTTCGGCCCGGCCGACTACTTCGCCCTCATGGTGCTGGCCTTCGTGACCGTGTCGGCGACCTTCGGCGATTCCCCCTTACGGGGCCTGACCAGCCTGTTCATCGGCCTCTTCCTCGGCCTCATCGGCATCGACCGCCTGACCGGCCAGGCCCGGCTCACCTTCGGGGTGCCGGAGCTCCTCGACGGCATCGAGGTGACGACGCTTGCGGTCGGCCTCTTCGCCGTCGGCGAGGCGCTCTACGTCGCCTCGCGCCGCATCCACGAGCCCGAGGAGATCGAGCCCGTGCGCGGCTCGCTGTGGATGACCAAGGAGGACTGGAAACGGTCCTGGGGCCCGTGGCTGCGCGGCACGGCTCTCGGCTTCCCGATCGGGGCGCTGCCCGCCGGCGGCGCGGAGATCCCGACCTTCCTGTCCTACACCATCGAGAGGCGCCTCTCGAAGCATCCGGAGGAGTTCGGCAAAGGGGCGATCGAGGGCGTCGCCGGTCCCGAGGCCGCGAACAACGCCTCGGCCGCCGGCACCCTCATGCCGCTGCTCACCCTCGGCCTGCCGACCTCGGCGACGGCCGCCATCATGCTGGCCGGCTTCCAGCAGTACGGCCTCAATCCGGGCCCGCTCCTCTTCGCCGAGCGCCCGGACCTCGTCTGGGGCCTGATCGCGAGCCTCTTCGTCGCGAACACCATCCTGGTCGTCCTGAACCTGCCCCTCGTCGGTCTGTGGGTGAAGCTCCTCGCGATCCCGCAGCCCTGGCTCTACGCCGGCATCCTGGTCTTCGCCGCCATGGGGACGATCGCGGCGAAGCCCTCGGTGGTCGAATTGTCGATGCTCGCCGTGTTCGGGGCCCTCGGCTTCATGATGCGCCGCTTCGACTACCCCATCGCCCCGATGGTGGTCGGGCTGATCCTGGGGCCGATGGCCGAGACGCAGCTTCGCCGTGCGCTCTCGATCAGCCTCGGCGACCCGCTGGTCCTGGTCGAGAGCCCGATGGCGGCCGTGCTCCTCGGCATCGCGCTGCTCGCCCTCCTCGCCCCGTTCTTCATGCGCGGCCTCGACAGGTTCCGGGCGTCCGAGGACTGAACGCTCCGCATCCCCCGCCGTCTTGCAGCTCGGCAGGTCCTGCGCTGAGGCGTCGGGACTCGCTGGAGCTATGCCTTTGACTGCGCGCCCGATTGGCGGCATCAGGACGGCATATCAGCCAAAATGGAGAGCGCGCGTGCCGAAGGGGAAGGTTGCCGTCGTCACCGGGTCGACCTCGGGGATCGGGCTCGGGATCGCGCGCGCGCTCGCGGGGACGGGCGCCGACATCATGCTCAACGGTTTTGGCGACGCGGGCGAGATCGAGCGTCTTCGCCGTGAGATCGCCGAGACCTTCAAGGTGCGGACCGCCTACTCGGGCGCCGACATGAGCCGTCCGGCCGAGATCGAGGCCATGATCCGGCAGGCGGAGTCCGCGCTCGGATCGGTCGACGTCCTCGTGAACAACGCCGGCATCCAGCACACGGCGCTCGTGCAGGATTTTCCGGTCGAGCGCTGGGACGCCGTCATCGCGATCAACCTCTCGGCGGCGTTCCACGGCGCCCGCGCGGCCCTGCCAGGGATGCTCGGGCGCAACTGGGGTCGCATCATCAACATCGCGAGCGCGCACGGCCTCGTCGCGAGCGTGCAGAAGTCGGCCTACGTCGCCGCGAAGCACGGCCTCGTCGGCCTCACCAAGGTGATCGCGCTCGAGACCGCGACCACGGGCGTGACCTGCAACGCCATCTGCCCCGGCTGGGTGCTGACCCCCCTGGTCCAGAAGCAGATCGACGCCCGCGCCGAGAAGGAGGGCATCTCCGTCGATCAGGCGAAGCTCGCGCTTCTCGGCGAGAAGCAGCCCTCCCTCGAGTTCGTCACGCCGGAGCAGATCGGCGGTCTCGCCCTCTTCCTCTGCTCCGACGCCGCGGCCCAGATCCGCGGGCAGGCGCTCGGCATCGACGGCGGCTGGACCGCACAGTAGCCGGGGCCGCGCCCCGTCACTCGGCTCCGACGAGGCGGGCGACGTGGCGCAGGGCGAGCTGGTAGCCGTGCGTGCCGAAGCCCGCCATCACCGCGGTGGCGGTGAGCGAGACGTAGGAGTGGTGCCGGAAGGCCTCGCGCCGGTGCACGTTCGAGATGTGCACCTCGATCACCGGGCACTTGCATGCGTTGAGCGCGTCCATGATGGCGACGGACGTGTGGGTGAAGGCCGCCGGGTTGATGACGATCGCGGCCGCCGTCTCCCGCGCCTCGTGGATCCAGCCGATGATCTCGTGCTCGGCGTTGCTCTGCCGGAACTCGACCGAGAGCCCGAGCTCCTCGCCGAGCTTGCGGCACGCGGCTTCCACGTCGGCGAGCGTCTCGCGGCCGTAGATCTCCGGCTCGCGCTTGCCGAGAAGGTTCAGGTTCGGCCCGTTGAGGATGTAGACGGTACGGCTCATGCCACCTCTCTCGCCATGTCGCCGGTGCCGCCGCGGCAGGCGCCTCTTGACAAGGGCCCGGCGGAGGTGTGTCGCACGTTCCGCCGACTTTGAGGAGGTCGCATGCGTCCGGTCGTCGTTGCGGTCGCGATCACGGGCTCGGTTCCGCGCAAGCGCGACAACCCCGCGGTGCCGGTCACGCCCGCCGAGCAGGTCGAGTCGACCCATGAGGCCTTCGAGGCCGGGGCGTCCCTGGTGCATATCCACGTCCGCAATCCGGACGAGAGCCCGTCGTCCGACCCTGCGCTGTTCGCCCAAGTGCAGGAGGGAGTGAGGAAGCACTGCCCGGGGATGATCGTGCAGTTCTCGACCGGCGGGCGCGGGCGCGACCAGGCGGCGCGCGGAAGCTCGCTGCACCTGAAGCCCGACATGGCCTCGCTCTCGACGGGCTCGGTGAACTTCCCGACGATCATTTACGAGAACGCGCCCACCCTCGTGCGGGACCTCGCCGCGAAGATGAAGGAGAACGGCATCCGCCCGGAGATCGAGGTCTTCGACCTCTCCCACATCCACGGCGCGCGACGGCTCGTGGACGAGGGCCTCATGGACGAGCGCCCGCACGTGCAGTTCGTCATGGGCGTGAAGAACGCGATGCCGGCGGAAGAGCATCTCCTCGACATCCTGCTCGCCGAGACGCGGCGCGTCCTGCCGAAGGCCACCTGGACGGCGGCCGGGATCGGGCGCCATCAGTCCGAGGTCATGAACTGGGTCCTGGCGCGGGGCGGCGACGGCGTCCGCACCGGCCTCGAGGACAACATCCGCATCGCGAAGGAGCGGCTCGCCAAGAGCAACGCCGAGCTCGTGCAGGTCGCGGCCGACCTCTGCGCGAAGTACGACGCGCGGCCCGCGACGCCGCAGGAGGCGCGGGCGATGCTCGGGCTCGCGGCCTGATGCTAGAACTTCGGTGACGAATGAACGTTGTGCCTGAAAGCCAGTGACGAAAAAGCGTCCCGCCCGAGGGCGCACGGGAGGACCCCATGGACGATCTCCGCGACACCGATCCCCTCGAGACGCGGGAGTGGGTCGAGTCCCTCGACGGGGTGCTGGAGGTCGGAGGCCCGCAGCGTGCGCATTTCCTCCTCGACCGGGTCATCGACACGGCGCGCCGGCGCGGCGCCCCTGTCCCCTATTCTGCGAACACGCCCTACCTCAACACGATCCCGGTCGAACGGCAGGCGCCGCACCCGGGCGACCGGGCGATCGAGCACCGCATCCGCTCGGTGATCCGCTGGAACGCGCTCGCCATCGTGCTGCGCGCCAACAAGACCTCGTCCGAGCTCGGCGGCCACATCGCGAGCTTCCAGTCCTCGGCGCTGCTCTACGACACCGGCTTCATGCACTTCTGGCACGCGCCGCACGAGGGCCACGGCGGCGACCTCATCTACATCCAGGGCCACGTCTCGCCGGGCATCTACGCCCGCTCCTTCGTCGAGGGGCGGCTGACGGAAGAACAGCTCCTCGCTTTCCGCCAGGAGGTCGACGGCAAGGGCCTGTCCTCCTACCCCCACCCGTGGCTGATGCCCGACTACTGGCAGTTCCCGACTGTCTCGATGGGGCTCGGGCCGCTCATGGCGATCTACCAGGCCCGCTTCCTCAAGTACCTGCACTTCCGCGGTCTCGCCGACACGGAGAAGCGCAAGGTCTGGGCCTTCATGGGCGACGGCGAGATGGACGAGCCGGAGTCGACCGGCGCGATCTCCCTCGCGGCGCACGAAAAACTGGACAACCTCGTCTTCGTCATCAACTGCAATCTCCAGCGCCTCGACGGGCCGGTCCGCGGCAACGGCAAGGTGATCCAGGAGCTGGAAGCCCAGTTCAAGGGCGCGGGCTGGAACGTCATCAAGGTGATCTGGGGCTCGGGCTGGGACCGGCTGCTGGCGAAGGACGTGAACGGCATCCTCCTTAAAGTCATGGAGGAGACCGTCGACGGCGAGTACCAGGACTACAAGTCGAAGAACGGCGCCTACGTGCGCGAGCACTTCTTCGGCAAGCATCCCGACTTGAAGGCCATGGTGGCCGACATGTCGGACGACGAGATCTGGCAGCTCGTGCGCGGCGGCCACGACCCGCTGAAGGTCTATGCCGCCTACTCCGCGGCGGTGAAGCACAAGGGCCAGCCGACCCTCATCCTCGCCAAGACCGTCAAGGGCTACGGCATGGGCGAGGCCGGCGAAGGCCAGAACATCACCCACCAGCAGAAGAAGATGGGCGAGAACTCGCTGCGCGAGTTCCGCGACCGCTTTCAGCTGCCGATTTCCGACGACAAGCTCGCCGAGGTGCCGTTCCTCCGCCTCCCCGAGGGCGGCCCGGAGATCGAGTACCTGCGCGAGCGCCGCAAGGCGCTCGGCGGCTCGCTCCCCGCCCGACGCGCGAAGTCGGAGGCGCTGGAGGTGCCGCCGCTCTCGGCCTTCGAGGCGCAGCTGAAGGGCACGGAAGGCCGCGAGATCTCGACCACCATGGCCTTCGTGCGCATCCTCAACACGCTTTTGCGCGACAAGCAGATCGGCAAGCGCGTGGTGCCGATCGTGCCCGACGAGAGCCGCACCTTCGGCATGGAGGGGATGTTCCGCCAGTTCGGCATCTTCAGCCAGGTCGGCCAGCTCTACCGGCCCGAGGACGCGAACCAGCTCATGTTCTACAAGGAGGACAAGAGCGGGCAGCTCCTCCAGGAGGGCATCAACGAGCCGGGCGCCATGTCGTCCTGGATCGCGGCGGCGACGTCGTACGCGACGTCGGACACGCCGATGATCCCCTTCTACATCTACTACTCGATGTTCGGCTTCCAGCGCATCGGCGACCTCGCGTGGGCGGCGGGCGACAGCCGGGCGCGCGGCTTCCTCGTCGGCGGCACGGCCGGGCGCACGACGCTGAACGGCGAGGGCCTGCAGCACGAGGACGGGCACTCGCACCTCATCTCGGCCACGATCCCGAACTGCGTCAGCTACGATCCGACCTTCTCGTACGAGCTCGCCGTGATCGTCCAGGACGGCCTGCGCCGGATGTATGCCGAGCAGGAGGACGTCTTCTACTACCTCACCGTGATGAACGAGAACTACGAGCACCCGCCGATGCCGGAGGGCGCCGAGGGCGGCATCCTCAAGGGCATGTACCTGTTCCGCGAAGGCGCGGCGGCGGGCGGCAAGGGGAAGGGCAAGGCGAAGGCCCTGCGCGTGCAGCTCCTCGGCTCGGGGACGATCCTGCGCGAGGTGATCGCCGGCGCCGACCTCTTGGCCGAGGACTTCGGCATTGCCGCGGACGTGTGGAGCTGCCCGAGCTTCACCGAGCTTCGCCGCGAGGGCATGGCCGCCGAGCGCTGGAACCTGCTCCACCCGGCCGAGCCGGCGCGCAAATCATACGTCGAGACCTGCCTTGCCGGCCGCGAAGGCCCGGTCATCGCCGCCTCCGACTACATGCGGCTCTTCGCCGACCAGATCCGCCCCTACGTGCCCGGCCGCTACAAGGTCCTCGGCACGGACGGCTACGGCCGCTCGGACTACCGCAAGAAGCTGCGCCACTTCTTCGAGGTCGACCGCCGCTGGGTCGCCGTCGCCGCTCTCGCGGCGCTCGCCGACGAGGGCAAGGTCGAGCGCTCACTCGTGGCGGATGCGATCAAGAAGTACGGGATCGAGCCGGACAAGCCCGATCCCTGGACGGTCTAGACGGGCAGCCCATCAATCGGAACGGCTCGTCAAGAGGCCGCAGGCACGGAGGAAGCGCGGTGGCGACCGAGGTGAGGATTCCCGACATCGGCGACTTCAAGGACGTGCCGATCATCGAGGTGCACGTGAAGGAGGGCGACCCGGTCAACGCGGACGACCCCCTCGTGTCGCTCGAGTCCGACAAGGCCACCATGGAGGTGCCGGCGCCCTCCGGCGGCACCGTCGAGAAGCTCCTCATCAAGATCGGCGACAAGGTCAGCCAGGGCACGCCGATCCTGCTCCTCCGCGGCGGCGACGGCGCCATGGCGCAGCCGCCCTCCCTCGTCTCGCAGCAGGAGCCGAAGCCCTCCGAGCTGCCGGCGGCCCCGAAGGCCGAAGCCGCGGCGGCGGCGGCCTCCGCGCCGAAGCCGGCCGGCGACTTCGCCGGCGTGCACGCGAGCCCCGCCGTGCGGCGGCTCGCCCGCGAGCTCGATGTGGACCTTTCGAAGCTCAAGGGCACCGGCGAGAAGGGGCGCGTCACCAAGGACGACGTGCGCAACTTCCTGCGCGGCCCGGCGCCCGCGGCGGCGGCGGCGCCGTCCGGCGGCATGGGCATTCCCGAGATCCCGGCGGTCGACTTCTCGAAATTCGGCGAGGTCGAGGTCAAGCCGCTGGCGCGGATCAAGAAGCTCTCCGGCCCGCACCTGCACCGGGCCTGGCTCAACGTCCCCCATGTCACCCACACCGACGAGGCCGACATCACCGATATCGAGAGCTACCGCAAGGAGCTCGACACGGCCGCGAAGGACAAGGGCTTCAGGGTCACCCTCCTGGCCTTCCTGATGAAGGCGTCGGTCTCTGCGCTCAAGGCCTACCCCGAGGTCAACGCGTCGCTCAGCCCCGAGAAGGACGCGCTCATCCTCAAGAAGTACGTCCACATCGGCGTCGCCGTCGACACGCCGGAAGGCCTCGTGGTGCCGGTCGTGCGCGACGTCGACCACAAGGGCATCCATGAGATCAGCCGGGAGCTCGGCTCGCTCTCGAAGAAGGCCCGCGACGGCAAGCTCGCGGCGGCCGACATGCAGGGTGCCTCCTTCACCATCTCGAGCTTAGGGGGCATCGGCGGCACCTCGTTCACGCCGATCGTCAACGCCCCCGAGGTCGCGATCCTCGGCGTCGTGCGCTCCAAGATGGCGCCGGTCTGGGACGGGCAGGAGTTCCGGCCGCGCCTCATGCTGCCGGTGTCGCTCTCCTACGACCACCGCGTCATCGACGGCGCGCTCGCGGCGCGCTTCACCCGGCACCTCTGCCACGCCCTCGAGGACGTGCGCCGGCTCCTCCTCTGACCGGGACTCCTGATGGCTACGACCGAGATCCGCGTCCCCGACATCGGCGACTTCAAGAACGTCCCGATCATCGAGGTCCACGTGAAGCCGGGCGCGACCGTGAAGGCCGACGACCCGCTCGTCACCCTCGAATCCGACAAGGCCAGCATGGAGGTCCCCTCCCCCTCGGCCGGTATCGTGGCGGAGGTAAAGGTCGCGCTGGGCGACAAGGTCAGCCAGGGCGACGTGATCCTGACGCTCGCGACCGAGGCAAAGGGCGAAGCGCCCGCGGCTGCTGCGCCCGCTGCGGCCGGCCCGGCGACGGCGCCCGCCGCGAAGATGTCTGACGGAGCGAAAGGCGACCACCTCGCCGAGGTGCTGGTGCTCGGCGGCGGCCCGGGCGGCTACACGGCAGCCTTCCGCGCCGCCGACCTCGGCAAGAAGGTGGTCCTCGTCGACCGCTGGCCGTCCCTCGGCGGCGTGTGCCTCAACGTCGGCTGCATCCCCTCGAAGGCGCTGCTCCACGCCGCGAAGGTCGTGAGCGAGACGCAGGAGATGTCGGCGCACGGCCTCTCCTTCGCGGCCCCCGCCATCGACATCGACAAGCTGCGCGGCTGGAAGGACGGCATCGTGAAGAAGCTCACGGGCGGCCTCGCCGGGCTCGCGAAGCAGCGCAAGGTCACGGTCGTCAGGGGCACCGGCCGCTTCACCGCGCCGAACCGGGTCGAGGTTGAGGCCGAAGGCGGCGCGAGGACGAGCGTCACCTTCGAGCAGGCGGTCATCGCGGCGGGCTCGGAGCCCGTGACCCTGCCGTTCATCCCGCACGACGACCCGCGCGTCATCGACTCGACTGGGGCGCTCGAGCTCGACGGCGTGCCGAAGCGCCTCCTCGTTGTCGGTGGCGGCATCATCGGCCTCGAGATGGCGACGGTCTACGAGGCGCTGGGTGCGAAGGTCACCATCGTCGAGCTGATGGACCAGATCATCCCCGGCGCCGACAAGGATATCGTCACCCCGCTGATGAAGCGCATCCAGAAGCTCTACGAGAACATCCATCTCAAGGCCAAGGTCGTGAAGGTCGAAGCGAAGCCCGAGGGCTTGAGGGTGTTCTTCGAAGGCGGCAGCGCGCCGGAAAGCGACGTGTTCGACAAGATCCTCGTCGCGGTCGGCCGCAAGCCCAACGGGCGCCTCATCGGGGCGGACGCCGCGGGCGTCCAGGTCGACGAGCGCGGCTTCATCCCCGTCGACCGGCAGATGCGCACGAACGTGGCGCACATCTTCGCCATCGGCGACATCGTCGGCCAGCCCATGCTCGCCCACAAGGCCGTGCACGAGGGCAAGGTCGCGGCCGAGACCGCGGCGGGGAAGAACAGCTTCTTCGACGCCAAGGTGATCCCGTCCGTGGCCTACACCGACCCCGAGGTCGCCTGGGTCGGCCTCACCGAGAACGAGGCCAAGGCGCAAGGGGTCAAGTACGGCAAGGGCGTCTTCCCCTGGGCCGCGAGCGGGCGCTCGCTCTCCCTCGGCCGCGACGAGGGGCTGACCAAGGTGCTGTTCGACGAGGCGAGCGACCGCATCATCGGATGCGCCATCGTCGGCCCGTCGGCCGGCGACCTCATCGCCGAGGCTGCGCTCGCGATCGAGATGGGGGCCGACGCTGCCGACATCGGCCTCACCATCCACCCGCACCCGACCCTCTCCGAGACCATCGGCATGGCGGCCGAGGCCTTCGAGGGCACGATCACGGACCTCTACATGCCCAAGAAAGCTAGGGCGCACTGAGCGGCAGTCGGCAGTGGGCAGTCGGCAGTCGTGAGGGCAAGAGGCGTCAGCGGTTTCCGACTGCCGACTGCCGTCCATGGGGGTTGAGCAAAGCGGCTCGTTGGGCCACAAGCAGAGCAGCTTGAAAGGCGCGACGAGGACCCAAGGAATGAAGAAGGTCTACCCGGACGCGAAGGCGGCCCTCGCCGGGCTCCTGCGCGACGACATGACGATCATGGCCGGCGGCTTCGGCCTGTGCGGCATCCCCGAGAGCCTGATCGAGGCGATCCGCGATTCCGGCGTCAAGGGGCTGACGATCATCTCGAACAACGCCGGCATCGACGGCGTCGGCCTCGGGGTTCTCCTCGAGACCCGGCAGGTGAAGAAGATGGTCTCTTCCTACGTCGGCGAGAACAAGACCTTCGCCAAGCAGTTCCTCGCGAACGAGCTCGAGATCGAGTTCAACCCGCAGGGGACGCTGGCCGAGCGCATCCGGGCGGGCGGGGCCGGCATACCGGCCTTCTACACCAAGACGGGGGTCGGAACCCTCGTGGCCGAGGGCAAGGAGCTGCGCGAGTTCGACGGCGAGACCTACGTCATGGAGCGCGGCCTCTTCGCCGATCTTGCCGTCGTGCACGCCTGGAAGGGCGACACCGAGGGCAACCTCGTCTACCGGAAGACCGCGCGCAACTTCAATCCGATGATGGCGACGGCGGCAGAGATCGCGGTGGCCGAGGTCGAGAACCTCGTCGAGCCGGGCACGATCGACCCCGACCACATCGTCACCCCCGGCATCTTCGTCAAGCGCATGATCCACGTGCCGAACGCCGAGAAGCGCATCGAGCAGCGCACCGTCCGGCCCCGGCAAGCGGCCTAAGGAGAACGCGAATGGCCTGGACCCGCGAACAGATGGCGGCCCGCGCCGCGAAGGAGCTGCAGGACGGCTTCTACGTCAACCTCGGCATCGGCATCCCGACGCTGGTGTCGAACTACATCCCCAAGGGCATGAACGTGCAGCTCCAGTCGGAGAACGGCATGCTCGGCATGGGCCCCTTTCCTTTCGAGGGCGAGGAGGACCCGGACCTCATCAACGCCGGCAAGCAGACCATCACGGAGCTGCCGACGACGAGCTACTTCTCCTCGGCCGAGTCCTTCGGGATGATCCGCGGCGGGCACATCGACCTGTCGATCCTCGGCGCCATGCAGGTGGCCGAGAACGGCGACCTCGCCAACTGGATGATCCCGGGCAAGATGGTGAAGGGCATGGGCGGCGCCATGGATCTCGTCGCCGGGGTCAAGAAGGTCGTCGTCGTGATGGAGCACACGGCGAAGGCCAAGGACGGCTCGGAGGAGCCGAAGCTCCTCCACCGCTGCACCTTGCCCCTCACCGGCGCCGGCGTCGTCGACATGGTGATCACCGACCTCGGCGTCTTCACCATCGACAAGAAGGGCGGCGGCGGTATGGCCCTCGTCGAGCTCGCCGACGGCGTCACGGCGGACGAGGTCAAGGCCAAGACCGAGGCGAGCTTCCGCGTCGCCCTCGACAGGACGAGCGCCGCTGCGTGAGCGGGTTGGCTGCTGCGGGTTGGTTGGAGCCGCCGCCCATAACGCGTCATGGCCGGGCTTGGCCCGGCCATCCACGACTTTGCCGGCGCCGGGGAAGACGTGGATGCCCGGGCCGAGCCCGGGCATGACGGCAACATGACCTTCTCGGCCCTCGACTCCGGGCTCACGGGGCCGCTTTTCGCGACGGAGGCGATGCGGGCCGCCTTCTCGGACCGGGCGAGGCTCGTCGCCATGCTGCGCGCGGAAGCCGCGCTCGCCCGCGCCGAGGCCCGCTTCGGAATCGTGCCGGAGGCGCTCGCCGGGGCGATCGAGGCCGTCCGTGCCGACGACCTCGACATCGCGGCGCTCGGAGAGGGCACGGCGCTCGCCGGCGTGCCGACCATCCCCTTCGTCAAGGCCGTGCAGGCGCGGCTGCCGAAGGACCTGGAGAGCGGCTTCCACAAGGGCGCGACGACGCAGGACGTTGTCGACACCGCTCTCGTCCTGCAGATGCGCGAGGGCTTCGCCCTCCTCGCGGCCGACCTCGATGCCATCGTCGCGGCCCTCGCGCGGCTCGCCCGCGCGCACCGCGCGACCCCTTGCGTCGGGCGCACCTACGGCCAGCACGCCGCGCCCGTCACCTTCGGCTTCAAGGCCGCGGTCTGGTGCCTCGGCATCGCCGAGGTCGCGGGCCGGCTCCCGGACCTCAAGGCCCGCGTGCTCGTCGCCTCCCTCGGCGGGCCGGTCGGGACCCTCGCAGGCCTCGGCGACAAGGGGCCGGCGGTGGCGGAAGCCTTCGCGGCGGAGCTCGGCCTCGCCGCGGCGCCCGTCGCCTGGCACGTGCGGCGCGCGCCGATCGTCGAGGCGGGCGCCTGGCTCGCGACGCTGATCGGGGCGCTCGCCAAGATGGCGACGGACGTCGCCCACCTCGCCTCGACCGAGGTCGGCGAAGTGGCGGAACCGCATGTGCCGGGCCGGGGCGGCTCCTCGGCCATGCCGCACAAGCGCAACCCGGTCTCCGCCACAGTGATCCTTGCCGCCCACGCGGCCTCGAAGGGACACGTGACCACGCTCCTCGACGCCATGGCGGCGGCGCACGAGCGCCCGGCGGGCCTGTGGCACGCCGAGTGGCACGCTCTGCCGCAGCTCTTCGGCCTCGCCTCCGGCGCCCTTGCCGAGGCGCGCCGCCTCGCCGAGGCTCTCGAGGTCGATCCGGAGCGGATGCGGGCCAACATCGACGCAACCTGCGGGCTCCTCTTCACCGACGCGGTGACGGCGCGCCTTGCCCCGCACCTCGGCCGCGGCGCCGCCCACGACCTCGTCGAGCGCGCGGCCGGAGAGGTGCGCCGCAGCGGCAAATCGTTGCGCGAAGCGATCGCCGCCGATCCCGAAGTCAAGAAGCTCGGCGCCCGCGAAGCCCTCGACGCGGCGTTCGACCTCGCGTCCTCCATCGTGGCCGCGGCCGCCTGGACCGACCGCGCCGTCGAAGCCACGGAGCGCATCCTGGCGCACCTGTCCTCCCCGGAGCCTTGAGCCATGCCACACGTGCGCGCCAACGGCGTCGAGCTGTTCTACGACCTTGCCGGCCCCGAGGGCGCTCCCGTCGTCGCGTTCTCGAACTCGATCGGCTCGACCGTCGAGATGTGGGACGTGCAGGCGCAGGCGCTTTCTGGCCGCTACCGCTGCCTGCGCTACGACGCCCGCGGCCATGGGCGCTCCGAGGTCGTGGACCGTCCGGCGAGCCTCGACGACCTCGCGGACGACCTCTTAGGGCTCCTCGACGCGCTCGGGATCGCCAAGGCGCACGTCGTCGGCCTGTCGCTGGGCGGCATGACGGCCCAGAATTTCGCCGTGCGCCATCCCGACCGACTCGACGGCCTCGTCCTGATGGCGACCTCGGCCCACCTGCCGACCGGCTGGGACGAGCGCATCGCGCTCGTGCGCGAGAAGGGCATGGCCGCCCTCGCCGACACGGTGATGGGGCGCTGGTTCGCGCCCGCCTTCCGGGAGACGAGCCCGGAGAAGGTCGCGCCCTTCCGCGAGCGCTTCCTCGCCGTCGACCCGCGCGGCTACGCGGCCTGCTGCGCCGCGATCCGCGACATGGACCTCAGGGCCTCGAACGCCGCCATCGCGGCCCCGACCCTGATCGTCGCCGGCGCCGAGGACCCGGCGACGCCGCCCGCCATGATGGAGGAGATCCGCTCGCGCATCCCCGACGCCGAGCTCGTGGTCCTGCCGCGGGCGGCCCACATCCTGACGGTCGAGCAGCCCGAACGGGTGAGCGGCTACCTCGCGGCCTTCCTCGACCGCTTTCCCCGGGAGGCGCGGGCGCCGGGCGGCGCAAGCTTCGAGGCCGGCTTGTCCAACCGCAAGAGCGTGCTCGGGGCCGAGCACGTGCAGCGCTCCCTCGACAGGGCAGGGGACTTCTCGATGCCCTGGCAGGACTTCATCACCCGCACGGCCTGGGGCGAGGTCTGGGGCGATCCGACGCTTCCCTGGAAGACGCGCTCCCTCGTGACGCTTGCCATAATGGCGGCGCTCCACCGCGAGGAGGAGTTCAAGCTCCACGTCCGCCCGGCCCTGCGCAACGGCGTCGCGGTCGAGGAGCTGCGCTCCCTCCTCCTCCAGAGCGCGATCTACGCCGGCGTCCCCGCCGCCAACGCCGCGTTCCGGTGGGTGAAGGAAGTGCTCGGCGATGAGATCGCGTGAGGCGGCACCGCAGGCGCGGCAAAATATTTTCCTGTTTTCTTAAAATAATCCTTGACAACTCGCGGAACTTCGTCCTAGATTGCGGCCGTCCCGCCCACCGGGGGACGCGCTCATGAGGCGTCGTGACGTGGGGCGGGGCCGGCGCCCGCGGGCGGGGCTCACGCGAGCCCCGCTCCCGGGAGGCTGGAGCCGGTTCGGCGGCCTCCGCGTATTTGGGGACCCCCGCCGTCCGAGATCCGTCCGCTCCGTACTACGGCGGGGCTGTGCGTCAGCACTGGAGCGGATCGGGAGAAGGCCGGACGCGTCCGACCGGAGAGGGCGAAGACCTCTCTCCAGGCCGGGTCCGGCCAAGAGACCCGGACGCAAACAAGCGCGGAAGGCTCCAGACCTTAAAGACGCCGACGTGCCGGAGAGATCCGGCCGCGGGGAGCAGGAGAGGCCCTCCCAAGGGGCCGCTCTTCAGGGCCCGTCAGGGGAAAGGGCCCGCCGCGAACCGCGGGGACGCCGAAGGGCTCCCCTCAATACAGTGAGTCGTTCGGCGTCCCACGCCCCTCGGCTTTCGACCGCAAAACTCGGGCCCCAGAGGACCGCGAGGACGATGACGCACGCGCCGATCCCGCCCGCTCAGCCTCCCAGCACCCGCCTGACCGTCGCGCGCAAGTCTGCGAGCGAGAACGGCTTCGTCAGCACGTCGGCGACGATCGCGTCGAGGCCCCGCGCCCGTTCGCGCTGGTCGGCGAAGCCGGTCATGAGGAGGATGGTAAGGTCGGGGAAGTCGCGCTTCGCGGCGAGCGCAAGCGCGATGCCGTCCATGACGGGCATGCGGATGTCGGTGAGGAGGAGGTCGAAGGCGCCGCCTTCCTCGGTGAGGCGGTCGAGCCCGTCGCCGCCGTCGACGGCGAGCGACACCGCGTGGCCGTCCATCTCGAGGCCGCGCTTGAGGAAGCCGCGGACCGGCTCTTCGTCGTCGACGAGGAGGATGCGGGCCATGCCCTCTCAAGTCCCGCCGAACAGGTCGGGTTCCGGGTCGTGGTGGTCGACCACGCCGACGAAGGGAAGCTGGCGGTAGGAATGCGCCACGTCCATGCCGTAGCCGACCACGAACACGTCGGGGCAGGTGAAGCCGACGAAGTCGGCCGCGATCGCGACGGCGCGCTTGCCGGGCTTCTCGAGGAGGACGGCGGTGAGCACGCGCCTGGCGCCGCGCGCCATCAGCAGGTCCTTGGCGAAGACCACCGTGCGGCCGGATTCGAGGATGTCGTCGACGAGGAGCACGTCGCGGTCGCGCACGTTGCTCTCGACGTCCCTGAGAATCTCGACCTTGCCCGTCGAGCGCGTGCCGGCGCGGTAGCTCGACAGGTGGATGAACTCGACCTGCGGCGAAAGCCCCGCCCGGTGCAGCGCCCGGATGAGGTCGGCCGCGAACATGAAGCTGCCCTTGAGGACCGCGACCACGAGGAGGTCCTTGGGCTCAGCCTCTGCGATAGCGCGCGCGAGGTCCTCGTTGCGGCGCGCGATGGCGGCCTCATCGAACAGGACCCGGACCCTGGGCGTGCCAGTCAAACTCTCGACCTTTCAAGGCGCCGCCGCGACGGTCGCAGCCGGCACGGTGTTGGCGAAACGGACCAGGACCTCCCGCCCCTCGGACGGCGGCGACGCGAGCCGCGCCCGGAATCGCACGCTCTCGCCCGGCGGCAGTGTCTTGCGCGGCGGCTCGCTCGTCCAGGTGTAGAGGGTCAGGCCGCCCGTACCCCGCACCGACACCAGGAGCGGCGGCAGGTCAAGCTCCCGCTGGCGCAGGTTGACGATCTCGCCTTCGACCACGAGGAGCGGGTCGGGCCCGGCAAGCACGATCTCGGAGCGCACGCCCTTGAGGTCGAGGCCGAGGGGGTTCACGGGCAGATGCGCCGCGGCGTAGAGGTGGGCAGCGGCCGGGAAACTCTTCACGACCCGCTCGCGCCCAAGCACCGCGCCGGCGGCAAGCCCCACAAGCACGAGCGCAAGAAGCGGCGCCTTCGGAACGGCGGCGATGCGGCGGGCGAGCGCCGCGAGCGGGAGCCCGGACCTGCGGCGGCGCTTCGCCGGCGCCTCCGCCCCGCCCTCGCCGGAGCGGCCGTTCTCGGCGTCGACGGACAGCTCCGGCCGCTGGTCCGGCCAGGCGTTCGGCTGCTGGGCCAAGAAGGCGTGGAACTCCTCGGTCTCGGCGAGCTCCTCCTCGGAGAGCTCCGGCTCGCCTTCGACGAAGAAGGCCTCGCGGCACGACGCGCAGCGCACCGTGCGACCATCCGCCCCGATCCTGGCCGGATCGATCATGTATTCGCTTGCGCAGGACGGGCAGACGATCAGCATGCGAATCAGGCCGGGGCCGCGCGGGCGGTCCGCCGGCATGCTATTCCTCGGTCCGGCATGGTTAACGGCGGGTGAAGGTGGCCGCTTTCGAGCTCTCCCGGTGGCCGGTGGTCCACTTCGAGAACGTCGGCATCCGCTACGGGACGGGGGCCGAGGTCCTGCGCGACCTCACCTTCTCGATCGAGCCGAACTCGTTCCAGTTCCTCACCGGCCCCTCCGGTGCCGGCAAGACCACGCTGCTCCGCCTCATCCTCCTCGCCGTGCGCCCGACCCGGGGGCTGATCTCGCTGTTCGGCCAGGACGTCGCCGGCATCGCGAGCGAGACGCTGACGGGCGTGCGCCGGCGCATGGGCGTGGTGTTCCAGGACTTCAGGCTCCTCGACCATCTCACCACTTACGAGAACGTAGCGCTCCCCTTGCGCGTCCAGGGCAAGGAGGAGGCGAGCTATCGCGGCGAGGTCGTCGAGCTGTTGCGCTGGGTGGGCTTGGGCGAGCGCATGCACGTCCTGCCGCCGGTGCTGTCCGGGGGCGAGAAGCAGCGCGCCGCCATCGCCCGCGCCCTCATCGCCCGCCCCGAGCTGCTTCTCGCCGACGAGCCCACCGGCAACGTCGACCCGCCGCTCGCGCGCCGGCTTCTCAGGCTCTTCATCGAGCTCAATCGCCTCGGCACCTCGGTCGTGATCGCGACCCACGACTTCACCCTCATGGACCAGGTCGACGCCCGCCGCCTCGTGCTGGCCGACGGACACCTCCATGTGGACGAGTAGGGTGGCCCCATGAACGCCGTCCGGCCCGCCAAGGGCGCACCTCCCGGAGACGCGCTGCCCGCAGCGCTCGGGCGCAACGCCCCGCTCGTGCCCGTGGATTCGGCCGAGAGCCGCGCCCTCGTCGGGGTGATCGCGATCCTGGCCTTCCTCGCGGCGCTGTGCGCCTGCGCGGCCGAGCTCGTCGGCGCGGCCTCGGCGCAGTGGCAGTCGTCGGTCGGGCGCGAGATGACGATCCAGGTCCGCCCGGCGCCCAGTCGCGACATGGAGGCGGACGTGGCCCGCGTCGCCGACATCGCCCGGGGCGCGCCCGGCATCGCCGGCGCCGAGGCCATGGGGAAGGCCGAGGCCGAGCGCCTTCTCGAGCCCTGGCTCGGCAGCGGCCTCGACCTCTCGGACCTGCCGGTCCCCCGGCTCATCGTGCTCAGGCTCGATCCCGCCGCCCCTGTGGACGCCGAGGCGCTGCGGCGGCGCATCGCCGAGGTGCCGGGCGCCTCCCTCGACGACCACGGACTGTGGCTCGCCCGACTCTCGACCATGGCCCGGGCCGTGGTCGGCGCCGCGGCCGCGATCGTGGTCCTCGTCTTCGTCGCGACGGGGCTCGCCGTCGCTTTCGCGACCCGGGGCGCGGTCGCCGGCAACCGGGAGGTCGTCGACGTGCTGCACTTCGTCGGCGCCGACGACGCCTTCATTGCCCGCGAGTTCCAGCGCCGCTTCTTCCGCCTGGGGCTGAAGGGCGGTCTCGTCGGCGGCGGCGCCGCGCTCCTCCTCGTCACGGCGTGCGGACTCCTGCTCTCCGGTTGGCGCGGGAGCGCGACGCGCGACCAGATCGAGGCCCTGTTCGGCGCCTTCGCGCTCGGCTGGCAGGGCTACTTGAGCGTCGTCGTGGTCGCCGGCATCGCCTCGGTCATGACCGGCGTCGTCACCCGCCTCACCGTGCGCCGCATCCTGCGCAGCCTCTCGGGGCGGCCGGGGCGGGCGTAGAGGACGCCCGGGTCAGCGCAGGCACTCGATCGGGACGACGGCGCTGCCGGCGGCGGCCGCGATGGCGCCGACGGTGCGCTCCGCGCCGGCGGTGCGCTCCGCGCCGGCGGGCGTCGAGGCGGGGGCGACGCCGGCGCCCGAGAGGAACCGCGCGAGGTCCGCGGCCGGCACGAGGGCGTAGCGGGCGGGCGGCACGATGCCGGCGACGAGGCGCGGCTTCTCGGGCATCGCCCCGATGAGCCCGACGAGAGCGCCCGAGCGGTCGAAAACCGGCCCGCCGGCGGCGCCGGGCTGGAGCGGCGCGATCAGGCCCGCG
>DASVVU010000138.1:0-4218 GCA_036386395.1 Beijerinckiaceae bacterium | reverse complement strand
AAGGCAAGACCGCACGACAACGAAACCCCCACCCCACGGGCTCGCTTGCCTACGCGGCATGGGTCTGCGCCCGCCTCGGCGGATGGACCGGCTACTACGGCAAGCCAGGACCCGTCGTCATGCTCCACGGCTGGCTCGCCTCCAAGCCGCCAAACGCGGCGCAGCCCTCCTCGCCGCTCAGATCAATGTGTGAATCTGCTAGCCCGGACGGGAGAGGTTGGTGCTTACTCCCCCCACCTCAGCGCCGCCGCCGCCCCGATAGTCCCAATCACCGCAGCGGCGAGAGAGAGGGCGCACAGCACGAGGAACGGCGTCGCGAACGGCACCGTGCCGCCGAGCGCGGCGTTCGCGGCCGAGACGCCGAAGATGAGTGTCGGGATCATCAGGGGCAGGACCAGGACCGCCAGGATGAGGCCGCCCCGGCGCATGCCGCTCGTCAGCGCCGCGCCGACCGCGCCGATGAAGGTCAGGGCCGGCGTGCCGACGAGGAGCGTCGCGGCGGCCGCCGCCATGCCGGCGGGCGGGAGCGCGACGAGGAGGCCGAAGAGGGGGGCAGCGAGCGCGAGCGGCAGGCCGGTCGCGAGCCAGTGGGCGAGCGTCTTCGCCAGCACGACCAGCTCGAGAGGCAGCGGGCTCTGCCGCATCAGGTCGAGGGAGCCATCCTCGGCGTCGGCCTGGAACAGGCGGTCGAGGCCGATGAGGGTCGCGAGCACGGCGGCGAGCCACAGGATCGCGGGCCCGATGCGGGCGAGCAGGTTGAGGTCGGGACCGAGCGCGAAGGGCACGACGGAGACGATCATCAGGAAGAACACGAGAGCGAGGGCGCCGGAGCCGCCGACCCGGGCCGCAAGCCGCAGGTCGCGGGCGACGAGGGCGAGGAACGCGCGGGTCATTTCCCCTCCCCTTGCGGGGAGGGGCCAGGGGTGGGGGTCGCTCCACTTGGAGACTGCCCAGGAATTGGACCGCCGCTTGCCCAATCCGAAGAGCTTGCAATTGCGCCGTCGCTCTCCGGCCCTTCGACCCCCACCCCTTCCCCTCCCCGCAAGGGGGAGGGGGGAGTCCGCTCGATCCTCAGCTCCCGCGCTCCCTCGATAGGGAGCACCGCATGAGTCGCCGCGACGATGAGCCCGCCCCCGGCCAAATGCGTCCGCATCAGCCCGAGCAGCGTCTCCTGCGCGGCGGCGTCGAGCGCCGATGTGGGCTCGTCGAGGAGCCAGAGGGGGCGGCGGGAAACGAGCAGCCGGGCGAGGGCCACGCGCCGGCGCTGGCCGGCCGAGAGGTAGGCGACGGGAAGCGGCGCCGCGTGGGCGAGGCCCACCGTCTCCAGCGCCTCGGCCGGCGCGAGGGCCGGGTCGCCGAGGAGGTCGCGGGCGAAGGCAAGATTCTCCTCGGCCGTGAGCGCGCCCTTGAGGGCGTCGCGGTGGCCGACGAGGTGGAGGGCTTCGGGCAAGGTGCGCTCGCCGATGCCCTCGGTTCGGATCGCGCCGGTCTCGGGCCTGATCTCGCCGGAAAGAATCGCGAGCAGGCTCGACTTGCCGGCGCCGTTGCGGCCGGTGACGAGGAGGGCTTCGCCCTCCTTAAGCCCGAACGACAGGCCCGCGAAGACGAGGCGGCCGGAGCGGCGGCAGGCGAGGCTCTTAACGTCGATCCGCACCGGCCCTCCGCCGCTCTCTCCCCCCGGCCCCTCACCCCGCTCGCTTCGCGAGTCGGCCTCTCCCCGCTTTGCGGGGAGAGGGGGAGTGCCGAAACCGTGTAGCGGGCGTCCGCGAAATGATCTATATCGCGCCCGGCTGCGCCGCGCGCCATGGACGTCCAAACCGTCCCGCGCGCAATCCCAGCGTCCGGGCGCTCCCGGGGCGGCGCGAGCTTCGAACCGCTCGCCAGGAGACGCCCCATGACCTCGACGCTCGACAGCTTCAAGTCCCGCCAGACCCTCTCGGTCGGCGACAAGACCTACACCTACTACTCCCTGCCGCAGGCCGAGAAGAACCGCCTCCCGGACGTCTCGCGCCTGCCGTTCTCGGTCAAGGTGCTGCTCGAAAACCTCCTGCGCTACGAGGACGGGCGCACCGTGACGAAGGCCGACATCGAGGCGGTCGCGGCCTTCGTCCAGAACCGCGGCAAGGCCGAGAAGGAGATCGCCTTCCGCCCGGCGCGCGTGCTGATGCAGGACTTCACCGGCGTGCCGGCGGTCGTCGATCTCGCCGCCATGCGCGACGCCATGAAGACGCTCGGCGGCGACCCGCGCCGGATCAACCCGCTCGTGCCCGTCGACCTCGTCATCGACCACTCGGTCATCGTCGACGAGTTCGGCACGCCGCAGTCGTTCGCCAAGAACGTCGAGCTGGAGTACGCCCGCAACGGCGAGCGCTACCGCTTCCTCAAGTGGGGCCAGACCGCGTTCAACAACTTCTCGGTCGTGCCGCCCGGCACCGGCATCTGCCACCAGGTCAACCTCGAGTTCCTGTCGCAGACCGTGTGGAGCCGCAAGACGGAAGCCGAGCCGATCGAGTACGCCTATCCGGACACCCTCGTCGGCACGGACTCGCACACCACCATGGTGAACGGCCTCGCCGTCCTCGGCTGGGGCGTCGGCGGCATCGAGGCCGAGGCGGCGATGCTCGGCCAGCCGATCTCGATGCTGATCCCCGAGGTCGTCGGCTTCAAGATCACCGGCCGCATGAGGGAGGGGCTCACCGCCACCGACCTCGTGCTGACCGTGACGCAGATGCTGCGGAAGAAGGGCGTCGTCGGCAAGTTCGTGGAGTTCTACGGTCCGGGCCTCGCCGACATGACCGTCGCTGACCGCGCCACCATCGGCAACATGGCGCCGGAGTATGGCGCGACCTGCGGCTTCTTCCCGGTCGACGAGCGCACCATCGAGTACCTGACGATGACGAGCCGCACGCCGGAGCGCATCGCCCTCGTCGAGGCCTACGCCAAGGCGCAGGGCATGTTCCGCACGGCCGAGACGCCGGACCCGGTGTTCACCGAGACGCTCGAGCTCGATCTTTCCGACGTGCAGCCCTCGCTCGCCGGGCCGAAGCGCCCGCAGGACCGGGTCGACCTCAAGGACGCCAAGGGCGGCTTCGCGAAGGCGCTGGAGGGCGAGTTCCGCAAGAGCGGCGAGGGGGGCAAGCGCTTCCCGGTCGAGGGCACGAACTTCGACATCGGCCACGGCGACGTGGTGATCGCGGCGATCACGTCCTGCACCAACACCTCGAACCCGAGCGTGATGATCGGGGCGGGCCTCTTGGCCCGCAACGCCGTCGCCAAGGGCCTGCGCACGAAGCCGTGGGTCAAGACCTCGCTGGCGCCCGGCTCGCAGGTCGTCGCCGAGTACCTGGAGAAGGCGGGCCTGCAGGACGACCTCGACCGGCTCGGCTTCAACCTCGTCGGCTTCGGCTGCACGACCTGCATCGGCAACTCGGGGCCGCTGCCGGCGCCGGTCTCGAAGGCGATCAACGACAACGACGTGGTCGCGGCCGCCGTGCTCTCGGGCAACCGCAACTTCGAGGGCCGGGTCAACCCGGACGTGCGCGCGAACTATCTCGCCTCGCCGCCCCTCGTCGTCGCCTACGCGCTCGCCGGCTCGATGCAGATCGACCTCGCCAACGACCCGATCGGGCAGGGCAAGGACGGGCCGGTCTACCTCAAGGACATCTGGCCCTCGAACGTCGAGATCCAGAGCTTCATCGACCGCACCATCACGAGCGCGCTGTTCAAGACCCGCTACGCCGACGTGTTCACGGGCGACGCCAACTGGCGCTCGGTCTCGGTCACGCCGGGCCTCACCTTCGAGTGGGACATCGGCTCGACCTACGTCCAGAACCCGCCCTACTTCGAGGACATGAAGAAGGAGCCGGCGGCGGTCGAGGACATCGTGAACGCCCGCATCCTCGGGCTCTTCCTCGACTCGATCACCACCGACCACATCTCGCCCGCCGGCAATATCCGGGCGAACTCGCCCGCCGGCAAGTACCTGCTGGAGCGCCAGGTCCCGGTCGGCGAGTTCAACCAGTACGGCACGCGGCGCGGCAACCACGAGATCATGATGCGGGGCACCTTCGCCAACATCCGCATCAAGAACCAGATGGTGAAGGACGGCTCCGGCAACGTCGTCGAGGGCGGCTACACCCTCTACTTCGGCGAGAGCTGCCCCAAGGGCGAGCAGATGGCGATCTACGACGCCGCCATGTGCTACCAGAAGGACGGCGT
>DASVVU010000137.1:0-6229 GCA_036386395.1 Beijerinckiaceae bacterium | reverse complement strand
TCCCCCTCTACCGGGGGGAGGGGGATCACGCCGCGCCGCGCGCCCCCCTCTCCCGGAGGGAGAGGTCGAGACGGCGTCAGCCGTCCGGGTGAGGGGTTACGGTCTATCCGGTGGGGGCGTAACCCCTCACCCGGTCGCGCTTGCGCGCGACTCGACCTCTCCCTCCGGGAGAGGTGGATCATGACCGCCGCCGCCGCCGCCACCCGCCCCTTCGCCGGCTTCGAGTGGATGCTCGCGGGGCGCTACCTGCGCACGCGGCGCCGCGAGGGGTTCGTCTCGGTCATCGCGGCGTTCTCGTTCCTCGGCATCATGCTCGGCGTAGCCCTCCTCATCATCGTGCTCTCGGTGATGAGCGGCTTCCGCAAGGAGCTTCTCGGCAAGATCGTCGGCATCAACGGCCACGTCTTCGTCGCGCCCCTCGACAAGCCGCTCACCGACTATGCCGAGGTGGCCGAGCGCGTCTCGAAGCTCGCCGGCGTGCGCCGCGCCATCCCCCTCGTCGAGGGCCAGGCCTTCGCCTCCTCGCCCTACAACGGCAGCGGCGTGCTCGTGCGCGGCGTGCGGGCGGAGGACATCCAGAAGATCGAGGCGGTCGCCGGCAACGTCCGCCAGGGCAATCTCTCGGGCTTCGGCGAGGGCGGCGTCGCGATCGGCCGGCGCTTGGCCGAGCACCTCTCCCTCCAGGCCGGCGACACCATCACGCTCGCGACCCCAAAGGGGGCTCAGACCCCCTTCGGCACCGCTCCCAGGATCAAGGGATACAATGTCGCCGCCGTCTTCGAGCTCGGCATGTCCGAGTTCGACGCCACCTTCGTGTTCATGCCCCTGTCCGAGGCCCAGGCCTTCTTCAACCGCGAGGACGACGTCACCGTCGTCGAGGTCTTCCTGGAGGACGCCGACCGGGTCGACGAGGCGCGCAACGCCATCGAGATGGCGGCCGAGCGCCCGGTGATCCTCAGCGACTGGCGCCAGCGCAACCGCAGCTTTTTCGCGGCCCTCGAGGTCGAGCGCAACGTCATGTTCATCATCCTGAGCGTCGTGGTGCTGGTCGCGGCCTTCATCATCATCTCGGGGCTGATCATGCTGGTGCAGGACAAGCGCGAGGACATCGCGATCCTGCGCACCATGGGGGCGACGCGGGGCACGGTCATGCGCGTGTTCCTCATCACCGGCATGTCGATCGGCGGCACGGGCACGCTCGCCGGCTTCCTCCTCGGCCTCGTGTTCACGGCGAACATCCAGAAGATCCAGGAGTTCGTCTCCTGGATGCTCAACCGGCAGCTCTGGGACCCGACCCTGCGCTTCCTGTCCCAGGTTCCGGCCGAGGTCGACCCGAAGGAGGTCGCGGCCATCGTCGCCATGTCCCTCGTCCTGTCGTTCCTTGCGACCCTCTATCCCGCCTGGCGGGCGAGCCGGATCGACCCCGTCGAGGCCCTGCGGTACGGCTGAGCCATGCAGGAGGAGCCGGAAACCCAGCAGGAGGCCGCGCCTCAGGCGCCCGAGCAGCCTGCGCTCTACCTCGCCAAGGTCGAGCGCCGCTACCGGCAGGGGCAGGGGTTCCTCGAGATCCTGCGCGGGGCCGAGCTTGCGGTGTGGCCCGGCGAGGTCGTCGCCCTCGTGGCGCCCTCCGGCACCGGCAAGTCGACGCTCCTGCACCTCGCCGGCCTCCTGGAGAAGCCGGACGGCGGCGAGGTCTTCGTCGGCGGCCGGCCGACCTCGCGGATGGACGACGCCGGCCGCACGCGCCTTCGGCGCGAGGAGATCGGCTTCGTCTACCAGTTCCACCACCTCCTGCCGGAGTTCTCGGGGCTCGAGAACGTGATGATGCCCCAGCTCATCCGCGGCTTGCCAAAGGCCGAGGCCCGTGAGCGCGCGCGCCAGCTCCTCGGCTTCCTCGGCCTCGCCGAGCGCCTCGACCACCGCCCGGCCGAGCTCTCCGGCGGCGAGCAGCAGCGGGTCGCGATCGCCCGCGCGGTCGCCAACGCCCCGCGCCTGCTGCTGGCCGACGAGCCCACCGGCAACCTCGACCCGCAGACCGCCGGCCACGTCTTCCAGACCCTCAACGCCATCGTGCGCGCCTCCGGCCTCGCCGCCCTCGTCGCCACCCACAACCTCGAGCTTGCCGCCCGCATGGACCGCCGCGTCACGATCCGCGACGGCCTCGTGGTGCCGCTGGCTTAACCCTCCCCCCTTCAGCGGGGGGAGGGTGGCGAGCGGAGCGAGCCGGGAGAGGGGAGGGCTTCTTCAATGGAGAGCCTGCCCGCGACCTTGACCCTAGGGCCGGTCGGGTCAAAGCACTTCCCCCTCTCCCGGCCTTCGCTGACGCGAAGGCCACCCTCCCCGCTGAAGGGGGGAGGGGAACGGAACGTTGCCCTGGCCTGCGAATTCCTGTCCTATGCCGTCCCCTGGGGAGGCGAATCGTACGAACAAGGAAGGAACGCTGGATGGTCAAAGGAATTGTCTTCGCGGCCGCGGCCGGCCTGACGCTCGCCGCCTCGGCGCTCACCGCGCAGGCCATGCCGGTCCCCGCCGATCTCGGCCAGGACTCCCTCGTCACCAACGTCGCGGAAGGCTGCGGCCGGGGCTGGGAGCGCAACCGCTTCGGCGAGTGCCGCCCGATGCGCGGGCCGCGCGTCTACGGCGGGCCCGCGGTGGTCGTCCGTCCGCCCGTCGTCGTCGCCCCGCGCGTCCGCCGCTGCGTCACCCGCGTGACGCCGCACGGGGTCCGCGAGGTGTGCCGCTGAGCCGAAAGCCCAGCCGCAAGGCCAGACCCGAAAGCCCCGCTCCGGCGGGGCTTTTTCGTTGTGTGACGCCGACGCGGGAATCCCTCTCCCTCTCGGGGCTACGGCATTCGCACAACTCGGATTTGAGCTGAAGCGAGCTGTCCGATTCTCTGTCTTTGGAGTGACGGAGGATCGGCCGATGGAGCGCTGGGGCGGTTTGGCGACCGCCGCCGGCCAAAGCCCTTGAGGCGCGGCGCCGCCTTCCTCGCCGCTCAGATGTGTGAATCTGCTGGACTAGCCCTCCCGGGAGAGGTTGAAATGCCGTCCCAGCACCTCGCGCACGGCCTCGACCAGGCGCTCCTCGGGCACCGAGACCTGGGCCGGGCGGGCGGCCTTCCATTCCTCGTGGCTCGCGATGGCGTCGGCGGCGCGGGCGCCCTCGATCAGGTCCTTGACCTGGACCTCGCCGCGCTCGCGCTCCTGCGAGCCCTGGATGACGGCGCACGGCGCGCCGCGCCGGTCGGCGTACTTCATCTGCGCCTTCATGCCGGACGCGCCGAGGTAGAGCTCGGCCCGGACGCCGGCCTCGCGCAGGCGCGCGACGAGGCGCTGGTAGTCGGCGACCCGGTCGCGGTCCATGACCAGCACCACGACGGGGCCCGGCGCCGCGACTCCTGAGACGAGCGGGCTCTTGATCGTCTGCAAGGCCGAGAGCAGGCGCGAGACGCCGATGGAGAACCCCGTCGCCGGCACCGGCTCGGCCCGGAAGCGCCCCACGAGCCCGTCGTAGCGCCCCCCGCCCGCGACCGACCCGAAGCGCACGGTCTGACCCTCGTCGTTGACGACGGGGAACGTCAGCTCGGCCTCGTAGACGGGGCCGGTGTAGTACTCGAGGCCGCGGACGACAGAAATATCCACACGGATCCGATCAGAATCATAACCGCTGGCTCTAACGAGCCTCTCTAACTCGCTTAGCTCGCTGATGCCGTCTTGGTAGGATTTGCCCACTTTGAAGCGTGCAAAACGCATCTGGTCCGCTTCTGATGGTTTAGTCGGATGTTTCTCTACATCCTCACCGATGGGGTAGTCCTCAGCAGCAAGATAGGCTCCGCGTATGATATAGGAGAGGATGAAATCAGCTGCGTCGTCAGATAACCCTGCTCCCTTCGTAAAATCCCCACTTTCGTCCTTCCGCCCCGGCCCGAGCAGTTGACGCACTCCATCGCGTCCGAGCCGATCCAACTTGTCGATAGCCCGCAGTACCGTAAGCCGTCGGCCAGCATTCTCTTCGCCGCCGAGCCCGATGGCCTCCATCACACCATCGAGCACCTTGCGATTGTTCACCTTGATGACGTAGTCGCCGCGCTGGATGCCCACGCGCTCCAGCGTGTCCGCCGCCATCATGCAGATCTCGGCATCCGCCGCGACGCTGGCGGCGCCGACGGTGTCGGCGTCGAACTGCATGAACTGGCGGAAGCGGCCGGGGCCGGGCTTCTCGTTCCTAAAAACCCAGCCGGCCCGGTAGCTGCGGTAGGGCTTCGGAAGCGCGTCGAAGTTTTCTGCCACGTGGCGGGCGAGCGGCGCGGTGAGGTCGTAGCGCAGCGACAGCCACTGTTCGTCGTCGTCCTGGAACGAGAACACGCCCTCGTTCGGGCGGTCCTGGTCGGGCAGGAATTTTCCCAGCGCCTCGGTGTACTCGACGAACGGCGTCTCCAGGGCCTCGAAGCCGTAGAGCTCGAAGGTCTCGCGGATCTTCTCCAGCATCCGCCCGGTCGCGGCGAGGTCCGCGGGGCCGTGGTCGGCGAAGCCGCGCGGCAGGCGCGGACGGATCGTGTTGTCGGGCTTGGCCATGCGCCTCCCTTACGCGAGCCGCAAGGCGAGGGGCAAGGCCGCGGGCTTTGAGGAAGGAGCGCTCACCTCAGCGCGAGCGCGAGGTTGGAGATCTCGTCGAGGTAGGCGCGGATGCGGCGGGCGTTCTGGCCGAGGTCGTGGGTGCCGATACGGGAGGCCGAGCGCACGTCGATGCGGCTGCCGTCGGCACGGGGGCGGATGCGCACGGTGATGTCGTCGGGGAGACGCAGAAGGAAGGTGCGGTCGACCGCCTCCAGGCGCCCCAAGCCGACGCGCCCGCCGGGCCGCACCGTCTCGATCACCTGCCAGCCGCGGTTCGCGGCGGCCTTGCGGACGAGGTCGAAGGCTTCCTCGGGCGACACGTCGAGGGTCAGCGGCGCGACCTGCGGATAGGCCTCGCGCTGGGCGATCCGCTTCTCGCGGGGGAGGTCCGGCGGGAGCCGGCCGGCGCGGGCCTCCAGCGACGCGCGGGAGCGGGAGAAGGCCGGCGGATCGTCGATGTCGGTCGAGATGTCGTTGAGGGCCGGGAGCGTCAGGGCGCGAAGCGCGTAGAGGCCGGGATAGGCGAGGATCGCGAGCGCCAGGACGAGGCCCTTCACGGCCTGGCCGACGCCGCGCCGGCCCTCCATCCAGATGCGCACGAAGGCCGCGAGCGCGAGCAGCACGGCAAGGCCCGCGAGCCCAAGGCCCGCCGCCAGCGACGCGAAGCCCGGCTGGATGTCGACGAGCTGGAAGCGCATGAACGCCACCGCGACCGCCGTCACGGCGAGCGCGAACCCGGCGATGCGGCCGGACCACACCGCGGCGCGCGAGACGGGTTCCTCGATGATCAGGCGGCGCATCGGCTCTTTCGGGAGGACGCTTTGGGGCTTTAGCCCGCCTTACAGATGCTTTTGAGGTCGCGCCACTCCTCCTCGGTGAGGAGCGGCGCCCCCGTGACCGGGACCTCGCGGCTTTTAAGGGCCTCGAGCCGCGCCGCGCTCACCGGATGGCTCGACAGGAAGGGCGGCACCACGCCCGTTCCGCTCCCGGTGAGGCGCACGAGGAAGGCGCCCATGGGCCGCGGCGAGCGCCCGAGCGCCGTCATGAGGTCCGCCGCGAAGGTGTCGGCCGCGGTCTCGGCGTCGCGGGAGTAGGAGCTGTCGACGAGGGCGCGGCCCAGGAGGATCAGCGTGCCGCTGCCGGTGATGTCGCCGAACAGGAGGCCGAGCAGGAACGAGCTGCCGCCGGTCTGGAGCATCCGGCGCATGCCGTCCCGGTGGGCGACGTGGCCGAGCTCGTGGGCGAGGACGCCGGCGACCTCGTCGGGGTCGTTCGCCCGGCGCAGCAGCCCCTCGAAGAGATAGACGCGCCCGCCGGGAAGCGCGGCGGCGTTCGGGATGCCGGAATCGACGACCCGCACCTCGGCCGGCATGGGCAGGCTCGCGCGCCCGGTCAACTTGCCCGAGAGCTTCGCCAGCGCCGCCGCGCCGCGCTCGTTCAGGCAGCCCTCTCCTCCGAAGATCGAGCGCACCTGATTGTCGACCGCCTCGCCGATGCGGCGCTCGACGGAGACCGGGATCAGCGGCGCGAGCAGGTCCGCCGCGACCGGGACGAGGTAGATCGCCGTCACGACGAGAGAGGCGGCCGCGGCAAGCGACCAGCCGACGATGCGC
>DASVVU010000136.1:0-17864 GCA_036386395.1 Beijerinckiaceae bacterium | reverse complement strand
TCGTTATGCATCACGTCGCGCCGGTCGACGCCGTGCCCGTCCGCCACGAACTTATCCTCGCCAGCCCGGTCGTGGACGAGCACCGCGTCGGCGTCGCCCCGCGCCCCGATGGCGAGCGCCTGCCCGGTGCCGACCGCGACGACGCGCACGTCGATGCCGGTGTCCTGCCGGAAGAGCGGGACGATGTGTTGGAACAACCCCGACTGCTCGGTCGAGGTCGTCGAGGCGAGCGTGATGAAGCGCTCCTGCGCATTCACGGCGCCCGAGAACGCTCCGAAGAGCGCCGCGGCGAGGAAGGCGCGCCGCCGGATCATGATCTGCCGTGTGCTCATGTGGCGAACATAAGCCGCCCGCGTCGGGAGGCAAGCCTTTGACGCAGCTTACGAATTCATCTTTTAGGCCATAGCCCGGGGCTATGCCCTCCGGGCTCTTCGCTTCGCGAAGCCCCCGGAATGACAGCGGCGTTAGATGCAGCGCCCGCCGTCAACGGTGAGCACCGCGCCCGTCACCATCTCGGCCTCGTCCGAGCACAGGAAGAGGGCGGCGTTGGCGATGTCCTGGGGGGTCGAGAAGCGGCCCCAGGGGATCACGCTCTTGAAGGCGGCGCGGCGCTCCGGCGTGTCCTCGCCCATGAAGGTGGCGAGAAGCGGCGTCTCGCCCGCGACCGGCGCGATGGCGTTGACCCGGATGCGGTCGCCCGCGAGCTCGACCGCCATCGACTTCGAGACGAGGTTCACGGCCCCCTTCGAGGCGTTGTACCAGGCGAGCCCCGGCCGCGGCCGGATGCCCGCCGTCGAGCCGATGTTGAGGAAGACCCCGCCGCCGATCGCGCGGAAATGCGGCACGAAGGCCTTGGCCATGAGATAGATCGACTTGACGTTGACGGCGAAGACCCGGTCGAACTCCTCCTCGGTGGTATCGAGCATGGGCTGGTTGCGGTGGCTCGTGCCGGCGTTGTTGACGACGATGTCGACCCGCCCGAGCTGCCGGATGGCCTCGCTCGCGGCGCGCTCGACCTCCGACCACTTCGCCACGTCGCAGCCGAGCGCGACCGCGCCGTGGCCGACCTTCTCGGCCGCGGCCTTGGCGGCCTCCCCTTGAAGGTCGAGCAGCGCGACCCGAGCCCCCTCCCGGGCGAAGGTCTCGGCGATGCCGAGCCCGAACCCTTGCGCCGCGCCGGTCACGAGGGCGGTCTTGTCCTGCAGGCGCATGTTGTCCTCCCTCCGGCTCGCCGCCTTCGCATCTTGCGAAGCCTAACTTGGCCCCGGCGTCCAATCGGGGCTTCTGGCGTGGGCGCGGTTGCGATTCAAGCGTCTCGATGGCCGTAAGGCTCGTGGCCGGTCCGCCGGCCGAGCGGTGCCGAACGGGCTCGGCCCGAGCCGCCGTTGAAGCCGCGCGGGGCCGTTTCCATATCCTGGGGCGAGCCGACAGGAGCTTCCCCGATGCCGCCGGTGACGATCTACACCAAGACCTGGTGCCCCTACTGCATGGCCGCGAAGGACCTTCTGAACCAGAAGGGCATCGCCTTCACCGAGATCGAGATCAGCGGAAAGCCCGACCTTCGCGACGAGATGCTGCGGAAGGCGAACGGCCGCTCGACCGTGCCGCAGATCTTCATCGGCTCCCGCCACGTCGGCGGCTGCGACGACCTCTACGCCCTGGACAGGAAAGGCGAATTGGACAAGCTTCTCGCCGCCGCCTGACCGGAGAGCCGACACCTCGGAGAGCCTCATGACCGCCCGCCCCTTCGTCGCCGCCTGCGCCCAGATGCGCTCGGGGCGCGACCCCCTCAGGAACCGCGACGACGCCGTGGCCCTGGTCCGCGAGGCGGCCTCGCAGGGCGCCCATTACGTGCAGACGCCGGAGATGACTTCCCTGGTCGAGCGCTCCCGCGAAGCCCTGTTCGAGAAGATTGCGTCCGAGGACCGCGACCCGACGCTCGCCGGCCTGCGCGAGGTCGCCCGCGAGAAGGGCGTCTGGGTTCACGCCGGGTCGCTTGCGATCAAAGTGGGCGAGAAGGTCGCGAACTGCGCCTTCCTGATCGATCCGCAGGGCGACGTTCTCGCATCCTACGACAAGATCCACCTCTTCGACGTTGACCTTCCGAACGGCGAGAGCTGGCGCGAATCGCGCACCTACACGGGCGGCGAGCGGGCGGTGCTGGCCTCCCTGCCCTGGGGCTATCTCGGCCTCACCATCTGCTACGACGTGCGCTTCCCCGCCCTCTACCGGGCGCTCGCCGAGGCCGGGGCCTCGTTCCTGACCGCGCCCGCCTGCTTCACCCGCCAGACCGGCGAGGCCCACTGGCACGTCCTGCACCGGGCCCGCGCCGTCGAGACCGGCGCCTTCATGATCTCGGCCGCCCAGGGCGGGACGCACGAGGACGGCCGCGAAACTTTTGGCCACTCCCTCATCGTCGACCCCTGGGGCCGGGTGCTGGCCGAGGCCGGCACGGAGCCGGGCGTTATCCTCGCCGAGATCGATCCGGCGAAGGTCCTGAATGCGCGCCAGCGCATCCCGGCGCTCAGGCACGCCCGGCCGTTCCGGGTCGAGATCGCCGCGGCGGCGCCGGAGCGGCAGGCTGCCTCGGCCTGAGCGGCCCCGCCGTCGAGGGCCGCGACCGCCTGCCGCTTTGCCGCCGGCCCGCCGCAACCCGATTTAGCACCCTTGAACGTTGCGTGCTAAAGGTTGCACGATGATCCGCTACGCCCTTGCCTGCGACCGGGACCACGAATTCGAGAGCTGGTTCCCCTCGAGCGACGCCTACGACGCGCAGAAGAAGCGCGGGCTCGTGGAGTGCCCGGTCTGCGGCTCGGCGAAGGTCGAGAAGCAGATCATGGCTCCGCGGATCGCCCGCACCGATCGGGGCACGGATTTGGGCAGGACCTTGGAAGTGAGCCCGGAGCCGAGCCTGCCGGTTCCCGTGCCCGTGCCCGCGCCGGCGGCTTCGCCCGCGCCGCAGCCCGTCGCCCTGTTCTCGGAGAAGGAGCGGGAGCTGCGGGCCATGGTCAAGGCCCTGCGCGAGCACGTCGGCGGCCGCTTCCCCGACGAGGCCCGCAGGATGCACTACGGCGAGATCGAGCACCGCTCGATCTACGGCGAGGCGACTCCGGCCGAGGCCCGCGAGCTCATCGAGGAAGGCATCGAGGTCCACCCCCTGCCGATCGTCCCCGACGAGCGGAACTGAGAATCATGGATCGTCAGCATCTCAAGGCAGTGGAGCTGCCGGACGAGATCATGGCCGCGATCGAAGCGATCGAAATGGATCCGCGCCACGCCCACCTCGACTTGCTGATGGCGGACGACCCCTCCGAGCTAGACTCCGCTCCTCCCCTGCCAACATCACAGGACTCGCCTACTCCATCTCCGGCTTCGCCCCTCGCCCGCTCTTGATGCGCGAGCGCCGCGCCTTCGTCTTAAGGCGGCGCTGCTTCGAGGCGTAGGTCGGCTTCGTCGGCCGGCGCGGCTTCGGCGGCTCGGCGGCGCGGCGGACGAGGTCGAGGAGGCGGGCAAGGGCGTCCTCGCGGTTGCGCTCCTGGGTGCGGTGGCGCTGCGCCATGATGAGGACCGCGCCGTCCTGGGTCAGGCGCTTGCCGGCAAGGCGCGCGAGGCGGGCGCGCACCTCCTCCGGCAGACCCGAGGCGGAAAGGTCGAGGCGGAGCTGCACGGCGGTCGCGACCTTGTTGACGTTCTGCCCGCCGGGCCCGGACGCCCGCACGAAGCTTTCGTCCAGCGCGCGCTCGTCGATGGAGAGCGTGTCGGTGACCCGGATCATGCCGGCGCGGCGCCGGCCGGGGGGCGCTCCGCCGCGACCATGTAGTTGACGCCCGTGTCGCGGGAGAGCGACCAGCCGTCCGTCAGCGGGTTGTAGACCATGCCCCGGGTGTCCGCGATGGCGAGGCCGCCGGCCGTAATGGCGTCCGAGAGCTCGTCCGGGGTGACGAACTTCTGCCAGTCGTGCGTGCCCTTCGGCAGCCAGCCCAGGACGTACTCGGCGCCGACGATGGCAAGCGCGTAGGCCCGCAGCGTCCGGTTGATGGTCGACATGAGGAGGAGGCCGCCCGGGGCGACCGTTCGGCAGCAGGCCGCGACGAAGGCCGGCACGTCGGCGACGTGCTCGACCACCTCCATGGCGAGCACGAGCTCGAAGCGCTCCCCCCGTCCGGCCACCGCCTCGATCGCGTCCTCGCGGTAGTCGATCGCGAGCCCCGCGCGTTCGGCGTGGAGCCGGGCGACGGCGACGTTCTCCGCCGCCGGGTCGAGCCCGGTCACCGCCGCGCCGAGGCGCGCGAGGGGCTCCGACAGGAGGCCGCCGGCGCAGCCGACGTCGAGGGCGGCGAGCCCTTCGAGGGGCCGCGCGCCGCGCGGATCGCGGGAAAAGCGCCGGCAGGCCTCGTCGCGGACATAGGCCAGGCGCACGGGGTTCAGCCGGTGCAGGGGCCGCATCGGCCCCTTCGGGTCCCACCAGTCGCGGGCGAGCCGGTCGAAGCGCGCGACCTCCTGCGGGTCGATGGTGGAGCTGCCCGTCATCTCCCCTTCCTGCCGCGAACGCTCCGGCACGGCAAGCGCCGCGGCGCTCCGGCTCCCGGCAAGGCTGTCCGCCGTCCACCGTTGTCGACATCGTCGCAACGTCGCGCAACATCGTCGGGAACGTTGCGTAACATCGTCGGTATTTTCCCGCATCATCGTCGGGCTCCGTCGGGGCCTCGACAGCCGCCGCCGGCCCGCTAGTCTGCCCGCGATTTCCCGGGAGCCCCCCATGAGCACCGCCGTCGATCTCTCCGCCCGAGCCCTCCCCCTCGCGGACGTGCCCGTGCGCGAGCAGATGCCGGGCATGAAAGGGAAATTCCTCCACTCGGCCGCCATGACCTTCGTGTACTGGGACATCGAGGAGGGCGCCGCGCTGCCGCGCCATTCGCACCCGCACGAGCAGGTCGTGAACATGCTCGAAGGCGAGTTCGAGCTTACGGTCGACGGCACGCCGCACCGCCTCAAAGCCGGCGACGTGCTGGCGATCCCCGGGGACGCGCCGCACTCCGGCCGCGCTCTCACCCGCTGCCGCATCCTCGACGTGTTCCACCCCATCCGCGAGGATTATCGGTTCGCCTGACGCGGGCCTGCTCGGCTTGCCCCCTCCTCCGGATGCGCTATACGCGCCCGGCGCGGAGCCGCCCCGCCCCTCCGCGGCCTTCGCCATCCGGAAGAATCCCGCCCGAGGCCTGAATGCCCCGCCTGGTGATGAAGTTCGGCGGAACCTCCGTCGCGACGGTCGAGCGCATCCGCAACGTCGCGCGGCACGTCAAGCGCGAGGTCGAGGCGGGGTACGAGGTCGCGGTCGTGGTCTCGGCCATGGCCGGCAAGACGAACGAGCTCGTCGGCTGGTGCAAGGAGGCATCCAGCCTGTTCGACCCGCGCGAGTACGACGTGGTCGTGGCCTCCGGCGAGCAGGTCACCTCGGGGCTCCTCGCCATCGTGCTCCAGGAGATGGGCCTTGCGGCCCGCTCCTGGCAGGGCTGGCAGATCCCGATCCTGACCTCCGACGCCCACGGCTCGGCCCGCATCGCCGACATCGACGGGACCGCCATGCTCAAGGGCCTCGCCCGCGGCGAGGTCGCCGTGGTGTCGGGCTTCCAGGGCGTCCACAAGGACACGGGCCGCATCACGACGCTCGGCCGCGGCGGCTCGGACACGAGCGCGGTGGCGCTCGCGGCGGCGCTGTCCGCCGACCGCTGCGACATCTACACCGACGTCGACGGGGTCTACACCACGGACCCCCGCATCGTCGCGAAGGCGCGGCGCCTCGACAAGATCGCCTTCGAGGAGATGCTCGAGATGGCCTCGCTCGGGGCCAAGGTGCTCCAGGTGCGCTCGGTCGAGCTCGCCATGCTGCACCGGGTGCCGACCTACGTGCGCTCGAGCTTCGACGACCCGGCCGACCCGAAGGAAGGCACCCTCATCTGCGACGAGGAGGACATCGTGGAACAGCAGGTCGTCACGGGCATCGCCTACTCCAAGGACGAGGCCCAGATCACGCTGCGCAACGTCGCCGACAAGCCCGGGGTCGCGGCCGCGATCTTCATGCCTCTCGCCGAGGCCAACATCAACGTCGACATGATCATCCAGGTCGTCTCCGACGACGCCGCCACCACCGACATCACCTTCACGGTGCCGGCGGCGGAGTTCGAGCGCGCCGAGCGGATCCTGGGGGAGCGGCGCGAGGCGATCGGCTTCTCGAAGCTCCAAGGGGCGACGGATGTCGTGAAGGTCTCGGCCATCGGGGTCGGCATGCGCAGCCACGCCGGCGTCGCCGCCAAGGCCTTCAAGGCGCTCGCCGAGAAGGGCATCAACATCCGGGCGATCACCACCTCGGAGATCAAGTTCTCGGTCCTGATCGACGCCGCCTACACGGAGCTTGCCGTGCGTACGCTGCACTCGCTGTACGGCCTCGACCGGGTCTGAAGGCGCGGTGCAACACGGCCGAAGAGTTCTTCTCCCGGACGGCGCCGGGCCGAAATTGGCCGTCCTGGCGTGTATCTCTGCGGCACGCTCAAGAAGAGCGGCTTCTGACCCTAAGGGTCTAAACTCAATCAGCTTGCTGCTCTACGGCCGCTTCCGCCCTTCTCGGACGTGGCTCCGTCGCGTCCGAAGATGGCCGGAGCGGAACGGCAGCTTTCGAATAAGCGCAAGGGAGACCGGGCGTAACTTTTCGGTCGTCTCGACCCTACTCGAACGCTGGGCCCTAGGCGAGGTTGTCAAGACAGGATGGTCACCGCTGCTGCCGGAGATTCAATGGCCTGTTCCGAACAAGAGAGCCACTACGTACCAAGCGCATCCCACAGCGACGCACACTGTGCCGAATGCGACCATCATCGCCTCGTAGGGGCCGAACTCGCGACGGCGAGCCTCTGTTAACTCATCGAGCCTACCGGCCAAGCCTGCAACATTCCCCAAGCCTGTACCTCGCCGGATCGGTGCGACAATAAATAGCTCGATGTAAGCGGCTCGCAACCCAACGTACGCGATCAGAAAGGCTCCAATTGTCTCGAGGAGTTTCCCCGAAAGGGCGTGGTTGATCACGTGACTTTCTCCCGGTGGCGAGCCTCTACTGATACATTGTTTCCAAGCGAGAGACGGAGGGTTTGTCCGCATGCTGCCGCTATACGTGCAAGTAATACAACGGAAGCACCAAAGGTACCTTCGCGCTGCTCTAGTTGAGAAACGCGAGATTGCGATACCCCGAGCTTCTGCCCTAAGGCTGCCTGAGACAACCCCGCGGCCTTCCTACTCTGCCGCACTAGCGTAGCAACCTGAGATGCAGCGTTCTCCTCTTCAACAAGAACAGCGTGCGCCTCTTCAAGGAGCGCTGTCATATCAGGAATTTTGTTGAGGCGCTTCTCAAGGTTAAGAAGGGCGTTTTTCCGCTCGGCAGCCATGACGATTTCTCCTTAAGCAGGGTAGGAAGCGCTCACGGTACGCACAGCCTCTGTTCAATCTGTGCCAGCTCGCTCCCGCCGCAGACGGCTAGAACCCTAATCACCCCACCGCTCTTCGATAGTACGGCGATGCAATAGGAATGCTCGCGATAGAGTATCCAGAGGGACTCGCCATTAGACTGCGTTTTACCAGCAGTGAGCCGTCCACTAGCACTGCCCGCGATATTCCAAAAGTCGGGTGAGCCACTGGTCATGGCTTTCTCTAGCTGCTTGAGGAACGCGAAAACCTTCGCTACTTCCCGTCGAGCGGCGAGATTGCCCTTAGCTGCGATTCCGCAAATGCGGTCTTCGACACCGGCCTCTAAGATGAGGCTCATCTCTAACGCCCCCTCGCGCTGCTACTGTACGCGGCGTGGTCTGGGCATGCAAAGGCCGGGTGTGGAGGAGAGGTAGGGTCATAGCGCATCTTCCCAATCTTGATGCTAGTGTATATAACGAATTCATTCTGATTGTCAAGCCCGACGAGAGCGTATTGTTCCCATGGCGGGACAGCCGACGGGGCATTGAACACCCTTCGTCTCGGGGCTGACCTGACGGGGTGGGCGGTCGACGACGGGCATGGAGCGCCTTGTCGACGAAGTCCGCAACCGCGTCAGCCGCAGGGGCCGAGGCTTGACGGATCGCTTGGCCTTGCCCTGCGGCTGGTGTGGCGGCGGGCCGGCTTCGACCAAGAGCCCTATGGCCGGCAACCCCCTCCTCCCTCCGGGCTTCGCCCCGAGTCGGTCCTCCCCACAAGGGGGAGGAGGAAAGATCGCATGATGAACTCCAACAGACCCTAGAACACTGGCGACCTGATTAGGACAGCACCCAACCGCCGAAGGCGGCGGGCCTTCGGCCCGCCCTTGGCCTCGACCCGGATCTCCCGCCGGAACACGCGCTTCCATGCGATCGACGGACGCCTCGCACGCCGTCTCATATGTGCCGATCCCGACAGGCTCTTGCCGTGCGCACGCTGCACTCGCTATACGGCCTCGACCGGGTCTGAATGACGCAGCGTCGGCTTCGCCGTCCGGCGGCTTTGACCGCGGGGCCATCCAAGGGACATAAACGGGTTCGAGGGCCGGCCGCGGCGGCGGCCCGGAACGGGAATCGCACGCTCATGCCAACCGCTCCCGGCGGTCCGCGCGTTCTTCTGCGCCGCCTCCGCGAGGTCATGGCGGAGCCGGTCGGCGCACAGGCGCGCCTCGACAGGATCGTGGTGCTGATCGCCGGCAACATGGTGGCCGAGGTGTGCTCGGTCTACGTCATGCGGGCCGACGGGGCCCTCGAGCTCTACGCCACGGAGGGCCTGAACCGGGAGGCCGTGCACCTCACCACCATGCGGGCGGGCGAGGGCCTCGTCGGCCTCATCGCCAAGACCGCCGAGCCCCTGGCGCTGTCCGACGCCCAGACGCACCCGGCCTTCTCCTACCGCCCGGAGACCGGCGAGGAGATCTACCACGCCTTCCTCGGCGTACCGCTCCTGCGGGCCGGCAACACCCTCGGCGTCCTCGTCGTCCAGAACCGCACCCACCGGGTCTACACCGAGGAGGAGATCGAGGCGCTCCAGACGACCGCTATGGTGCTGGCCGAGATGCTGGCCTCGGGCGAGCTGCAGGCCCTCGCGACTCAAGAAGCGACGGCGCTCAGGCGCCCCGTGCACCAGCGCGGGGCGCCGCTCGCCGAGGGCGTCGGCCTCGGCCACGCCGTGCTGCACGAGCCCCGGGTCGTGGTGAAGAACCTCATCGCCGAGGACGTGCCGGCGGAGCTCAAGCGCCTCGACACCGCGATCTCGGAGGTGCGGGCCTCGATCGACGAGCTGATCGAGCGCGGCGACGTCGCCCATCACGGCGAGCACCGGGACGTGCTCGAGACCTTCCGCATGTTCGCCCACGACCAGGGCTGGCTGCGCCGCATGCGCGAGGCCGTCGTCTCGGGGCTGACCGCCGAGGCTGCGGTCGAGCGGGTGCAGTCCGACAACCGCGCCCGCATGATGCGCCAAGCCGATCCCTACCTGCGCGACCGCCTGCACGACCTCGACGACCTTGCGAACCGCCTCCTCCACCGCCTCGTCGGGCGCGAGCTCGTCAAGGCCGAGGAGCACCTCCCCGACAACGCGATCCTGGTCGCCCGCTCCATGGGGCCGGCGGCGCTCCTCGACTACGACCGCTCGCGCCTGCGCGGGCTCGTGCTCGAGGAGGGCGGCCCGACGAGCCATATCGCCATCGTGGCGCGGGCCCTCGGGATCGCGGCGGTCGGCGAGGTCGAGAACGTCACCGCCCTCGTGGAGCAGGGCGACGCCGTGATCGTCGACGGCGGCCTCGGCGACGTGCACATCCGCCCCCGCGCCGACGTCGAGGCGGCCTACGCCGCGAAAGCTCGGCTCCGCGCGCGGCGCCAGGAGAAATACCGCAAGCTCCGCGACGTGCCGGCGGTCACGAAGGACGGCATCGCGGTCGGCATCAACCTCAACGCCGGGCTCCTCGTCGACCTGCCGCACCTCGCCGAGACCGGCGCCGACGGCATCGGCCTGTTCCGCACCGAGCTGCAGTTCATGATCGCCGAGCGCATGCCGACGGGGTCCGAGCAGCAGAAGTTCTACCAGGCCGTCCTCGACGCCGTCGGCGACCGCCCCGTGACCTTCCGCACCCTCGACATCGGCGGCGATAAGATCCTGCCCTACATGCAGAAGGTCGAGGAGGAGAATCCGGCGCTGGGCTGGCGGGCGATCCGCATCTCTCTCGACCGCCCCGCGCTCCTGCGGGCCCAGGTCCGGGCGCTCCTCAAGGCCGCGGCGGGGCGAAGGCTCAAGCTGATGTTCCCGATGGTCGCGACCTGCGGCGAGTTCGCCCGCGCCAAGGCCGTGGTGCGGCGCGAAGAGGCGCATCTCGCCCGCCACGGGCACGCCCCGCCCAAAAAAATCGAGCTCGGCGCCATGGTCGAGGTGCCCTCGCTCCTGTTCGAGATCGACGACATCGCGCGGGAAGCCGACTTCCTCTCCGTCGGCTCGAACGACCTCATGCAGTACCTCTTCGCGGCCGACCGCGAGAACCGCATGGTGGCGAACCGCTTCGATCCCTTGAGCCCTCCGCTGCTGCGCGCCCTCAAGACGGTGCTGGAGCGGGCCGGCGCCGCCGGCTGCCCGGTCACGATCTGCGGCGAGATCGGCGGCAAGCCGCTGGAGGCCATGGCTCTCATCGGGCTCGGCTTCCGCGAGCTGTCCATGTCCCCGGCCTCCGTCGGGCCGGTCAAGGCAATGGTGCTCGGGCTGGAGACGGAGCGCGTGTCCGACCTTATTGCCGAGGCACTGTCGCGGCCGGGCGTCGAGTCGCTGCGCCCGGCGTTGGCCGAGGTCGCCGAGAACCATGGGATCCCGGTCTGAGCCGATGTCCGCCGCCCCGCCCGCCGAGCGCCTCGACGCCATCGTCGCCCGCCACGCCGTCATCAACGCGACGCTGGCGAGCGGTCCCGACGCCGAGACTTTTGTCGCTCTCTCTCGCGAGCTTTCGGAGCTCGACCCGGTCGTCGAGGCGATCCGCGCCTACAAGGCCGCGGCCGACAACCTCGCCGGGCTCGACAGCCTCATCGACGATCCGGCGACCGACCGCGAGATGCGGGCGCTCGCCGAGGAGGAGCGCCCGGCCGCCGAGGAAGCGGTCGAGAAGGCGGCGCAGGGCCTCAAGCTTCTCCTCCTGCCCAAGGACGAGGCCGACGAGAAGAGCGCGATCTTGGAGGTGCGGGCCGGCACCGGCGGCGACGAGGCTGCGCTCTTCGCCGGCGACCTCTTCCGCATGTACGCCCGCTACGCCGAACTCAAGGGCTGGAAGGTCGAGATCGTCTCCCAGAGCGAGGGCACGGCCGGCGGCTACAAGGAGGTCGTCGCCGAGATCAAGGGCCGCGGCGTGTTTGCGCGGCTCAAGTTCGAGAGCGGCGTGCACCGGGTCCAGCGGGTGCCCGACACCGAGGCGTCGGGGCGCATCCACACCTCGGCCGCGACTGTCGCGGTTCTCCCTGAGGCCGAGGACGTCGACATCGCCATCAACGAGGCCGACGTGAAGTCGGACACCATGCGCTCCGGCGGCGCCGGCGGCCAGCACGTCAACAAGACGGAGTCCGCCGTGCGCCTCACCCACATCCCGAGCGGCATCGTGGTGGTCGTCCAGGAGGAGCGCTCGCAGCACAAGAACCGGGCCAAGGCCTACGCGGTGCTGCGCGCCCGCCTCTACGACGCCGAGCGCACCCGCAAGGACAAGGAGCGCGCCGCCGACCGCCGCGCCCAGGTCGGCTCCGGCGACCGCTCCGAGCGCATCCGCACCTACAATTTTCCCCAGGGCCGGGTGACCGACCACCGCATCAACCTGACCCTCTACAAGATCGAGGAAGTGATGGACGGCACGGCCCTGGACGAGATCGTCGACGCGCTGACGACCGAGCACCAGGCCGCCCAGCTCGCCGCGCAGGCGGCGTGATATCCTCCCATGCGCAGCGGGGGAGGGGACCCTGCGAAGCCTGGCGGAGGGGGCCCGCCGGGCGATGTTTCACGTGAAACATTTTCCTATTCCGGGCCGCGCTGGACCCCGACGATGATGCGGCAAAAGCGCGACGATGATGCGCGTCATCCGCGACGGTGATGGGACGAAGCCGGACGGTGCCGGCCGCCGCCTCCCTTCCCCACATCAGCGGGACCTCCGCGAACGGGGAGGATCAGTCAGGCCCTGCGGGCGGCCGTGAAGCGGGCGGCGTCGCGAAGGGTGTCGGCCTTCGGGCCGAAGCCTTCGAGGGCCCGCAGGGCCTCCGCGACGAGGCGGGCGCACTCGGCCCGGGCGCCGTCGGGGCCGAGGAGGTCGACGAGGGTCGCCTTGCCCTTGCCGGCGTCCTTGCCGGTGCGCTTGCCCATGGCCTCGGCCGTGGCTTCCCGGTCGAGAAGATCGTCGGCGACCTGGAACGCGGCGCCGAGCGCGCGGCCGTAGGCGCGAAGGTTCGCCATGGCGGCCGGATCGGCTCCGGCGAGGAGCGCGCCCGCCTCGACCGAGAAGGCGAGGAGCGCGCCGGTCTTCATGGCCTGGAGCCGGCGCACCTCGGCCTCTCCGATAGCTGCCTCGCCCCAGCGCCCCTCCGCCGCAAGGTCGAGCATCTGCCCGCCGGCCATGCCGCCGAGGCCCGCCGCGCGGGCGAGCCCCAGCACCAGCGCGCTGCGCACCGCGGCGTCGGGATGCGCCGCCGGGTCGGCGAGGCATTCGAAGGCCAGCGTCTGGAGGGCGTCGCCGGCGAGAATTGCGGTCGCCTCGTCGAAGGCGCGGTGGACCGTGGGCCGGCCCCGGCGCAGGTCGTCGTCGTCCATGGCCGGCAGGTCGTCGTGGACGAGGGAATAGCCGTGCAGCAGCTCGACCGCGGCCGCCGCCCGGAGCACGTCCGTGCCCTCGCGCCCGAGGAGCCGCGCCGTCTCGACCACGAGGAACGGCCGCAGCCGCTTGCCGCCAGACAGCACCGCGTGGCGCATCGCTGCTATCAGCCGCGGCGGGCGGGCGACCTCGCCCGGACGGGCTTCGTCGGATAGGAGGGCTTCGAGCACCGCCTCGACCGCCCGCGCCGTCTCGGCGAGCCGGGTCTCGAACGCGGGTGCTCGGGTTTCGGAGGTCATGGTCCTGACGGGGGCGGTTCTTCTTCGAGGCGCGGGCGCGCCGGGGAGCAGCGGATGAGCCTGCGCTTTCTGGCACGGGCGGTCCGCGCCGTCATCGTCCTCGTGCTCCTCGCCGTCGTCGCCGTGCTGGCGCTCGGCCTCGCCTACCGGGTCGTGACGCCGGTCTCGACCCTCATGCTCGGGCGCTGGGCGACGCTCAAGAGCGCGGAGCGCGTCGCGGTGCCCCTCGACGCCGTCGCGCCCGCCGTGCCCCTTGCCGTCGTCGCCTCCGAGGACGCCCGCTTCTGCCTCCACGGCGGCGTCGACTGGGACGCGCTCCGGGAGGTGGTCGAGGACGAGGAAGGCCCGAGCCGCGGCGCCTCGACGGTGCCGATGCAGGTCGCCAAGAACCTTTTTCTCTGGCCGGGCCGCTCCTACGTCCGCAAGGCGCTGGAGATCCCGATCGCGCTCTATCTCGACCTCGTCTGGCCGAAGCGCCGGATGATGGAGAACTATCTCAACGTCGCCGAATGGGGCGAGGGCACGTTCGGGATCGAGGCGGCGGCGCGGCGCCACTTCGGCAAGTCGGCCCGCGACCTCTCGCGCCAGGAGGCCGCGCTCCTGGTCACGGCGCTTCCGAACCCGAAGCTGCGCAACTCGGGCCGCCCCTCCGCCCGCCACCGCAACCTCGCGAGCCGGCTCCTTGCCCGCATGAACGCGGCGGCACCCTTCGCAGGATGCCTGCGGCGCTAGCCTTTGGGGCTGTCCGGGATCAGACAGATGTGAGACGGCGAGCCCTCCTGTCGAGACCCGTCCGTCGCGCGCATGGATGAGGATTTTTCGGCGGCAGGGGCGATGTCAAGGACCTTCGGCCGCCTTAAGGCGGCGGGCCTTCGGCCCGTCCTTGATGGGGTGGATGGCCCCCGAACGGCGTCGTGCGCCATGTTGGGCTGTCAAGGTCCAACAGAGGAGGCCATCCGTGCATCAGATTACCACGATCGGGCTCGATCTCGCCAAGCATGTCTTCCAGGTCCACGCCGTCGACGCGAGCGGCACGGTCGTGCTGCGCCGATCGCTGCGGCGCGGCCAGGTGGAGGGGTTCTTCGGCAGGCTGCCGCCCTGCCTCGTCGGGATGGAGGCGTGCGGCACGGCGCACCACTGGGCGCGCGTGCTGTCCGGGCTTGGGCACGAGGTGCGGCTGATCCCGCCGGCCTACGTCAAGGCTTATGTCCGCCGCAACAAGACCGACGCGGCCGACGCCGAGGCGATCTGCGAGGCGCTCGGTCGCCGCGGCATGCGCTTCGTGCCGGTGCGCACGACGGAGGAGCAGGCGGCGGCCTCGCAGCACCGGGTGCGCGAGCTCCTCGTGCGGCAGCGGACCATGCTGACCAACGCCCTGCGGGCGCATCTGTCCGAGTTCGGCCTCGTCGCCGCCAAGGGGCCGGCGAACCTCAAGGGCCTGATGGCGACGGTCGAGGATCCGGCCGACGCGCGCCTGCCCGCCCTCCTGCGCGAGGCGCTCGCCGCCATGGCCCGGGCACTCGAGGCGATCGAGGCCGAGCTTCAGTCCCTCGATGCCCAGGTGCTGGCTGTCCACAAGGCCAGCGAGACGAGCCGGCGGCTCGCCACCATCCCGGGCTTCGGCCCGATCGTGGCGAGCGCCATGGCGGCGCGGATTACCAACCCCGAGCGCTTCGCCTCGGGGCGCGACTTCGCGGCCTACCTCGGGCTGGCGCCGAAGCAGCACGCGAGCGGCGGCAAGGTCAGGCTCGGCGGCATCTCGAAGCGCGGCGACGCCTATCTGCGCCGGCTCCTCGTCAACGGCGCCATGGCGATCATCACCAGCCGGAGGGGCAAGGCCGACCCATGGCTCGCGAGCCTGCTGGCCAAGAAGCCGCGCCTCGTGGCGGCGGTGGCGCTCGCCAACAAGATGGCCCGCATCGCCTTCGCCGTGATGGTGCACAAGACCGAGTTCCGGGACAGACCGGCCGCGGCCTGACAGGCCTCGTTCGCGGCTTCATCCGCCAGGGACCGAACCGGAGGGCTTGCGAGGGCAGACTGCATGATGGCGTCGTCGGTCGATCGGCGGGCCGGGAAAGCTCGACGTATGTCAAAGGACGTCAAAGTCCGTGTCCTTGATTGAGCCCCGGCCGGTCGAATCCCATCAGGGCCAGCGGTCGTGCGACCGCGACAACAGGCCGGACACATGACCGCAAGCCAACGACGGCCAAAGCGCAGAAAGCCCTTGCCAGAAGGGGGCCATCCACACATGACATCACCCCTGCCGCCGAAACACGAGGCTTCCATGCGCTCGACGGACGACTCTGCTCGTCGTCTCAGATGTACTGAACCCGGACAGGGGCTGGCATTATCGGCAAAACGCCTATATAGACCCGGCACCTCATCGCATCGCGACTTCGAAGCGGCGCCCGCATGCGGGCGCTTCGCTTATGACAAGCCGCCTGGACCAGACGACCGGAGACGAACCATGGCCGTTCCGAAACGAAAGACCTCGCCGTCGCGCCGCGGAATGCGCCGCTCGGCCGACGCCCTCAAAGCCCCGACCTACGTCGAGGACAAGGATTCGGGCGAGCTTCGCCGCCCCCACCACGTCGACCTCAAGACCGGCATGTACCGCGGCCGGCAGGTCCTCAAGGTGAAGTCCTCCGAGGCGTAAGGCTTAGGCCGATCGCCTGACCGCGCGGCGCCTTCGGGCGCCGTTTGCGTTTTGGGGCGCGCGGGCCCGGATTATGGCCAAGCTTCGCCGCCGCCCCGCCACGCTTGCGCCGCGAATCCCCTGTGTCCTGCCCATTGAAGACGAGGCGGGAGGTCGCTCCCATGACTCGGAGGTGGAAGGGCATGCGCTGCAGTCTCCTGAAGCTCAGCCGAATCCTGCGGGAGCGGCAGAAGCCGGACAAAGCCCTGTCCGAGCCGGACGCGCCTCAGCGCAACCGGGAGCGCTGCGGCACCCGGGCAGGCGCGGATCATGGCGTGCCGGCCAGAAGGCCCGAGCGGGAGGCGGGCTGGATCGTCTCCGTCGACAATTTCTCCTGAGCGGCCGGTCCCGCGACCGCGAGGGAGCGCGGCCGGCGAACCGGCGGTTAAGGGTCTCGCGTGCAAATTGCTTCCAGTCCCCCGAAGGGGCGGATTCGGCGGCAGATCGGGGCTGGCGAGGCGGCGGCCACAACTTCGCCATGGCGGTCGGGCACCGATGGCCGATAAAGGTGGGCAGGGTCTTTCCAGTGGGTCATGCGGTTGCGATCACGGCGCCGGCCGGGCGGTCCGCCCGCGCGGGCGCGCGCGCCTATGCCAAGGCCCGCCGCCACTCGCGCCGGGTGCGCTTCTTCCGCATCGTCATCCCGGTCGGGGCGACGCTCGCGATCGGAGCCGTCGCAGTCATTGCAATCTTCGATCCGTTCGGGCGCATGGGCAACCTGACGCTTGGATCGGTGAAGCTCGAAGGCACCAAGATCACCATGGAGCAGCCGCGCCTCACGGGCTACCGCAAGGACGCCCGCGGCTACGAGGTCACGGCCGTCGCGGCCCTCCAGGACGTGCGCAAGCCGACCGTCATCGAGCTCAAGGAGATGCGGGCCCGCATGACCATGGACGCCGAGGGCACGCAGGCCTACCTCACCGCCGCGACCGGCGTCTTCGACACCCAGAAGGAGCAGCTCGAGCTCCAGAGCGACATCCACGTGCGCACCGACAAGGACCAGGAAGCCTGGCTCAAGTCGGCCAAGGCCGACTTCAAGGCCGGCACGATGTCCTCGAAGGAGCCCGTGCGGGTGAAGCTCACGAACGCCACCGTCGAGGCGGACAGCCTCGACATCACCGACGGCGGCAAGGTCATCACGTTCATCGGCTCCGTCCGGACGGTGATCGAGAACGCCCCGGCCGCCGGCGCCTCCGCGCCAGCACCCCAGGCCGCGCCCGCGCCGCCCGCCGCCCCGGCCGGCGGCGCCCAGGCCGCGCCAGCGGCCCGGACCTCGCAGGCCGAACCGATGAGTTTGCGTCCATGAACCGTCTCTTCGCTCCCCTCGCGGCCGCCGCCCTCGCCCTCGGCGGGCCGGCCGCCCACGCCGTCGCCCAGCAGCAGCCGGCGAGACCGGCGGTGGCTCCGGCGGCAACGGCGGCACCCGCTCCGGCGACGGCCGCGAAGCCGGCGGCGACGCCGGCCAAGAAGGAGCGCGGCGGCGCGGGCCCCCTCGGCAGCCTCGGCGGCTCGAACAGCAAGGAGCCGATCAAGATCGACGCCGACCGGCTCGACGTGTTCGACAAGGAGGGCAAGGCGGTCTTCAAGGGCAACGTCGTCGCCGTGCAGGGCGAGACCACCATGCGCTGCACGACGCTCACCGTGTTCTACGAGCGGCAGAGCCAGAAGGATGCCGCCCAGGCCGGCGCCCCGAAGCCGCAGCCCGCGGCCGCCGCGGCGGCGTCCCCGAACGACTCGGTCAAGCACATCGACTGCGCCGGCCCCGTGACCGTCGTCTCGAAGGACCAGATCGCGACGAGCGACAACGCCACCTTCGACCGCGTCGCCAACAAGGTCGTGCTCACCGGCAACGCCGCCTTGAGCCAGTGCCAGAACGTCACCCGCGGCGAGCGCATCGTCTACGACCTCAACACCGGCGTCGCGAACGTCGAGACGACGCCCGGTGGGCGGGTCAAGGCCCTGTTCGTGCCGGGGAACGACGACAAGCAGAAGCAGGGCTGCGAGCAGCCGCAGCAGCAGGCCGCCCCGGCACAGCCCGCCGCGGCCCCGCCGAAGC
>DASVVU010000135.1:0-9706 GCA_036386395.1 Beijerinckiaceae bacterium | reverse complement strand
CAACGTCACCTCGAGTGCGGCCGACATTCAGCAGCGCAAACCTCGATTGTGCGGCGAGCGTGCGGCCCTTGGCTATGTACGCTGCTCTGATACGCACCATCGCATCCGGGAGCGGAAGGTTTGCGAAAAACTCCGGCCAATTTCCCGAGAGCCCGTCCGCATCGACTCCGGGTCTCAGTTCGAACGCGGAGCCATCAATCGAGCCATCGTCCTCGATCTTCGATCTACCAACGTTGCGAACGTAATGGTGGTCGTCGCGCAAGGTCACGCAAGCCAGTTTACGCCCAACATGGATGCGAGGCTCAGGATATTACCCTCTGTTTCTGTGCCAGAAACATGAGCAGGACGCTGGCCAGGCCGCGGAGCAATGACTACGAAGTGAACTGAGCCATTGCCGGCGAACTCGACCGCAAAATGGCGCGCCTTGTCCGGCGTCCATCGCGCCCGAACATTACCGCGATCGGTAATCGCGAGCTTCGGCTTCGGCAAATTCGGATGGTCGCTCAAGAAGCGGACAAACTGCTCAACTGAGCTGACGGCCAGAGGCAGGCCCTCATCTACGCACGCGCTTCGGAGGACAGTGAGCCGCTGCGAGATCTCGGAGCGGAATGGAAAACTCTTGATCCGCCACAGAGCGTGATGGGCAGCGATAAGGCGCTCGATGTCAGAGCCGCCGACCGCTGTCTCCGAGGACACAGAAGTCTGGTTTGATTGTCGGAAAACCCGGACCTTCGAAAGCGCCCCCCTAGCCGGCCCCGCCGGGATAAGCGGACGGGAGTAGCGCGATGCAGTCGAACTCAGGTCTGGTTCGATGAAATTTGGCATGTCTAGTCCTGGCACGGTCCCCAACTCTCTTGCAGCTCCGAACTCACGAGCGACAGAAAGAGGTCACCTATGTGGGTATGGGCGCGATCAAACCAATCGGCGACCGCGCTAGTTTCGGGCGGATCTGGGATGCCTTGCGCGCGTATTTCGAGCTTCAAGCCATGCGCCCCATCAGTGATCCGCTGTGCGTGGGACAGGTCGATTCGAAGCGCAAGATCGCTGGAAACGCTCAGCGTGTAAAGTTGCCGAAACCCGGCCAACTCTCCTATGCTTGACGACAGTAGCGACAAACCAGGCATCAGACGTTCGGGTTCAACCAGTGAGTTCAATCCTCCTAGAGTGAGGAAGTTGATATATGCCATCTCCAGGTGGGAGACTACCTTGATTTCGCCTAGCCCTGTTTTCCCCAGGAAAGCCTGAAATGTTGCGAACTTTTCGTCAAAGAACCCCTTGACGTTCTCGTAATGTGGATAGCCCGGCCCCTCAGGCCTCCTTCGCCAATTAGCGATAAACGCTGACTTCTGTAACTGGATCAGGTTTGCTTCGTCTCGACTGACGAACCAGAAGCGTTGTAGTGGGATCACTTCATCTTCTGCGGATATAATCTCGTCGCCCAGAGGCATAACTTGGGTACATCCCGGGAGGTCCTTGAGAACGTGAGCCCAAAAGAGTCCAATGTGCTGCGCCTGCAACGAGAGTAGTGGCGGGAAATGGACCCCGATGACTAGCTCGTCCAGCGGCGGCTTTTGGAATTTCACGCGCATAGCGCCATAAACACTCGCGCGGAATGGATAACAAGGGCCTACTTGCGCGACGCTTTCCCGCCCGCGCCTGTGCCGCGTCGATCACCTCTCGGCGTTCCTCGGCTGCGGCGGCAAATCGAAAAGCCGTTTGGCGAGCGCCGCGGCCCGTTCCTCCTGAATGGGGGAGCCTGTTGACTCAGTAGAGCCGAGGGCGGCCCAAGTCGACGTGGCGGTCTGGCGGCCTCTTTCGAACATTCCTCTTTCCGGCCCCGCTCGCCGTGCTATGCTCATCCTGCGCGACCAAGTCGAACAGCGGGGGCTATTGTGCCGATCACCGGACAGGGTTGGGAATTGCATGTCGTGCGCCTGAAGGAGCAGACGCGAGGCAGGAAAACGCGGACCGTCGGCACGTACGAGGTCTTCCATGACGGCACGCCGGCCGCCGCCATCGTCGTGGACGGCGTCGAAGTGCCGCTGTCCGGCACCACCGCCGAGTCGAAGGGGCCTGGCCAGAACGACACGCCCGCGACCCCGGCGAGGCCGAGCCGCATCCTGCCGGGGCGCTACCCCCTGAAGACCTCGGGGGGGCCGGAATACGTCACCAACGGCTTCCGGAGGGACCTCAGGATCGAGGCGAAGATGCCGGGCATCGAGCTGCGGAAGACCGGCAACCGCACCGACATCATCATCCACCCGGGCAAGAACGCGTTCCTCTCGTCGATCGGCTGCATCAACCCGTGCACCTCCCTTCCCGACGCGGACGAGGACATCGACTATCCGGGCAGCCGGCGGCGGGTGATCGCCCTCATTGAGGATATGAAGCGGTTCCTGGGCAACGTCCCGACGCGCGGCGACGTCCCAATCCTCAATGCCTTCGCGATCATCGACGACGGGCCCGGGGTGGCCCGCGTATCGCCGGCGGCGCTCGCCGCCGCCGGTGGCTCGATCGACGGCAGGGCGGTCGCCGCCCAGCATGACGTCGGCGTGAAGAGTGCCGCGGTCAAGATCTCCAACCTGCACCCGGCGATGGGGCCGGTCATCGCCGCCGTCGCCCAGGCGGCGAGGACGCTTGGCTTCCCGAGACCCGTGATCACCTCGGGGAACGACAGCAGCCACAAGCAGGGTTCGCTGCACTTCAGGGACCGCGCGCTCGACTTTCGCGGCAACAACATCACGGTGATGCAAGGCAGGACCCTGGCCGCGAAGGTCGCGCAGCTCGTCGGCGGGGATTACGACGTCATCTTCGAGACCTTCGCCAACACGGCCAACAACCACCTCCACGTGGAATTCGATCCGGACTGAGCGGCGGGCGGCACCGGCGCGGCCGCCGCAGCTCGAGCACGGTCCCGAGCGTCGCGACCTCCTCGGGCCCGCTCCCAAACGAAACCGCCCCGGCGGCTGCGCGGGGCGGTTCGAAATCTTTCGGTCGGTGTCCAGCGCCCGCACGTGTCGAGCGTGCCCCTTTCCTAGCAGGGGAGCGTCACACTGTCAAGGATTATCTTCTCAAGGCGCGATTGCCGCCGCCGTCACATGCCGCGCTGCATCGGGCCGCGGCGCTCGAACCGCGGCCCCGGATCGGGACGCCTCGGGATGCGCCGCACGGCGATCGGATCGCAGATGACGCGGCAGCGGCGCACGGTCATCCCCCCGCCGCCGGTGCAGATCCGCCGGCAGCGGACCTCCTCGACGAGCCCGGCGCCCGCGGCGGCGGCATCGCGGGTGCCGGCGCCGAGGGGAACGGCGGACGCCGGCGTGGGCGCCGTCGCCAGGACGGCAAAAAGGCCGAGAGCGCCGGCCGCGCAGATCGCATGTCGCATCGTGGCTTCCTCCGAGACGAGGCCCCCCGGGCCATGCTGTCACTCCCCCGGTCCCATGTCCAATCGGCCGTGCCGGTCCGGTCCATGCGAGAGGAGCGCTCCACCGCGGCGGCTTCCCAAACGAAACCGCCCCGGCGGCGCGGAGCGGTTCGGAAACGCTCGGTCGATGTCCTGCGCCCGCACTTGTCGAGCGTGCCCCTTTCCTAGCAGGGGAGCGTGACGCTGTCAAGGACTAATTTCTCTATTGAGCTTTTTATCGTAACCTCGGGACGGCCAGCCTCGACCCGGCAGTCCCTCGGGCCAGCGCTTCCGGAAACGCTTCGGAAAGCGGTTCGGCGCGTACCTCCTGGCGTATCGGATGAGGGTGTGGGCGCCGGTGAGCAGCATGACGACGTAGACGAGCGCGAAGAAGACATGGGCGCCCTCGCCCCACCACGCCTCGCCGCCATGCTTGGGCGCCTGTATGACTCCGCTGGCGAGCCCGACGATCAGGCGCTCCGCGGCAAAGCAGACCATGGCGAGGAACAACGCGCCGCCCAGGACCCTCTTCAGCTTCCTCATGGAGACAAGCTAGCCGCCGGCGGCGGCGAAGAAAACCGGGCCTGCCGGCGGCACGAGGCCGGCCGGCGACCGGGCCTTCACGGCGGATCGTCGGGCGGCGCGTACATCTGGAGGAGCCCCGCGAGGGCGCCCGCGACGGCGCCGACCCCGCCGAACGCCAGGAACACGAGGTTCGCGTCGCCCGTGTAGAACCCGAGCGTCGGGCTCGTCATCGCCTCGATGCCGGCGAGCGCCGCGACGAGGCCGGCGCAGGCGCCGTTCAAGGCCCAGCGCCCGATCCTGCGGCGGTCCTTCGTGCGCCGGTCGACGGGCTCCGCATCGGCCTCGGCCGGCGACGGCCGAGCCTTCGCGCGGATCAGGATCCCGACGAGGACCGCCGCGATCAGGAGGAGCGTGTTCATCCCGGACTGCCGACGATTCGCGCCGGCAGGCTAGCCCGTCCGCGCGGGCGAATCCAAGCGCCTGCACCGGGGAAACTGCCTCGACCGGGTGGCTCTCGGCGGCCCTTGAGGACGCGCCCGGAGACTTCCGCGAAACGCGCTTTATCCGTCATGGCCGTCCCCGAACTTGATCCGGGGACGGCCATGACGCAGGAGAGCGGTTGGAGAACGCACGAGCCTCGACGGGAGCAGCAGCTTCAAGCGGCGAGCGGGCCTCGAAGGCGACGGCGTCGCGGACGGCGGCGAGGGGCACCTCGTAGAGGCGGGCGACCTTCTCGGGGCTGCCTTCCACGTCGACGGCGCCGGCCAACACCTCGGTCGGCACGCCGCCGTCGGAGGCGATCGGCCGCCCGAAGGCGCGGGCCGGGTCGATCACGACGGTGCGCCGGCGCTGCCCGAGGGGATACCACCGGGGCCACGGCGTCGGCCTCGAACTCGAGGTCGCGCAGGCTCGGCTCGACCATCGTGCGGAAGACGCCCTGCCTTCGCCTGAGGTCGATCAGCTCGCCCTCGCGCACGTCGCGGGTGATGTCGAGGAAGATGGTCTTTCCGTCGGTGCGGAACCTGCGGGTCGAGAACGGGCGCTCGTCCCGGACCTCCTCGACGGCCCGCTCGAAGCAGGCCCGGATCGCCGCGAGCCCGAGGCCCGCGTCCCGGAACGCCTTGACGAACCGCAGCTCGACGAGGTCGCGGAAGCTGAGCTCCAAGATGCCGTCGCCATCGTCGTCGTTGGCGTAGTCGGGGCGCCAAAGCGGCCCGGAATGCCGCGTCTCGCCCCCGGCCTCATAATCGTAGCCCTTGAGCCAGCGCGCGACCGTCTGCCGCGAGACGCCGCGGCCGGCGTCGCCGGATCGCGCGGAAATCGAGCAGCCGAAGAGCCTCGGCCGCGCCATAGACGCCCCGCCCGATGACCCGCTCGCCCTCGACGCGCATCAACATCGCGGAATCGTACCGCATCGGCGCGGCAGTCTCAAACGAAACGCCCGGCGGGCAGTGCCTCAATTTGAATTCGAGCGTCCGGACGTTACGCGCTTTCGATCAGATCGACCAAGCGCTTCCGCGGTAGCAGCATTGCAATATGACCGCCGTGGAGCTCCTCCACTTGGTCGAATCCGAAGCGATCAGCATAGAATCCGGCCACTCGCTTGTTGAGGGCGACCAGGGTGGCGCCAGGAATGTCCTGTTCTTTTTGCGCCTCGTAGTACTGCTCAAGAGCATGGAACACGAGCGCGGTCCCATGCCCCTGCCCCTGCAGCTCGCACTGCACGCCCATGTACCAGAGGTGAAACGCGAGCGGGCTGTTCCAACCCGGCAAGAGGCCTGACAGCAGTCGTGAAAACACACCCGTGTTATGCTGTTGAACGTTGTACGCCAAGAAGCCGATTGGGGCGCTCTCGCCGGCGAAATGCCGGGTTATGACGGTGACGCGCCCCTTCTGATGGAATTTGAGAGCGTCCCATCGAAACCAGCGGTCAATCTCGGGGTCGCCGCAGCGGAAAGAGCGCCGACTGCAAACGTCGTCGATCTCCCGGATAGGCTCAGTTTCGGGGGCCGCTTGCAGATTATTTTTCGCGCTTCGTCTCGGCGGCTTTGTACGCCTTGTACGCGCTCAGCGTCTTTTCGGACGGGCCGCCATTCCGCTCGTAAAGCTCGTTCGCAGCCTTGCGGAGATCATAGTTGACGGCGTCGTGCGCCGCGCCGCGCGAGAAAAGACCGCCACGACGATTGGGCTTGAGGAAGCTCAAGGTCATGTTCTGACTCCGATCTCTCGCCACTTGGAACCCCTTTCGCATATGGGAGGTTCCGGCGGCGCCGCAACGCACGTGTGCCATGCCCGAATTTCGCGGTCAACGGCTCCTGTGTCGTTGCGCTACCACACTCCGGGTTAATGGATAATCATCATTTTGGGCCGATTTGTGTCAGCAAGGCTGACCTATCCAGGCGGCGCGCTGACGCTTCTTGTGCGGGCCACGCTTCCCCGCCAACCTCGTATTCCTTTCCGCCTTCCCGTCGCGATCCGCACGACGTGGACCGCGTTGCGCGCCTTGTAGTTCAGCAAGTCGCGCCAGAGGGAGAGAACGACCTAGCGGCTTGCGCGTGGCGGTTAGAAACTCCCCTCGGCGTCCTGCGCCCGCACTTGTCGAGCGTGCCCCTTTCTTAGCAGGGGAGCGTCACAGTGTCAAGGATTTTTTTCAGATTTATGCTTTTTATCGCGACCGGCGGAGCCGTCTGAAACAGCTCCACAAAGACTCAACAAAATCCCAACCTCCCCCGCAGCCCTTCGCAAGGAAGCGCCGCTCCGCCTGCGCTAGACGGCGCCGGTAATTCCACACATGCGAAGGAAGCGCACCCATGAATCTCGACATGAGCAAGCTCGAGCCGCTGCTCGGGACGGTGGTCAACGAGCTTGGCGCCGCGTCGAACGCGGCGCTGGTGATCGTCGGCGACAAGCTCGGGCTGTTCCGCGCGCTCGCGCAGGCGCCGGCGACGTCGGCGGAGCTCGCGGAGCGGACCGGCACGCACGAGCGGATCGTGCGCGAGTGGCTCTCGGCGCAGGCGGCCTCGGGCTTCGTCGACTACGACGCCGAATGGGGCACGTTCTCGCTGTCGCCGGAGCAGGCCGCGGTCTTCGCGGACGAGGACAGCCCGGTCTTCGTCGCGGGCGGCTTCCACCTGCTGTCGAGCATCTACGCCGACGAGCCGAAGCTCGCGGAGACCTTCAGGACGGGCCGGGGGCTCGGCTGGGGCGACCACTGCAGCTGCCTGTTCTGCGGCGTCGAGCGCTTCTTCAGGCCGGGCTACCGGGCGCACCTCGTCGCCGAGTGGCTGCCGTCCCTCGACGGCGTCGTCGAGAAGCTCGAGCGGGGCGCCAAGGTCGCCGACGTCGGCTGCGGCCACGGCGCCTCGACGCTCATCATGGCCGAGGCCTTCCCGGCCTCGCAGTTCGTCGGCATCGACTTCCACGAGGCCTCGATCGAGCACGCGCGGCGGCACACCGGCGCTCTCGGGAACGTGCGCTTCGAGGTCGCGCGGGCGCAGGACTACGAAGGCTCCGGGTACGACCTCGTGACCCTGTTCGACGCCCTGCACGACATGGGCGATCCGGTCGGCGCGGTCGCCCACGTGCGCGAGACGCTGGCGCCCGGCGGCGCCCTGATGCTCGTCGAGCCCATGGCCGGCGACAGCTTGGCCGAGAACCTCAACCCGGTCGGGCGCGTCTACTACGCCGGCTCGACCCACATCTGCGTCCCGACCTCGCTCAACCAGGACGTCGGCGCGGCGCTCGGCGCGCAGGCGGGCGAGCGGCGCCTGCGCGAGGTCGTGCGCGCCGGCGGCTTCTCGCTCCTGCGCCGGACGGCCGCGACCCCGTTCAACATGGTCCTCGAGGCGAGGCCGTGACGGCGCGGACCGGCCGGCCTGCGTTTCGGGGAGGACGAGAGCGGCGGCAGGCTCAGCGGTCGCCCTCGCGCCCGAGATACCGCGTGACGTAGACGAAGAGCCCGATCACGCCCGCGAGGATCATCGCCATGTCCAGGAAGGCGATGAGGCCGAACTCGGCGTCGCCGCCGCCCGGCCGCACCGTGTGGCCGAAGGACTTAGGGGCGTAGGTCTCGCCGGTCGCGAAGGCGTCGACGAGGGACCAGACCCCGACCGCGATGAGGAACAGCGACACCGCGAGGATGCCGATCGCGTCGCGGCGCTTCATGGGGTCGCTTCGCGGAGCCGCGCCGCCCGGCGCCTCACCACGGGTGCGGCGCGTGGGTCGCCCAGACGAGGGCGCCGGCGACGATCACGATGAGGGAGGCGGCCGCGAGCACGTAGCGGAGCATCGGCGGCATCGGCGGAGGCATGCGGGCCATGACGTCGCTTATCTACGCGCCGGATGCGGCAATTCCGAGACAGGCGCGGGCCTCGGCCGGTTCGTATTGACTCGCGCACCCTACGGCTTAGCTTGCCCAGGCCGGGCGGGGCTCGCCCAGGGCCGTCCGCCCGCGCGAGAGCGGCGCCTTCCCAAGGAGTTCGAACGATGAAACGCACGGTGTTGATAGCAGCCGCCCTGGCTTTCCTCGCCGGCCCGGCCCTCGCCCAGACGAGCAGCAGCGGCCAGAACGCCGGCGGCCCGGTCGGGAGCGAGGCGCGCCGCGCCGGCGCAAAGCCGCCGAAGGTGGTCAAGGTCAAGAAGGCGACGAAGACCCGCACCGGCCAGCAGTCCGGCGGTCCGGCGGGCGGGGCCGTCTCGACCACCGGCGGCCAGCCGGTCATGGGCGCGACCCCGGGCCCGAAGGCGAGCCCGCAGAGCTCGGGCGGCGTCAAGCAGTAGAGACTTCGGCGCCCTACAGCGGCGCCCGCCCCACGTCGGCGACGGTCACCGAGACCGTCGCCGTGCGCCCGCCGCGCTCGATCGTGAGCTGGACCGGCCTGCCGACGCCGGCGCGCTCGAGGGCGGCGGTGAGGTCGGAGAGGCGCCGCACCGGCTTGCCCTCGACCGCGACGATGACGTCGCCGAGCTCGCCCGTCGCCGGATCGATGCCGCGGATCCCGGCCTGCGCCGCGGGCGAGCCGCGCAGCGTGCGCAGCACCACGACGCCCTCGATGCCGAGACGTGCCGCGGCGGCCTCGGCCCCGGCGACGATGCCGATGCCGGGGTTCGGCATGCGGCCCGTGCGGATGAGCTCGGGCACGACCCGGTTCACCACGTCGACCGGGATCGCGAAGCCGATGCCGGCCGAGGCGCCCGACGGCGAGAAGATCGCCGTGTTGACGCCGATGACGCGGCCCGCCGAATCGAGCAGCGGTCCGCCGGAGTTGCCGGGGTTGATCGGCGCGTCGGTCTGGATCACGTCGGCGAGCTCCCTCCCCTCCCCCGCCGGCAGCCGGCGCTGCAGGGCCGAGATGACGCCGGTGGTCAGCGTCTGGTCGAGGCCGAACGGGTTGCCGATGGCGTATGCGAACTGGCCGACCTTGAGGTCGCCGGACGTGCCGACGGCGATCGGCGGCGGCGGCCGGCGCGCGCGCCCGAGGCGCAGCACCGCGAGGTCGTAGTTCGGCGCCGTGCCGACGACCTCGGCCCCGACGATCTCGCCCGAGGCGAGGCGGATCGCGATCGGCGAGGCGTTCTGGACCACGTGGTTGTTGGTGACGACGTGGCCGGCGTTGTCCCAGACGAAGCCGGTGCCGGTCTGCTGGCCGCCCTCCTCGCCCTCCATCAGGGACTGGCGGCTCGCCCGCGCCTGGGCGAAGACGTGCACGACCGAGGGCGAGACGCGCTCGAACAGCTCGACGGTCGAACGCTCCGCGGGCGCAAGGTCGCCGCGGGGCG
>DASVVU010000134.1:0-1680 GCA_036386395.1 Beijerinckiaceae bacterium | reverse complement strand
CGGATCGGCGCCGAGAGGGCGTACACGGCCCCGCCCTCGAGGCCGGAGGCGGTGACGAGGGCCTCGCCGCGCGCGCTCGCGCCGCCGAACGACAGGCGGATGCGCTTCAACGGCTCGCCCTCGAAGCGGCTGCGGAAGTGGTCCGACCAGGAGGTGAGAAAGCCGGAGTTTGCGGGCTTCAGGGGCGCAACGGCGACGCCCGCACCCTCCAGTGCCGCGACGAAGGAACCGTCCGACCCGAGCCGCGGCCAGCTCGCGCCGCCGAGCGCCAGGACGGTCGCGTCCGACTCGACGGCGACATGCGCGCCGTCCGGTCGGCAGAAGCTCAGGCGTCCGACGCCGTCCCACCCGGTCCAGCGGTGGCGCAGGGCGAAGCGCACGCCGCGCTCGCGCAGGCGGGCGAGCCAGGCCCGCAGGAGGGGAGAGGCCTTCATGGCGACTGGGAACACCCGGCCGCTCGAGCCGACGAAGGTCGGCTGTCCCAACCCCTCGGACCACGCGCGCACGGCTTCTGGCGGAAATGCCGCGATGGCGTCGCGCAAGCGCGGTTCGGCGGCGCCGTAGCGCGACAGGAAGCGGTCGAGGTCCTCGCCGTGCGTCAGGTTCAGCCCGCCGCGTCCCGCCATGAGGAGCTTGCGCCCGACGGACGGCATGCGCTCGTAGACGGTCACGGCAGCGCCGTCGGCGCTCAGGACCTCGGCGGCCATCAACCCGGCGGGCCCACCTCCGACGACGGCGACTTGTGGCGGATGCGGCTGCACTGAGGGGCTCACTGCCGTTCTTCGGGAAGCAGGTGAGCGTTGGTCGGAGTGGCAGGATTTGAACCTGCGACCCCCACGTCCCGAACGTGGTGCGCTACCAGACTGCGCTACACTCCGATGCCGTCGCCGGCGAGGGCGCTGTATAGCGGCGGCACCCGGGTGCCGCAAGCCGGAAACGGCCGTGCTCGGCTAAGCGCCGGGCGTTGCCACGGCGCCTGGCGGCGATTATTGAAGCCGCTCTTCGCGATGGGGCGTCGCCAAGTGGTAAGGCAGCGGTTTTTGGTACCGCCATTCCCAGGTTCGAATCCTGGCGCCCCAGCCAACCTCAGGGCGGCTCGTGAGTGCTGAGCCAGGCGCGTCTTGCGGGACGGGCCGCGTCTACCGCCTGGCGGAGGTCATGCGCGTCCCAGGTGGGAACGAGGGCGAGGCACTTGCCCTTGGTGAAGCCGACGTCGACGTCTGGCTGTGCTTCTACGAGACCCTCGACTCGCCGGAGTGGCGGAGCGCCTTCGCGGCGCTGCTGACGCCGGAGGAGCGGGCGCGGCATGATCGGCTCGGTTCGCCCCTCCAGAAGCTCGAACATCTCGCCGCCGGCGCCCTCTGCCGTCACGTGCTGTCGCGCTATGCCCCGGTGAATCCGGCGGCGTGGCGCTTCATGGCGGGCGAGCACGGCAAGCCGCACATCTCAGGTCCGCCGGTCGAGCCGCCGCTCTGGTTCAATCTCTCCGGCACGCGCGGGCTTGTGGCCTGCGCCGTCTCGCGGGGCTCCCCCGCGATCGGCGTCGATGTCGAGACGATCGAATCCACCGCCGACATGCTCGACGTCGCGGCGCAGTTCTTCTCGACCGGTGAGGTTGAGGCGCTCTCCGCGCTCCCGCCCGAGGAGCAGCCCGGGCGTTTCTTCACCCTTTGGACGCTG
>DASVVU010000133.1:0-5214 GCA_036386395.1 Beijerinckiaceae bacterium | reverse complement strand
AAGCTTGCGACCGGCGAGCCGCTCTACGTCGTGCGCCTCGACGCCGCCGGCGCACGGGTCGTCGTCGGCCCGCGCGCGGCGCTCGCCACGGGCGTGATCGGGGTCGCGGACCTGAACTGGCTCGGCGACGCGCCGCTGTCGGACCTCGGCGACGGCATCGAGGTTGCGGTGCGAGTGCGCTCGACGCGGGCGCCGCAGCCGGCGCTCCTGCGTCCCATGCCGGGCGACGGGGCGGAGGTCGAGCTTCTGTCGCCCGAGGACGGGGTCTCGCCGGGCCAGGCCTGCGTGATCTACGCCGACGACGGCCCCCGCGCCCGCGTGCTCGGGGGCGGCACCATCGCCCGGGCGCTCAGCCCCGCAGCAGTGGCCGCCTGATCGGCATGAGCGACCTCGAAGGCCAGCGCCGCGCCTACGCCCGCTGGGCGCCGTACTACGACGCCGTCTACCACAAGCTCCTCTCCGACGCGCACCGCCGCACCGCCGCCGCCGCCGCCGCCGCGGGGCCGGACATCCTCGAGGTCGGGGTCGGGACCGGGCTCGTCCTGCCCTACTACCCGCCCCATGCCCGCGTCGTCGGCGTCGATCTCTCCGAGCCCATGCTGCGCAAGGCGGCCGGGAAGGTGCGGGAGCGCTCGCTCGCCCACGTCCGGCTCATCGCCGCCATGGACGCCTGCCGTCTCGGTCTCGCCGACGCTTCCTTCCACGCCGTCGCCGTGCCCTTCGTCATCACCCTCGTGCCCGATCCCGAGCAGGCGCTGACCGAATGCGCCAGGGTCCTTAAGCCCGGCGGCGTCATCGCGATCTCGAGCAAGCTCGGCCGCGATGCCGGCCCGTGGGCGCGGATCGAGGAGGCGATCGATCCGCTCGTCAAGCGCATCGGCTGGAGTTCCTCCTTCAGGATCAGCCGCATTGAGGCCTGGGCCCGCAGCCACGGCTTCGACGTGCTCGGCATCGAGCCGCTCTTCCCGGCAGGCTTCTTCAAGCTGATGCGGCTGCGGAAGCGGGGATGATAAGTAGGCCGGCAGCAGCAAGGGGCTCATACTGAGGCGACGCCTTCCGCGCCGGCTGGCCATTCCTTGACAGCCTCGAAGCCCGGTCCCTATATCCCGCCGGCCCGCGCGCCGCGCGATCGGGGCGGAGTAGCTCAGCTGGTTAGAGCAGAGGAATCATAATCCTTGTGTCGGGGGTTCGAGTCCCTCCTCCGCTACCACGGCCACCATCTACCGACCAAGCTAAGATAGCCCCTTACCATTGGCGTCAGCCGCCCTGACAACCGCTCACATGCCGCCGCGGTGACCGGATCGGCTTGATCGTATCTTCGCCGCTTTTGCGGCGTCCGGTGCCGGCTCGATCTCGGAGACTCGCGTGACATCCCTTTTGCGCAGCTTGGCGCTCACCCTCTCCCTGACGGCTTCCTGCATCCTTGCGACCGCGGTGTCCGCCGCCGAGCCCATGTTCCCGCCGGGCTCGCGCATCGGGCTCTCGCCTCTCCCCGAGATGGAGGCGTCACGGCGCTTCACCGGCTTCGAGGACGGCAAGGGCCTTGGCTTCACCTTCGTCGAGATGCCGCCGGACGCCTTCCGGGAGTTTTCGGCCGGGTTCACGGCGGAGCGGATGAAGGAGCAGGGCGTCACGCTGGACAAGCGCGAGGAACTGAAGATCGGCGACCGCAACGCGGTGCTCGTCACCGGCGAGCAAAAGGCCGGCGACGTGGCGCTGCGGCGATGGTTCCTCGTGGTCGAGGACCCGTCGATGACGGCCTTCGTGGTCGCGCAGGCGCTGGCGGGCGCGCAAGGGCGCCCGGATGAGGAGATCAGGGCCGCGCTCATGACGGTCGCGATCCGCCCGCCGCTCGCGATCGAGGACCAGGTCGCGGCGCTGCCGTTCAGGCTCACCGAGCGCGCGGGCTTCCGCCCGGTGCGGACGATCGCCGGAAACGCGCTCTTCCTCACCGACGGGCCGCAGGACGTGGTCAAGAACGCCGAGCAGCCGATCGCGATCCTCGGCCAGTCGACCGCCCCGGCGCCGCCGCACGGCCCGCAGCGCGACGCCTTCGCCCGGGCGGCGCTCGGCGCCAACGCGGTGTTCAAGGACGCCCGCGTGGAGCGGGCCCAGAGCTTCCGCCAGAAGGGCGCCGAATGGCACGAGATCGTTGCCAGCGCGACCAAGATCGCATCCGGAGCGCCGGTCGTCGTCACCCAGACGATCCGCTTCTCCCCGACCGGCTACGTGCGCATGCTCGGCGTCGTGAAGGCGGAGGCCCGCGACGAGACGATGTCGCGCTTCCGCGCCCTGTTCGACGGGATCGAGGTGGAGGAGCGGTAACCGCTACTTGCCGGTCGCCGCGCTCTCGGCGGAGCCGTTCGCAGCGGCGGGAGCTTCGGCCGGGGCTGCCTTCGGGCCGCCCTTGGCGACGCCGACGAGGGCCGGGCGCAGCACCCGCTCGCTGATGACGTAGCCGGTCTGCACGACCTGGACGACGGTGCCGCTCGGCACGCTCGGGTCCGGCACCTCGAACATGGCCTGGTGCAGGTTCGGGTCGAACTTCTGGCCCTTCGGCTCGAGGCGCTTGACGCCGTGGCGCTCGAGCGCCTTGAGCATGTCGCGCTCGGTGAGTTCGATGCCCTCGATCAGCGTCTTGAAGGCGGGCTCGGCGCCCTCGCGGGCCTCGGCCGGGACGTTGTCGATGGCGCGCTGGAAGTTGTCGGCGACGGTGAGCATGTCGCGGGCGAAATTGGCGATGCCGTAGGCGCGCGCGTCCGCGACCTCGCGCTCGGTCCGCCGGCGCATGTTCTCCATGTCGGCGAGGGTGCGCAGGAGCTTGTCCCTGAGGTCCGCCTTCTCGGCTTCAAGCGTCGCGACAGGATCGGGCTCGGGCTGGAACGCGGGCGCGTCCGGCGCGTCGGGGCCGGCGCCTGGGGCGCCTAAGTCGTTCGCGGCTTCGGACGGAAAGGCGTCGCCATTCGGCATAGCCTTCGGGTCGATGTCGTCGGGCTTCATTGGGTGTCTTTGGGCTGTCGGATTTCGCCCGTGATATCGGGACTTTGCGCCGTCAAATCAAGCGCAAGCCCCTCTCCCAGTTCGGCCTTCGGCCGAGTCCGCCCTCCTCCTGAACGGGGGAGGGTTTTAGCGCTTGCGATAAACCCATACCCGCGCGGGCGGGAGGTTCAGCCAGACGCGGTTCGAGGCGCTGGCGCTGTAGTCGGAGGACTGGGTCGGGATCGGCGGCACGACCGCGTAGGTGAACTGGATGAAGGGGGCGCTCGGGCGCATCAGGGCCTGGGCCTCGTCCAGGAGCTGGAGCCGGTTCTCCAGGGGCTTGTTGAACAGCGGCAGGCTCGAGACGGTCGCGGCGGCGGGATCAACCGTCACGTCCCGGAGCGTCTCGCCGAGGTCGTAGGCGTCGCCCTGGACGATCGTCGCCTTCGGGAACTTGCGGTGCAGGAGCTTGCAGAACTCGGGATTGTACTCGACGAGCACGAGCCGGTCCTGGGCGATGCCCCGGCGGACCAGCGCCGAGGTGACCGGACCGGTGCCGGGCCCGAGTTCGATCACGGGCCCCGGCACGCGCGGGTCGACGTAAGATGCCATCGTGCGCGCGAGCAGCTTGCCGGACGGCGTGACGGCCCCGGTGACGAGGGGGCGCTCGATCCATGAGCGAAGGAAGCGGGCCTCGTCCTCGAAGCGGTCCTTGCCGAGCGGCTTGCGCGCCGGCTTCTGGAAGGATTGGAGCACGATGGGAACCTTGGCCGCCGATACTGCCCGTTTTCGGACCTCCGTCAACGCGGGTCAAGCCCGAGTCGATCCTTCGAACCGATCAATTTCACAAGCGTCGCCCTAACTCACGCCCGGCCGGCGCCGCCGCCGAGGCCGTCGAAGAACTCGCGCACCCGGGAGAAGAAGCCGTCGCTCTCGGGATGGGTCTCCCGCGAGCTCTCGCGCTCGAACTCCTGCAGGAGCTCGCGCTGGCGGCGGGTGAGGCTCTGCGGCGTCTCGACCACGACCTGGATGTAGAGGTCGCCGAGATTGCGGGCGCGCAGCACCGGCATGCCCTTGGCCTTGAGGCGGAACTGCTTGCCGCTCTGCGTCCCTTCCGGGATTTTCACCTTGGCGTCCGAGCCGTCCAGCGTCGGGACCACGACCTCGCCCCCGAGCGCCGCCGTCACCATGGAGATCGGCACGCGGCAGAAGAGGTCGGCGCCGTCGCGCTGGAAGAAGGCGTGCGGCTTGATCGAGAGGAAGATGTAGAGGTCGCCGGCAGGGCCGCCGCGCAGGCCGGCCTCGCCTTCGCCGGCGAGCCGGATGCGGGTGCCGTCCTCGACGCCGGCCGGCACGTTGACCGAGAGGGTGCGCTCGCGGGTCACGCGTCCGGCGCCGCCGCAGGCCGGGCAGGGATCGTCGATGACCTCGCCGCGCCCGTGGCAGTTCGGGCAGGTGCGCTGGATCGAGAAGAACCCTTGCGCCGCACGCACCTGGCCGTAGCCGCCGCAGGTCGGGCACTGGCGCGGCTTCGAGCCGGCCTTGGCGCCGGAGCCGGCGCAGACCTCGCAGGAGACGGAGGTCGGGATTCTGATGGTCGCGGCCTTGCCGTGGAACGCCTCCTCGAGGGTGATCTCGAGGTTGTAGCGCATGTCGGCGCCGCGCTCGCGGCCGCCCGGATTGCGCCGCCCGCCGCGGGCTTCGCCGAAGAAGTTCTCGAAGATGTCCGACATGAAGTCGGTGAAGTTGGCGTCGAAGCCGGCGCCGCCGCCCGGGCCGCCGTTCTGGAACGCCGCGTGGCCGAAGCGGTCGTAGGCCGCGCGCTTCTGCCCGTCCGAGAGGACCTGGTAGGCCTCGTTGACCTCCTTGAATTTTATCTCCGCGTCCTTGTCCCCCGGATTGCGGTCGGGGTGGCACTGCATGGCGAGCGTGCGGAAGGCGGATTTCATCTCCGCCTCAGACGCGGTCTTTGCGACCCCGAGAACCTCGTAGTAATCGCGCTTGGACATGTCAGGCGCCCCTTGGAGCGTCGACGCGCTCCATCATGCTGCCGATCCGCTTCGCAGGCGTCACAACGGGCAAGGCGTCGGCTGCTCTCACTGAGGCATCGCGAAGATCGGTCGGTTGATCGGTCATTGTTGGTCTGGCCATTTCACGAAAACGGCACCCGGTCATGAAACCGGGTGCCGAATTCCTTAGAAAGCGCTCATGCTTCAGGCGCGCTTTTTCTTGTCG
>DASVVU010000132.1:0-1905 GCA_036386395.1 Beijerinckiaceae bacterium | reverse complement strand
CTCTACTACACGCCGGACCGCCTCTCGATGCGCGACGGCCGGGTGATGGCTGAGGTGCGCGCGCTCGCGGTGCGCGACGTCGAGGGCGACCACGCGACCCTCGGCGAGCCCGAGCGCATCGACCTTGCCGGGGCCGACGTGGTGCTGATGCGCCAGGACCCGCCCTTCGACATGGCCTACATCACGGCGACCCACCTCTTGGAGCGCATCCACCCGAAGACCCTCGTCGTCAACGACCCGGCGGAGGTGAGGAACGCGCCCGAGAAGCTGTTCGTGACGCATTTCCCGCAGCTCATGCCGCCGACGCTGATCACCCGCGACAAGGCCGAGATCGAGGCCTTCCGGGAGGAGTTCGGCGAGATCGTCATGAAGCCGCTGCACGGCCACGGCGGCGCGGCGGTCTTGCGGGTCGTGCGGGAGGACCCGAACTTCGGCTCGATCTTCGACCTCTTCTCGACGACCTTCCGGGAGCCCTGGGTGGTGCAGCAGTTCCTGCCGCAGGTGTCGGAGGGCGACAAGCGCATCATCCTCGTCGACGGCAAGGCGGCCGGAGCCGTCAACCGCGTGCCCGCCGCGAACGACATCCGCTCCAACATGGTCCGCGGCGGCGCGGCGCGCCCGACGGACCTCACCCCGCGCGAGCGCGAGATTTGCGAGACCATCGGCGCCGAGCTTTCCCGCCGCGGCCTGATCTTCGTCGGCATCGACGTGATCGCCGGCAACCTCACCGAGATCAACGTCACCTCGCCGACGGGCATCCGCGCCATCAAGCGCCTCGGTGGGCCGGACCTCGCGGCGGCGATCTGGGACGCGATCGAGAGCAGGCGCTCGGCCTCTTAACCTCCGGCCGCCTCCGCGATCTCGTCCACGATTTCCTGCGCGACGCGGCGCGGGTCGGCGGCGCCGGTGATCGGGCGGCCGACGACGAGGTGGTCGGCGCCGGCGCGGATCGCGACCGCCGGGGTGACGATGCGCTTCTGGTCGCCGGCGTCCGACCCCGCCGGGCGGATGCCGGGGGTCACGATGAGGCGGTCCGGACCGACGATCGCGCGCACGCGGGCAGCCTCGGGGGCGGCGCAGACGATGCCGTCGATGCCGATGTCGCGGGCCTGAGCAGACCTCACTGCCACCAGTTCCTCGACGGGCTGCGCATAGCCGGCTTCGCGGGCGTCGGCGTCGTCATAAGAAGTCAGCACCGTCACGGCGAGGAGCTTCAGGGAGCCGGCGCGGCCCGCGACCGCCGCCCGCATGGTCTGGGGATAGGCGTGGACGGTGAGGAAGGTCACGCCAAGCCGGGCAATGGATTCCACGCCCTCCTGCACGGTGTTGCCGATGTCGTGCAGCTTGAGGTCGAGAAAAATCTTCTTGCCCCGGCCGATCAGCTCGGCGGCGAAGGACAGGCCGCCCGCGTAGGCGAGGCGATAGCCAATCTTGTAGAAGCCCGCCGCGTCCCCGACCGCGTCCACGAGCGCCCGCGCCTCGGCGACCGAGCCCATGTCGAGGGCGACGATGAGCCGGTCGCGGGTGGCGGAAGGAATCGTCATGGAGCGCATCGCGAAGCTCCGGCGATCCATCATGCGGGCCCGATGCTGTCAACGCCGAAGCCGCGGGCTCGCCAGACTATCTTCAACGTGCCGCCGCGCGGGGCTGATGCTCGGCGCCGTCATCGGCCTCGAACACCTCGAGGACGGCACGGCGGATCGCCGACTGCCGCCCCGGGTGGGTGACCTTGGTGCCGGTGAGGTCGGTCACGTAGAACACGTCGACCGCCTTCTCGCCGAAGGTCGCGATGTGGGCCGAGGCGATGTTGAGGTTGAGCCGGCCGAGCACGGTGGTGAGGTCGTAGAGGAGCCCCGGCCGGTCGAGCCCCGAAACCTCGAGCACCGTGTGGCGGGTCGAGAGCGC
>DASVVU010000131.1:0-1554 GCA_036386395.1 Beijerinckiaceae bacterium | reverse complement strand
GCCTCCTCGACGATGCGGCCGAGGTACATGACGGCGACGCGGGTCGCGATGTGCTCGACGACGGCGAGGTTGTGGCTGATGAAGACGTAGGTGAGGTTGAGCTCGCGGCGCAGATCGAGGAGGAGGTTGAGGATCTGCGACTGCACCGAGACGTCGAGGGCCGAGGTCGGCTCGTCGCAGACGACGACCTCGGGCCGCATGACGAGGGCGCGGGCGATGGCGACGCGCTGGCGCTGGCCGCCGGAGAGCTCGCGCGGGTAGCGGTCGGCGAAGCGGGCCGGCAGGCCGACCCGCTCCAGCATGTCCAGGGCGGCGCGGCGGCGCTCGGCGGCGGTGCCGATCCCATGCACTTCGAGCGGCAGCGCCACGATGGCGGCGACCTTTCGGCGCGGATTGAGCGACGAATAAGGGTCCTGGAACACCGGCTGCACCCGGCGCGCGACGGCGCGGCGGCCGAGCGTGGCGAGATCCCGGCCGTCGAGGGTCACGCTGCCGGAGGACGGCGTGAGCAGGCCGAGGAGCATGCGGGCGAGCGTCGACTTCCCGCAGCCGGACTCGCCGACGATGCCGACGACCTCGCCCTTCCGGACGTCGAGGTCGACGCCGTTGACGGCGTGGAGCGCGCGCTTCGGCCGGAACATCCCCTGCCCCACCTCGAAGGAGCGGGTGAGGCCGCGGGCGGACAGGAGCGCCGTCATGCGGCCGCCTCGGCCGGCTTCGGGGCGCGGGAATGTCCCGAGCCCGGCGGCACCATGAGGCAGGCGGCGCGATGCAAGGGACCGGCTTCGTAGAGGGCCGGCTTCTTGGCGGCGCAGACCGGCTCGGCGAAGGCGCAGCGGTCGCGGAAGACGCAGCCCTGCACGTCGCCTATGAGGGACGGCACGACGCCGGGGATGACGCCGAGCGTCTCGCCGGGGCGGGTGCGGCCCGGCACCGGGATGCAGCCGATGAGTCCCTGCGTGTAGGGGTGGCGGGGGTCGCCGAACAGGGCCTCGACCGGCCCGCTCTCGACGATCTCGCCAGCGTACATGACGGCGACCCGATGGGCGATGCGGGCGACGATCCCGAGGTCGTGGGTGATAAGGACAAGCGCGATGCCGAGCTCGCGCTGGAGATCGGCGAGGAGGCGCAGGATCTGGGCCTGGATCGTGACATCGAGGGCCGTCGTCGGCTCGTCGGCGATCAGAAGATCGGGCTCGCACATGAGCGCCATGGCGATCATGACGCGCTGGCGAAGCCCGCCCGAGAGCTGGTGCGGATACTGCCGCAGGCGCTCGCCCGCGGACGCGATGCCGACCTTCCCGAGGAGATGCACGGCGCGCTCGCGGGCGGCCGCCATGGTGCCGCCCTTGTGGCGCAGGTACCCCTCGGTGAGCTGGTCGCCGATGGGATAGGCCGGGTTCAGCGCCGTCATCGGCTCCTGGAAGATCATGGCGACCCGATCGCCGCGCAGTTTCTCCATCGCGCCCGTGAGCAGGTCCTCTCCCCCGAACCGCAGGCGCCGGGCGGCGCGCCGCGCCTGGCGCGGGAGAAGGTCCATGATCGCGAGCGCGG
>DASVVU010000130.1:0-4246 GCA_036386395.1 Beijerinckiaceae bacterium | reverse complement strand
GCAGCTTGGCGATCAGGATCAGGCGGGCCGAGGCCTCGGCGAGCGCGGCCCGGGCCTGCGGGTCCGAGACGGTCGCCTTCTGCAGGGCCATGAGCCCGGAGACGACCGGGAGGTTGTTCGAGACCCGGTGCTGCAGCTCGGTGAACAGGAGCTCGCGCTGCGCCGCAAGCTCCGCACTGCGGCGCCGCTCGGCCCGCAGGCGGTCCGCCGCCGTCTGCATGGCGTGGATCACGGCGAGGTTCAGGCCGATCACGACGGCGTAGAGCCCGAGGGCCAGGGCCGCGTCCCAGCCGAGCGTGAAGGAGCGCTCCGGCGGCAGGAAGAAGAACCAGGCCGCGACCCCGCTCGCGAGCGCGACGAGGAGCCCGGGGCCGAGGCCCGCCACGAAGGCGGTCAGGAGAACCGCCGGGAAGAAGGTCACGAAGGGGAGGCCCGGCGGCAGCGCCTTGTCGAGGGCGTAGCGCGACAGGAAGGCCGCGAAGAACGCGACGACCGCGAGGGCGTAGCCGAGGTGGGGCGCCTTGCGCCAGCCGGTCCAGCCCGTCGCGAGCGGGGCGTCGAGATCGCCCGCCGCCGGAACCGTCAGTTGCCGCACTTTCCGTCCCATCCTTTCGTCGCTTCAACCGTCGTCTTGAGAGGGTAACGGCCAAGCCCCAGGCCGAGGTTCCCCGTTGGCGAAAGGGCTAAGGTTCTGCTTGGAAATGGGCCGCCATGAAGACGGTCGCCGCGCTACTCGGCGGCGACGTGGGACTCCTCTTCAGCGAGCAATCTCTCCTCGGCGGCGCGCAGGCGCCGCTCGGCTTCCGCGATGTAGTCTCGGGTGAGCGGCACCACGTCGTTGCGGCGCGCGAGCTGGAGCTGGAACACCACCGTGTCCTCGAAGCGGAAGGTCGCCTCGGCGGCGGCGAGGTAGAACTCCCACATGCGGCAGAAGCGCTCGTCGTAGAGCCGGGCGGCCTCGTCGCGGCGGGCCAGAAAGCGCTCGCGCCAGGCGCGCAGCGTCTCGGCGTAGTGCAGGCGCAGCACCTCGACGTCGGTGACGACGAGGCCGGTGCGCTCGATCGCATCCGTCATCTCCGATAGCGTCGGCAGGTAGCCGCCGGGGAAGATGTAGCGCTCGATCCAGGGGTTGGGCGGATAGGGCGGGCCCGAGCGGCCGATGGTGTGGAGCAGCATCACGCCGTCGTCGGCGAGGAGGTCCCGGCAGGTCTCGAAGAACGCCGGATAGGCGTCGACGCCCACGTGCTCGAACATGCCGACCGAGACGATGCGGTCGAAGCGCCCGGCCGCCTGGCGGTAGTCGCACAGCTCGAACCGGACCCGGTCCGCTGCGCCGCGCTCCCCGGCGCGCCGGCGCGCGTGCGCGAGCTGCTCCTCGGAGAGCGTGATCCCGGTCACCCGGGCGGCGCCCGCGACCTCGGCGAGGTAGAGGGCAAGACCGCCCCAGCCCGAGCCGATGTCCAGCACCGCGTGCGAAGGCTCGATCAGGAGCTTCGCGGCGACGTGGCGCTTCTTCGCGAGCTGCGCCTCCTCGAGGGACTGCCCAGGCTCTTCGAAATAGGCGCAGGAGTACTGGCGGTCGGCGTCGAGGAAGAGGCCGTAGAGACGCCCGTCGAGATCGTAGTGGTGGGCGACGTTGCGCTTCGCCCGCAAGGGGTTGTTCGAGGGGGCAAGGCGGCGGGCGAGGCGGCGCAGCGCCGCGAGGGTGCGGATCGGCAGGGTCGGGCGCTCGCCGCGGGTGTCCTGGAGGGCGAGCCGGATGAAGTCGTAGATCGAGCCTTCCTCGACCACGAGCCGCCCGTCCATGAACAGCTCGCCGAGGCGCAGATCCGGATCGGCGGCAAGCGCGAACTGCGCCGCGTGGTCCTTGAAGCGGATCGTGACCCTCGGCGTGGTGCCGTCCCCGAAGGTCAGCTCCCGGCCCGACGCGGTGACGACCCTGAGCGTCCCGCGCCTGACGAATGCCGCGATGACGGACTTGAGGAGACGGTCCCCGACCGCCTCGCGGGGCCTGATCTCTGAGGACTCGTCTGAGGACCGTATCCACATGCCTTGGATGATAGCCAAGGTCGAAGCAGCCTTCCAATCAACGCCGAATCTTGTCCGGCGGCTGCGGCGAGCGATGGCTCTTGCTCAGACCCATTCCCCGCGCGCGCTTTCGGCCGCGCGGCGGATGGCCGCGATGTTGTCCCGGTAGGCGCCGGGGCCGCCCTTGAACACGGCGGAGCCCGCGACGAGGACGTTGGCGCCGGCCGCGGCGACGAGAGGCGCAGTCTCAGGCGTCACTCCGCCGTCGATCTCGATATCGACGTCGCGTTCGCCCACCATCGTCCGGATGCGGCGCACCTTCTCGCACACCGAGGGGATGAAGGCCTGGCCGCCGAAGCCCGGGTTCACGGTCATGCACAGGACGAGGTCGACCATGTCGAGGACCGGCTCGACGACGCTCTCCGGCGTGCCGGGATTGAGCACGACGCCCGCCTTCTTGCCGAGGGCCCGGATCGTCTGGAGCGAGCGGTGCAGGTGCGGCCCGGCCTCGGGGTGGAGGCTGATGAGGTCGGCTCCGGCCTTCGCGAAGGCCTCGAGGTAGGGATCGGCCGGAGCGATCATCAGGTGCACGTCGACTAGCTTTTTCGAGTGCGGCCGGATGGCCTTCACGACGTCGGGGCCGAGGGTGATGTTCGGCACGAAATGCCCGTCCATCACGTCGACGTGGATCCAGTCGGCGCCGGCCTCGTCCACGGCCCGCACCTCCTCGCCGAGCCTCGCGAAATCGGATGCCAGGATCGAGGGGGCGATGCGCAGGGGGCGGGGCATGCACGGCGCCTAACACGCGCCTCAGGCACCGGCAACCGGCGGCCCCGCCGGCTCGTCCGGCCGCGTGAGCCGCGGCGCGAGGCTGCGCAGCACCTGCGGCATGAGGTAGATCGGGAACTGGGCCAGGGCAAAGAACAGGAAGGTGGTCTCGGGCACGCTCGCGCCGAGCGCCGCGATGAGGAGGCCCATGTTCCGCTGGCCCGAGGCGTAGCCGAACATCAGCCGGTCGCCGGGTCCCATCCAGCGTAAGGTCGCCCAGGTGAGGAGAAGAAGCGCGAAGCACACCGCGAAGGCGGCGGCGAGGAACGCCGCGACCACGAGCGGGCGGGTCGCGATCGCGTGCGAGACCCCGTCCATGGCGGCGACGGCGAAGATGAAATAGCAGACGACCCCCGCGCCATCGATGCTGCGGCGCCGCGCGACGAGCGTTTCCTCGCCGACGATCCGCCGCGCCGCGAGCGCGACCGCGATCGCTCCGCCGATGAACACCCCAAGCCGCAGCGCCAGCGCCCACGCATCGAGGGGCACGGCCGACCCGGCGACGAGGTCGGCCAACAGCGGCGAGACCGCCGGCGCGAGGACCGTGGTGATGACGGTGGCGGCAAGCAGCAGCGACGGCTCGATGCCGATGAGCGCCGCGACGGCGGGTCCCGAGAGGATCGGCGGCGCGGCGCCGATGATGGCAAGCCCGAGCACCATGCCGAGGTCGAGGGACGTGCGCCCGGCGAGCGTCAGCATCGCGCCGATGAGGACCGCGGGCGCGAAGGTCAGCCACAGGCAGGCGATCGCGAGCCGCTTCGGCTGCCTCAGAATCCGGCGGATGATGGCGAAGTCCGCCCGCGCGAAGGTCAGCGTGATGAAGGTGAAGATGCAGGCGCTGAGGAGCGGGCGCGCCGCCGCCGCGAACCCGGGCAGGGCGAGCCCGAGAAAGATGCTCGCGGCGAAGCCCTGCGTGCCGTAGCGGCCGATCAGGGCGAGGAGGTCGAGGAGGCGGTTCATGGGGCGGGCGCGCCACTGAGCCCGCCCGGCGGGAAGGCGTCAACACAGTTGCGCATCCCTCTCCCGTTCGGACGAGAGAGGTTTCTGGCCTACCGCTCCGGTCTCGGCGGTGCCGCGGGCGCGAAGGGGTTCGGGGCGGCGGGCGGCTCGGTCGGCGCGTCGTCGGGGGCCGGACGGCGCTGGGCGGGCGGGCGGATGTCGCGGGCCCGGCTTCCCCCCGGGGAGCCGGTGGTGTCGGGCTCGTCGCGGGCCCGGCGCTGCCGCGCGATGGCCCGGGCGCGCCTGGGTGCGGCCTCGCGCACGCGGCTCGGCAACGCCGCCGGCTCCTGCGGGGCGGCGCCGCGCGGCTTCGCGAGGGCCGGGCGCGGAGCGGCCGGCGGAGCAGCCGCGGCAGGTGGAGCGCCCGCAGCCGGCGTGGCGCCTCCGCTCG
>DASVVU010000129.1:0-12154 GCA_036386395.1 Beijerinckiaceae bacterium | reverse complement strand
GGCGGGTGACGGCGCGGGCCGCGACGCCGATCGCGGCCGGGCCGCCGTCGACCGCCCAGGCGGAGACGCGCCACGGCCGGCCGTCGGCTTCGGCGGGCGCCGCGACGAGCGGGGCCTTGCCGCGGTCGAGCCCCCGCGTCCGCCAGCGCCCGTCCGGATCCTGCCGCTCGAGGGCGAGCACGAGCTCGCCCGTGCCGTGCGCGGCGGCGAGGAGGAGGCTTCCGGGCGCCGGCGCCGCCAGGGAGAAGCGGTGCACCTGCGGGCCCTCGGCGCGCCCGGTTCCTTCGAAGCGCAGCGCCTGCGCCTCGCCGTCCGCCGGCAGCGACAGCGCGACCTCGACGGCGCCGCCGTCGAAGCCGCCCGGAGAGGTGCTCGACGCGGGCTCGGCGTCGCCCGCGCCCGAAGCGGACTCGTCCGACGAGGCCTGATCCGAGGACGACTCGTCCGAGGAGCCCCGACCCGAGGCGCCCTTGGCCCCCGGCAGCGCGCTCAGCTCCAGGGTATAGGCGCCGGCCGGGAGCCGGCGCGACAGGGCGACGTTCCAATCGTCGGCGCGATCGTCGACGCGCTCGATCACGCGCCCGTCCGCGTCGCGGAGCACGGCGCGCACGTCGACGGCGCCGAAGGTCGTGAGACTTACGACCCGCTCCTCCGCGACGGCGAAGGGGATCGCGGCCGGCAGGCTCACGCGTCGCGGCCGGCCGGGCTGCAGCTCCTTGGCCCTCAAGGTGAGGGCATAGTCGAGCCGGTCGTTGCGCCCGAGGCTGCGGGCCTCGACGGCATATCGCCCGGCCTCGAGCCGTCCCGAGAAGCCGCTCTTCACCATGATCCTGGCCACGATCCCGGCGACCGGCTGCCGGGACTCGTCCGCCCGGGCGAGCTCGCCGACCATGCCGTCGCCGATATCGATCGAGACGTCGGCCGGTCCGTGCAGGGCGAACTCCCAGCGGTCGGGGACGCGCGGGTCGTCGCGCCCCTGCGGCTCCCGCCACTGGTGCGTCCGGGTCGAATCGAAGGCGAGCGCGTGCGGGCCGTGCCCCTCGACGGCGACGGCCGGGCGGACCGGCCGGAGGCGCGCGACGACCCGCGCGTCCACGGCCTCGGGCAGCACTACGAGCCGGTAGCGCCCCGCCTCGAACCGCTGCTGCACCGTAGAAAGCGCGCCGGGCTTCGCCAGCGGCCAGCCCTCGGCGTCCTCGATGCGGGCCGTGAAGGTCCGCCCAAGGCCGAGGAGGTCGAGGCGGTAGGTCCCGGGCTCGACGATCTCGATCGGGAAGGCCACTCCGGCGCCGCCCGCGAGGCTCGCCCGCACGCTGCCCTCGGGCAGGAGCCTGTCGCCCTCGGCGAGCCGCGCCGGGCGCGCCAGGAGCCCGAGGCGGCCGCTCGATCCCGATGCCGACACCGTCACCCGGTAGCGACCGGCCCTGAGATAGCTCTGCACCAGGGCGTTGCCGCCGGGGCCGCCCGCCTCGTCCCTGTCGAGGCTCGGGATGAAGGCGGTCGAGAGCGCGGCGCCGGCCTTGAGGCGGCCCAGGGTCTCGACCCGGTAGAGGCCGCCCTCGGGCACGTCGAGGGCGAAGCTCCGGCGCTCGTCGCGGGCAAGGTCGAGGAAGCGCGGCTGGCCGGCCGTGACGAGGTCGAGGTCGACGGGGCGCTCGTAGCGCGGCAGCCCCTCGGCCGATCCGACCCCGTCCGTGGCGCGCAGGACGACCATGCGATGGCGCTCGCCCGGGGAGAGGCGCACCGTGACGACCCTGGCGTTGTCCTCGAGCGTCTCGCGGACCCGGGCGAAGGGGACGGCGGCGCCGGACGGCTCGGCCGCGGTGACGTCGGCCCGGGCCGGCAGCCACACCGGCAATTCCAGCGGCTGCCCCGGCTTCTGCGCCACGACGAGGGGCGCGGCGGCAACGTCCGCCGGCAGGGCGCGGGCGACGGTTGCCGTCACGAGCCCGGGGGCGGCGTTGACGAGGAGGCTGTGGTTCCCCTCCTTGGCGAGCGCGTGCACGCCGAACGGGATCGTCAGCCGCTCGGGAGCGGGCTTCGGCAGCTCCGGCACGAAGCCCGGCGGGCCGAGGGTGAGGTCGAGGACGCCGACCGCGTTGTTCACGGGCTCGAGGCGCAGGCTGTACCAGCCCGCCTCGAGGTCCCACCGGTTGCGGGTCTTGCCGTCGGCCCGCGGCGCGTTGCGCCCCAGCAGCGGCTCGATCGCGACCCGGACGCCGACGCCCTCGGCCCTGACCGCGACGGTCATCGGCCCTGTCGCCTCGAACAGGATCGTGCTCGCGCCGCGCAGGTTGAAGCGCCGCCGCCAGGCCTGGCCCGGGCCGATGCGCGGCAGGTCCGAAGCGAGGACCGTCGCCCCGCCCTTCGGATCCATGCGGGCGAGGAGCGCGGTCGCCGGGAGCTCGTCCGCGCCTTCGCCGGCGACGTCGACGGCGATCCAGTGCGGCCCGTTGCCCGAGATGCTCCGGGACACCGCGGGCTCCAGCGCCCTTAAGCGGAACGGCTGGCCTTCGGAGGCGGCGATCTCGACCACGCGCTCGCCGCCGGACGACGGGCGCACCTCGGCGAAGGGCTCGCGGCTGCGCTTCGCGATCTCGTCGCTCGCCAGGGTCTCGCCGCGCCTCGTGACCGTGAGGCGGGCCGGCGCCGGTTCGGGGATGTCGAGCCTGAGGTACGACGGGGCGGCCGGCAGGGCGTAGCGCACGCTCCCGATGGGGCCGACCGTGCCCTCCGCCCAGCCGCCGGCAAGGAGCGGCGGCTCCCCGACGCGCAGGTGCAGGGGGCTGTCGAGACTGCCGTCGGTCCAGGGCAGGGGCGCGCGGCCGTAAGTCGTTGCGAGATAGACGCCGGGCTCGACCGTGCCTTCGAGGCGGGCGGAGGTCAGGGGGCGACCGGACTTCGGCTCGACGGTGCGCAGGCGCGGCTTGAGCTCGGAGAGGTCGCGGCCGTTCTTCCACAGACGCAGGTCGCCGAGCGCCCGCCCCGCCGCCTCGATCGAGACCCGGCCGGGCTGGCGCACGGCAATCCAGAACGAGCGCTGCTCGAGGTCGGACAAGGCGGTCGAGAGCTCGCCGCCGTTAAGGAGCGCGCGGCTCGGCGCCTCGGCATCGCGGAAGGGGAGGACGGCGAGCTTCGATTCGCCCGTCGCCTTGGGATCGCGGAGGGTGCGGACCTTGTAGGTGCCGACGTCGAGGAGGACGTCGAGGCGGCCGTCCCGCACCCCGGCGTCGCCGGCGATCTCGCCCGGGCCCTCGATCATGTCGACGAGCTGGAGCGCCGTGCCGGTCGCGCTCTCGGCCCTGACCGCGAAGCGGCCCGGGCTCGAGACCTGGAGCAGCACGTCGGTTGGACCGCCCGGCGCGACGGCGTCGCGGGAGAGCCGCGCCGCGGGCTCGTTCACGACGGCGGGAAGGGAGGCCGAGAGGAGCCGCGCGGCTTCCGCGTCGAGGGCGGAGAGCCGGCCGCGGTACTGCCGGTCGAGGCAGGCGGTGACGGCGGGATCGGCCGGCGGGCCGGGTGGCTGCGAACCCTGCGCCTGCGCACCCTGCGCCTGCGTACCGGATGCCTGCGCACCGGGTGCCTGCGGGCTTGGCGGCTGTGTCCCGGATGCGGGTGCGCCGGGCCGGGGCGCGCAGGTGCGGTCGCGCTCCGCGAGCCACTGCCGCTGCACCCGCGTCGCGTCCGCGGCCCGGGCGGGGTCGAGGGCAAGGACCGCCTGGTAGGACCGCGCCAGGACGGCGTCCATGTCGCGCAGGGCCGGCGAGGCGCAGATCGTCTTCTCGACCGCCGTCCGGGCCTGGGCGCAGTCGAAGCTCTGAGCGTCGGCCTTGTGGCCCGCAAGGGCGAGCCCGGCCGCAAGCGCCGCCAGAACCTTGCCTGTCCGCATTCCGAATCCCCGTCGGGTCTTTATACCGCGGCATTCAAGCGACCGCATGTTTCCGCAGTGTGTCGTCCGACCCATTGCGCTCTGCCGGATGCCTGTGACCCGTGGGACGACCGTAGCTCCTCAATTCAGGCCGACGCCATACGCGGTGCGCAGGCCGAGAACCCCTTTCGGCGTGATCTCCAGCGCGCGCGTCCCCGCGATGCGGCGGACCCAGCCTCGTTCCATGCAGTGATGGCAGATCGCGCGCCCGACCAGCCCAGCGACATGCGGACGACGCTCGCTCCAGTCCAGGCATGGGCGGCAGAAGACCCGCGCACGCCTCGCGGAACCGAAGGCGGCAGGGAGATCTACACCGAGTTCCGTCAGGAAGGCCGCCCCCGAGGCGCTGAGCGCTCCGCCATCCTCGGAGAATTCCAGGTGACCCGCCAGGATCAGCGCGTCGGCGATCGCGACCCCGAGCCGCCCGGCGAGATGGTCGTAGCAGGTCCGGGCGGTGCGCAGGGCCTTGTCCGAAGGTCCGACCCTGACGGAGGCTCGCCCGGGCCGCGGCGCCAAGGCGGCAACCTGCATGATGCCTTCCAGCATCTGCGCGACGGCGGGCGAGGCCAGCCGGTGATAGCGGTGCCGCCCCTGCTTCTCGACCTTCAGAAGACCGGTCGCCGCAAGGCGCGCGAGATGACCGCTGGCGGTCTGGGGCGTGACGCCGGCGACCCGGGCGAGCTCGGCTGCGGTCAGGGCGCGTCCGTCCAGAAGGCTCGCCAGCATGCCGGCGCGCGCCGGGTCTCCGACCAGGGCGCCGATCTCGGCGATGTCGCTTACGCTGGCCATGGCCGCTCTCCTTCGGCGCGAGCCTAACGCGCCCGGGCCGCCCGTCGCTTCGGCCGCGACCGTAGCATCGTCGCGGCTTTGCAGGCCAACCTGCCGGGATGTTCACCACCTTCCGAGGACGGCTCCCGACTGCCGGCGCCCCGCGCAACGGCTTCTTCGGGTGGCGGGTCGCTTGGGCTGCCTTCGTCGTCGCGATCTTCGGCTGGGGGATCGGGTTCTACGGCATGCCGATCTACCTCCACGCGGTCCACGAGACGCGAGGCTGGTCCGTCGCGCTGGTCTCGTCCGCGGTGACGGTCCACTTCCTGATGGGCGCGCTGCTCGTCGCGAACCTGCCTCGGCTGCACCGGCGCTTCGGCCTCGCCACGGTTACGAAGGCCGGATCGCTCGCGCTCGGTCTCGGCGTCTGCGGGTGGTCGGTCGCCGCGGAGCCCTATCAGCTCTTTGCCGCCGCGCTCCTCGGCGGCGCAGGCTCCGCAAGCCTCGGGGCGGCGGCCATCAACGCGATGGTCGCGCCATGGTTCGCGCGCCGCCGTCCCGCGGCGCTCGCGCTCGCCTACAACGGCGCAAGCGTCGGCGGCATCGTCTTCTCGCCGCTGTGGGTCGCCCTGATCGCCGCACTCGGCTTTCCGGGCGCGGCCGCGACGGTCGCCGTGGTCCTGGCAGCGACGATCTGGTTCCTGTGCGGGCGGTACTTCGCGCGGCAGCCCTCCGACATGGGTTTCGAGCCGGACGGCGACGCCGCCGACGCGCCTGGAGCATCGGTGACGTCCCCTCGCGCGAGGCCGCTCCCGGGAGGCTCCCTGTGGACCGACGCACGGTTCGTCACGCTCGCGGCCGGCATGGCTCTCGGCCTGTTCGCCCAGATCGGCCTCATCGCTCACCTGTTCTCCCTGCTGGTGCCGGCCCTCGGCGCCCGGGACGCGGGGCTCGCCATGGCGCTCGCGACGGCATGCGCGATCGCCGGCCGCACCCTCGTCGGCTGGTTCATGCCGCCCGCCGCGGACCGCAGGCTCGTCGCCGCGGCGAACTACGCCCTGCAGATCATGGCGTGCGCGGCCTTCGTCGCGGCCGGCGGACAGAACGTGGCGCTTCTCCTCGCCGGCGTCGTGCTGTTCGGCATCGGGATCGGCAACGCGACCTCGCTGCCGCCGCTCATCGCACAGACCGAGTTCGTGAAGGACGACGTGCCGCGCGTGGTGGCCCTCATCACGGCGATGGCTCAGGCGACCTATGCCTTCGCACCGACGGCCTTCGGCCTCGTCCGCGAATGGTCCGGCCCGCAGGGCGGCAATTCCGCCGATGCACCGCTGGTTTTCGTCTTCGCCGCCGCTTTCCAGGCAGCGGCCGTCGTGACCTTCCTGGCAGGGCGCCTCCGGCGCGCGCAGTAAGTGATCTCAGCGTGACGTGCAGGCGGTACGGGAGCACCGCCTGCACACTGCTTGCCGCCCGTTATAGGAGCTGTCCGGCCTGCTGCTGGGCGATCAGGCTCTGGATGCCGATGTTGTCGCCCGGGCCGCCGTCGATGACGTCGGTTCCAGGTCCGCCGATGAGCACGTCGTCGCCTGCGCCGCCGAGGAGGGTGTCGTTGCCGGCGCCGCCGATGTTCACGTCGTTCCCGTCGCCGCCGTCGGCCGTGAACAGGATGCCGGCGGCGAGCCCGGACGCCTCGATCACGTCGTCGCCGGCAAGCCCGTTGATGACGAGCTTGTCGAGTCCGGCCTCGAAGTTGAAGATGTCGATCCGGGCGCCGAGCCCGAAGACCGAGATGCCGCCGCTGTCGCCGGCCACGATGACCACGTCGTCGCCCGCGGTGGCGTTGACGATCACCGTGTCGGCCTGGCCGTCGCCGGTCCCGGCCGCGCTCCCGAGGTTGATCGAGACCTCCGTCACGTCGGTGCCCGACAGGTCGTTGACCCTGATCGTGTCGGCGCCGCCGAGCGCGTTGAAGCCGATCTTCTCGACGCCGTTCGTGTCCATGACCACGTTCGCGACGTCACGGGTGAACAACGCGCGTCCGCCGTTCGCCGAGATCGTGATGTTCTCCGCCACGTTCGCGCCGTTGAACAGGAGCGTGTCGAAGCCGGCCTGACCCTCGACGGTGTCGTTGTCGTCGCCGGGGTTCCAGACGAAGGTGTCGTCGCCGGCCCCCATCAGGGCCGTGTCGTTGCCGTCGCCGCCGACGATGAGGTCGTTGCCTTCGCTGCCGAACATCATGTCGGCGCCGAGGCCGCCGTTGATCGTGAGCTGGATGCCGTCGGCCTCGAGGCTCGAGGCGTCGATCACGTCGTCGCCGCCGCCCCCGTTCAGGACGAGCCTGTCATTGGCCTGCTCCTGGAAGAAGATGTCGACCCCGGTGTGGAGGCCGAACACGTTGATGCCGCCGGCATCGCCCGTGACTCCGAACACGTCGGCGCCCTGGCTCCCGTTCACGGTGACCGTGTCGGCCGCGCCGTCGCCGCCGCCGTTCGGACCCCTCAGGTCGATCTCGATGTTCGTCACGTCCGTCCCGCCGAGGTCGCCGACGTTGATGGTGTCGGCGCCGCCGAGCGCGCGGAATTCGATGTGCTCGACGTTGTCGAGGTCCATCGTGACGTTCGCGACGTTGCGGGCGAAGAGCGCATGCCCGCCGTTCGCCGAGATGTCGATGGTCTCGGCGACGTTCGCGCCGAAGAACATCAGCCTGTCGGTGCCGTCCTGACCGTCGACCGTGTCGGAGCCGTCGCCCGGGTCCCACTGGAACACGTCGTCGCCGGCGCCGAGCAGGGCGAGGTCGTTGCCGTTGTCGCCGAATACGAAGTCGTCGCCTTCGCCTCCGAGGATCGTGTCGGCGCCCTGGCGGCCGAGGATCACGTCGTCGCCGGCGCCGCCGTCGAGCGTGAGCTTCATCACCCCGGCCGGCAGGGTCGTGGCGGTGATGCCGTCGTTGCCGCCGCCGGCACTGATCACGAGCGAGTCGTTCGCGCCTTCCGCATTGGCGATGCTCACCTGGGCGGAAAGCCCGACGACCGCGATCGAGGTGCCCGACCCGAACACGTCGATGATGTCGTTGCCGCTCGTGGCATTGACGATGACCGTGTCCGCCTGCGCGTCGCCGGCCGTCCCGCCGAGCGTTCCGCCGAGGTTGACGTTCACCTGCGTCGCGTCGGTGCCGGAGAGGTCGTTCACGGTGAGCGTGTCGGCGCCGCCGAGCGTGTTGACGTTGATCTTCTCGACGTCGTTCAGGTCCATGACGATGTTGCCGACGTTGCGCGTGAAGAGCGCGCGCCCGCCGTTCGCCGACAAGGCGAAGGCCTCGTTCGCGGCGCTGCCGTTGAACAGCATCGTGTCCACGCCGTCCTGGCCTTCGATCGTGTCGGAGCCGTCGCCCGGGTCCCACTGCATCACGTCGTTGCCGGCGCCGAGGAAGATGGCGTCATTGCCCTGCTGGCCGTCGATGAAGTCGTCGCCGTCGCCGCCGAGCAGGCTGTCGTTTCCGTTGCTGCCGAGGATGGTGTCGTTGCCGGTCCCACCATCGACGGTGACGCTGATCAACGCCGCGAGATTGCCGGTGGCGCTGAACGTGTCGTTGCCGCCGTTCATGTTGACGACGAGGCTCTCGGTCGTGCCGATGTCGAGCGAGAACGGCGCGGGGTCGAGGCGGTCGAAGCGGACGCGGGTGCCGTTCGCGGTCGCCGTGAAGACCTCGCTGCCGTTGCCGCCGTTGACTTCCGCGGTGTCGAAATCGGCGCCGCCCTCGAAGAGGTCGGTATCGTCGCCCGGGTTCCAGATCATGCGGTCGTTGCCGGCTTCGCCGAAAACCTGGTCGTCGGCGTCGCCGCCCGTCAGCACGTCGTTGCCGGCGCCGCCGAAGAGATTGGCCTTGGGCAAGGCGCCGTTCGCCTCGTTCAAGGTGATGGTGTCGTTGCCGCCCTGGCCGAACACCTGGATGAGGCTCGTGTTCGCGACCGTCGGCGTGCCGCCGACGACCGGGACCGCGCCGCCGTTGACGAGAATCTTGCCGGCAGCGTCGCGGCTCAGCGTGACGCCGTTGTCGAGACTGTCACCGAAGACCGTCAAGGTACCGCCGGAGCTCGAGGCGAAGACGCTGGTCACGGCTTGCGGCGTGACGCTGCCGCCAACCGCGGCGCCGATGCCGCTCCCGCCGGCCGGCTTCGGGCTGCCGTTGCCGCCCGCCATCTCATGACCGTCGTTCCCGCCGACGAGCGCGGCCGGGGATTGCCCGAGCTGGGACTTCAGGCTCAAGCCCTTCATGCCGGCGGAAGTGAGCGTCTGGGTCGGGACGTAGGCGTTCGTATCCGTCTTGGTAGCCATGGTCTTAGTCCTCTCCGTGTCGGCGGAAATCGCCTTTGCGCGGTCGACCGTGCCGGAGAGGCAGCCCGTGTTCTGTGGTTCGGGTCACAGAACTTCCGCGCGGTCTCGAGCTCAGTGCCGCTTGATGCTGCCTCCTAGGCGAGGACGCAGAGCCCGACTTGCAGAGGATTCTGAGAAAACCTGGAGATTTCCGTGGGCTTTTCCCTTCGTGCCCCTACGAAACATTACGGAAACACATGCGCCCTAAGCGGCCACACAAACAGCTCGACGATAGAGGACATACGGAATGGCAGATCACCGCCACCTCGTGCGGCTCCTTGGGGCCAACGCCTTCTTCGCGAGTCTCGGGGCCGAGGCGGTCGAGGCCATAGCCGCGCTGTGCGTCACCCGCAGCCTGGATGCCGGCGAAGCCTTGTTCCTGAAGGGAGATCCGGGCGATGCGCTCTACGCCCTTCGCCGCGGCAGGATCAGGATCGTGACGAGCACGGAGGCCGGCCGGCGCCTCACCTTGAACATCCTGGGTTCCGGAGACGTCTTCGGCGAGATCGCCCTGCTCGATGGGCGGCCGAGGACCGCGGACGCGATCGCCATCGAGCCGTGCGAGTTCCTGATGGTGCGGCGCCGCGATTTCATCGCGCTCCTCGAGCGCCGGCCCTCGGTCGCGATCGGCGTGATCGAGCTCCTGTGCGCCCGCCTGCGCTGGGTGAGCGACCGCATGGAGGAATCGGCATTCCTGCCCATGCCGGTCCGCCTCGCGCGCCGGCTCCTCGGCCTCACCGAGGACTACGGCTCCGAGATCAACGTCTCGCAGGAGGAACTGGCCGTCTTCGTCGGCACGAGCCGCGAGAGCGTCAACCGGCAGCTCCAGGACTGGAAACAGAAAGGTCTCGTGGAACTTGGCCGGAGCAGGATCCGTCTGGTCGACCGCGAAGGATTGATGCCGCTCGTGCAGCACGAGGCGGCGTGAGAGGCGGCTCGCATCGAGCCGATGGATGACATGACACCGATCTTCAGCATGGCAAAGGCAAGACGGCGCAGGCGGTGGGTGAGCCTTGCGGCTGCCCTGGCAGGCGTCTGCGCGATCACATCGGGCGCATCGGCGCAGTCGTCCCGCTGCGCGATCACGACCTACGCGGACCCGCCGCGCGAGGTCCTGCATTGCCCGAACGGGCTCTCGATCTCGGCGGAGCGGTCGAGCGATTACCGGCTCCTCGACCGCGACCGCGACGGCAGCCCCGACGCCGCCGAGCTGACCTCTCGCGGCCTCCTGATCGAATCGCCGCCGAGGCGCGGACGGTTCCAGATCCTCACCCCGCACGCCATCGCGACGGTGCGCGGCACGGTCTGGGCCGTCGACGTCACCGCTTCCCGCACCTCCGTGTTCGTGCAACGGGGAGCCGTCGAGGTCGCGCGGCCGGGCTCGCGGGACGCGGTGACGCTGCGCGCCGGGGACGGCGTGGACGTCGAGCACACCGGCGGTCTTCAGGCGAAGCGCTGGTCGTCCGAGCGGGCCCTTCTCCTCCTCGGCCGCTTCGGCCGCTAAGCATCATTCCGAAAAGTGGAGCCCGGTTTTCGGAGAAAAATGATGCTTATTCAAAGATATCTAAGCAGGACCGCGTGGGATGACCCACGCGGTCCTGCTTAGGCGAAGCCGGCGCGACGATGCGCTTCGCCTCCCTCAAGGCCGCGCTGACGGCGACGGCCGTCGCCCTCGCGCTCGCCTGGAGCGCCCTCCTCGCGAGCTGGCACCTGCAGGGCCGGGCGTCGCCGCTCGACCGGTTCGAGGCGCCCCTTGCGGACCTTCGGTTCCTGGTCGGCGGCCCGCGCCCCGCGCCGCAGGACGTGGTGATCGTCGCGATCGACGACGAGACCGTGCGCGAGGCGGGCCGCTATCCGTTGTCGCGGACGCGCATGGCGCGCTTGGTGCGGACGCTCGCGCAGCACCGGCCGAAGGTCATCGCGCTCGACGTGCTCTTCCTCGATCCGGCGGCGCCGGAAGCGGACCAGGCCTTGGCGGATGCGCTGCGCGACGGGCCGGCGGCGATCGCCGCCGCGGCGATCTTCCCGGCCGGCGGAAGCGCGCTCGAGGACGGCGACGACCTCGCGAATGCTCCCATCGCGGAGCGCGTCATGTGGCCCGTCGAGCGGCTCAGGCAGGCCGCCGCCGTCGGCGCCGCCAACCTCTCGACCGACGCCTCCGGGACGCCGCGCCACGTGCCGCTTCTGGTGCGGGACCGGGACGGCGTCGTCCCGTCCCTCGCCTTGCGGGCGACGATGGTCGCGGCCGGCAAGGATGCGGTGCTGGCGCGCGGCGCTATCGAGGTCGGAGACGCGAGGATCGCGACCGATCTCGGCTACCACATGCCGCTGCGCTTCTACGGCCCGCGGGGCACGATCCGCACGATCAGCGCAGCCCGGATCCTGCGGGGCGAGGCGCCCGCCGCGGAGCTGCGCGGCCGCATCGTCGTGGTCGGCGCGACGGCGACGGGCACGAGCGACAGCTTCGCGACGCCGTTCGACCCGGTGCTGCCCGGCGTCGAGGTGCTCGCGACGGCGGTCGGCAACATCGTCGCCGGGGATGCGCTCGTGCGCAGCCCGGCGGTCCGGCGCGCCGACGCGGCGGCGGCGGTCGTGCTCGCCGTGGCGGCGGTCGTGCTCCTCTCGCTGCGGCGGATCGGGCTCGGGCTCTGGCTCCTCGGCGCGGGCGCCGCGCTTTGGATGGCCGTCGCCGTCGCCGCGTTCTCCGCCGGGATCTGGCTGAGCATGGCGCTTCCGGTCGCGGCCGCGATGCCGCCCGCGCTCGTCTTCGCGGCCGCGCGGCTCGCGCTCGACAGGCGCGCCGAGCGCCGGCTCGAGACCGCGCAGGCTGCTCTGCGGCGCTTCCAGCCGCAGGCCCTCGCCGACCAGCTCGTCGCCGCGCCGGACTTCCTGCTCAAGCCGGTGCGGCAGGAAGCGGCCGTCCTGTTCGTCGATCTTTCGGGCTTCACCGGCGTGAGCGAGCGCATCGGCCCGGAGCGGACGCGCGATCTCCTGAAGGCGCTGCATTCCGTCGTCGAGGCGGAGGTCACGGCGCACGGCGGGCTCGTCCTCAGCTTCATGGGGGACGGCGCCATGATCGTCTTC
>DASVVU010000128.1:0-5575 GCA_036386395.1 Beijerinckiaceae bacterium | reverse complement strand
CAGCCCCGATCCATCATCCAAAAACGCCGGGGCCGCATGAGCGCTGACATTCCTTCGTCCGCCGAGATCGTCATCGTCGGCGGCGGCGTGGTCGGCTGCTCCGTCGCCTATCACTTGGCCGAGATGGGCCGGCGCGACGTGGTGCTGCTGGAGCAGGGGCGGCTCTCGTGCGGGACGACGTGGCACGCGGCGGGGCTCGTCGGGCAGCTGCGCGCGCACCAGAACATGACGCGCCTCGTCCAGCGCTCGATCGACCTCTACTCCCGCCTCGAGGCCGAGACGGGGCTCGCCACCGGTTGGAAGCAGTGCGGCTCGATCATCGTGGCCCGCACCCCCGAGCGCATGACGCTCCTGCGCCGCGTCGCCGCCTCGGCGACGGCGCAGGGGGTGCCGTGCGAGGTGATCTCGGTCAAGGAGGCGGCCGAGCGCTATCCCGTCATGGCGACGGACGATCTTCTCGGCGCCCTGTGGCTGCCGAGCGACGGCAAGGCGAACCCCGCCGACGTGACGCAGGCGTTGGCCAAGGGCGCCCGCATGCGCGGCGCCCGCATCTTCGAGAAGACCAAGGTCACGGGCATCCGCGTCAAGGACGGCCGCGCCTCAGGCGTCGAGACCGCGCATGGGCCGATCGAGGCCGAGGTCGTCGTCAACTGCGCCGGGCAGTGGGCGAAGGCGGTCGGGCGCCTCTGCGGCGTCACCGTGCCGCTGCACTCCGCCGAGCACATGTACGTCGTCACGGGAAAAATCCCCGGCGTGCATCCGGACCTGCCGGTGATGCGCGACCCCGACGGCTACATCTACGTCAAGGAGGAGGTCGGCGGCCTCCTCGTCGGCGGCTTCGAGCCGGTCGCGAAGCCGTGGGCGACGGACGGCATCCCGGAGCCGTTCGAGTTCCAGCTCCTCCCCGACGACTGGGACCAGTTCCAGATCCTGATGGAGAACGCGCTCGTCCGCGTGCCGGCCCTGCATGACGCCGAGATCAAGACCTTCGTCAACGGCCCCGAGAGCTTCACCCCCGACAACAACTTCATCATCGGCGAGGCGCCGGAGCTGAAGAATTTCTTCGTCGCAGCGGGCTTCAACTCCATCGGCATCGCGAGCGGGGGAGGGGCCGGAAAAGCCTTGGCCGAGTGGATCGTCGGCGGCGAGCCGTCGCTCGACCTCTGGCCCGTCGACATCCGCCGCTTCGCCCGCTTCAACGGCAACGACACCTGGCTGCGCTCGCGCGTCGGCGAGGTGCTCGGCCTCCACTACATGATGCCGTGGCCGAACCGCGAGCTCGCCTCGGCGCGGCCGTTCCGGCGCTCGCCTCTTTACGACCGCCTCGAGACGCGGGGCGCCGTGTTCGGCTCCAAGATGGGCTGGGAGCGGCCGAACTATTTTGCCCGGAGCGACGGCGAGCGCACCATCGCCTATTCGTTCGAGCGCCAGAACTGGTTCGACACGGTGATGGCCGAGCAGCGCGCGGCCCGCGAGGGCGTCGCGGTCTTCGACCTCACCTCCTTCGCGAAGCTTCTCGTCCAGGGCCGCGACGCCGAGAGCGTGCTGCAGGGCCTGACCGCCAACGACGTCGCGGTGCCGGTCGGCGAAACGGTCTACACCGGCCTCCTCAACGCGCGGGGCACCTTCGAGAGCGACGTGACCATCGCGCGGCTTGCCCGCGACAGCTTCCTGATCGTCACCGGCACGGCCCAGGCCGTCCGCGACGCCGACTGGATCCGCCGTCATATCCCCGAGGACGCCCGCGCGACGCTCGCCGACGTGACCTCGGCCTACGCCGTGATCGCCGTCATGGGCCCGCGCTCGCGCGAGCTCCTTTCGCGCGTCAGCCGCGCGAATTTAAGCAACGCCGCCTTCCCGTTCGGCGCGATCCGCGAGGTCGACGTCGGCTACGCGACGGTGTGGGCCTCGCGGCGCACCTACGTCGGCGAGCTCGGCTTCGAGCTGTTCGTGCCGACCGAGTTCGCCGCGACGGTCTACGACACGCTGACCGAGGCGGGGGCCGAATTCGGCCTCGTGGACGCCGGCTACTACGCCATCGAGGGCCTGCGCCTGGAGAAGGGCTACCGCGCCTGGGGCCGGGAGCTGACGCCGGATTACACCCCTTGGGAAGCCGGTCTCGGCTTCGCCGTGCGCCTCGACAAGGGCGATTTTTTGGGGCGGGACGCGCTCGTCGCCGCGAAGGCGAAGCCGCTCAAGCGGCGCTGCGTCTCCCTCATGGCCGTCGATCCGGACGCGCCGCTCGCCCACGGCGGCGAACTGGTGCTGCGCGACGGCCGCCCGGTCGGCGAGGTCGCATCCGCCGCCTTCGGCGCCGCCGTCGGCCGCGTCGTGGCCCTTGCCTACGTATCGTCGGGAAGCGAGGCCATCGACGCCGCCTGGCTCGACGCCGGCCGCTTCGAGATCGAGATCGCAGGCGTGCGCGCCCCCGTGCGGGCGGGCCTCAAGGCGCCGTACGATCCCACCTCGGCCCGCACGCGGATGTAGGCATTCTTCTCTTCCTGCTTACGAGGAGAGGGTCGGGGCCAACCGCTTGATCAGCAACACAGTCTCTCTCACCCGCATGCCTTCACCGAGCCGGCCTCCGGCAAGCGAGGAGAGAGGAACTTCTCGCCGCATCTGCGCAAGGTCCCCATGACGCCCTCCGGCCTGTCCGGCCTCTTCTTCGCGCTCGCGGCGGCGTCGCTCTACGGGGTCAACATCGTCTCGGCCCGCCTCGCCGCCGACAGCGGCGTCTCGGGCGTGGCCTTCGTGTTCTACCGGGTGTTCCTGATGCTCGTCATCGTCGCCGCCGTCGCGGCGCTGCGGCGGGCCTCCCTAAGGGTCGCGCCCGGCGAGGGGAGGGCGCTCGTCGTCGCGGGGCTCGCGACGGCGGCGCTCGGCGCGGCCTACCTCTCCTCCGTCGCCTTCATTCCGGTCACCGTGGCAGTGACGGTCTTCTACACTTACCCGGTGCTGATCGTGCTGCTCAGCCCCCTCGTGGACGGGACCCGGATCACGGCGACCCTTCTCGCCGTCACGGCGCTCGCCGTCGCGGGCGTGGTGCTCGTGGTCGGGCCGGCGTTCAAGGGCCTCGACCTCCGAGGCCTCGTGCTCGCCGGGCTCGCCAGCGTCGCGACGGCGGTGCAGTTCTTCGCGGCCTCCCGCTGCCGGCGCACCGGTGCCATCGCCAAGGTCTTCTGGATCCACATCCTGGTGCTGCCGGCGAGCGCCGTGATCGGCCTCGCGGCCGGGGCGCTCATCCCGCCTCAGGCGCTGCTCGCGGCGCCGATCGCGGTCGCGGTGACGATCGGGGCTTACGTGCTCGGCTTCGCGTTCCAGTTCGCGGCGCTCGCGCGCTCGTCAGCCGTCGTCGCCGGCATCGCCTTTTGCGCCGAGCCGGTGGTGGCGGCGCTCGCGTCCGCCGCGGTGCTGGGAGAGCGCCTGTCCTGGCTCCAACTCGCCGGCGGCGCCCTTGTGCTCGCCGCGATCTTGACCAATGTGACGGCCGACCGGCGCCGCGCCCGCGCCCCGGACCTTAAGCCGACCTCATGACCGAGCCTCGCGGCCCCCTCCCGCCGATCCCGCTCACCGTGCTCACGGGCTTTCTGGGCGCCGGCAAGACGACGCTCCTGAACAGGCTCCTGCGCGACCCGGGGCTGTCGGACACCGTCGTGATCGTCAACGAGTTCGGCGAGATCGGCCTCGACCACCTCCTCGTCGAGGCCGTCGAGGACGGCATGATTCTCCTCTCGGCCGGGTGCCTGTGCTGCACCGTGCGCGGCGATCTCGTCCAGACCCTGGAGGACCTCCTGCGCCGGCGCGACAACGGCCGCATCGCCCCCTTCCGGCGCGTGATCATCGAGACCACCGGCCTCGCCGACCCAGCCCCGATTCTGCACGCCGTGCTCTACCACCCCTATCTCTCGCTGCGTTACGCTCTCGAAGGCGTGGTCACCGTCGTCGACGCCGTGAACGGCCCCGCGACCCTCGACGGGCACGAGGAGGCGGTGCGACAGGCGGCCGTCGCGGAAAAAATCGTCGTGACGAAGGCCGATCTTCTGGCGGACCGCGCGGCGGCGCTGTCCGCCCTCGAGGCGCGCCTGCATACCCTCAACCCCGGCGCCGAGATTCTTGTGGCCGAGCACGGCGCCGTGCCGGCCGAGCGGCTCGTCGGCACGGGCCTGTTCGACCCGGCGGGCAAGATCGCCGACGTGCGCGCCTGGCTCTCGGCCGAGGCGGTCGAGGCGGCGGAGCGGCGCTCGCACGCGGCCGTGCACGGGCACGATGACGAACATCATCGTCACGATGATCACCACCATCATGATCCCCGTCGTCACGACGTGAACCGCCACGACGCCCGCATCCGCGCCTTCGCGCTTGCGAGCGACACGCCTATTTCCCGGGGCGCCTTCGACCTGTTCCTCGACCTCCTGCGCTCCGCCCACGGCCCGAAGCTTTTGCGGGTCAAGGGCCTCGTCGCGCTCGCCGACGATCCCGAGCGGCCGGTCGTGATCCACGGGGTGCAGCACGTCTTCCACGTGCCGGCCGTGCTGCCGGCCTGGCCCGACAGCGACCGCCGCAGCCGCCTCGTCTTCATCGTCAAGGACCTCGACAAGAGCTTCGTCGAGCGCCTCTGGGACGCCTTTCTCGGCAAGCCCGCTGTCGACACCCCCGACGCCGCGGCGCTGACCGACAACCCCCTCGCTCTGCGGCGGCCGGGCTGAAGATGCGGAACGGTTCTTGAATCGTGAACGCCATGAGGCGCCGGACCGGAGCTTTTGTCCCGTTCCGGCACACTTAAAGGGTTCAGGATCATGGAAGCGCGGTCGTCGGCGTTGTTCGGGGCCGTTCCGGTCTCCCAATCCCCGCCTCCCCGTCCGCGCCCGGCCTGGGCGGCGCCCGGAAGCGGATACGAAGTCGACCTGCGCGGCGCGGCCGAAGTCGGCGCCGACCTCAAAGCTTGGCACGATCTCGCCGGGCGTGCGGTCGAGCCCGCCCTCTTCGCCCATCCGGACGTTCTCCTGCCCGCCCTCCAGCACCTTCCGGACGGGCGTCAGGCGGGCCTCATCCTCGTCTGGCAACAGAGCCCACGGCGGCTCGTGGGGCTCTTGCCCGTCCTGATGCCCCGCGTGCCCCTCGCGCCGGGCGAGGTGCGCCTGTGGCGTCCCGCGGCACTGCCTGTCGCGCCGGCCCTCATCGACCGCGAGCGGCCGGAGGCCGTGCTCGGCGCGGCACTGTCGTTCTGCGCCGCCCGCGGGTCGCGCTGCGCGAGCCTCGTGCTCGCGGGCCTGCCGGCGGACGGCCCGATTGCCGAACGCTTCGCGGCGGCGGCCGCCGCGAGCCGCCGCCGCCTCGAGCGCCTGCCTCAGGGCCATGTGCTCGCGACCGCCGCGGTCCCGCGCGCCGAGACCTCTTTGGGCGGATCGCTCAGGACGGCGCAGGCCCGCACCCCGGCCGAGGTCCGCGACGCCGTCGAGGCCTTCCTCGCCTTGGAGGCCGCGGGTGCGAAGGCGCGTGGCGACAGGGCGCTGATCCAGGACCCGGGCCTCGCGAGCTTCGTGCGCACCATGACGCGCCAGCTCGCCCGGCGCGG
>DASVVU010000127.1:0-7558 GCA_036386395.1 Beijerinckiaceae bacterium | reverse complement strand
TCGCCGAGCGCGATCGCCTTGCCGTTGCCGACGAAGGGGAAGCGGCCGACGCGCACGTCGAGCCCCATCTCCTTCGCCTTCGCCTCGGTGAGGCCGACCGAGGCGACCTGCGGGTTGCAGTAGGTGCAGCCCGGGATCTTGAGCTTGTCGAGGGGCTCGGCGTGCAGGCCCTTGATGGCGTCGACGCAACGCTCGCCCTCGTGCTCGGCCTTATGGGCGAGCATCGGCGGGCCGGCGACGTCGCCGATGGCGTAGAGGCCGGGGACGTTGGTGCGCCCGAGCCCGTCGGTGACGATCGTGCCGCGCTCGATCTCCACCCCGAGCTTCTCGAGGCCGAGGTTCTCGACGTTGCCGACGACGCCGACCGCCGAGATCAGCCGCTCGGCCGCGATCGTCTGGGTGCCGCCCTTGCCGTCCTCGACGGTGGCGGTGACGTTGTCCTGGCCCTTCTCGACTTTCGTGACCTTGGCGCCCGTGAGGATCTTGATGCCCTGCTTCTCGAAGCGCTTGCGGGCGAAGGCCGCGATCTCGGCGTCCTCGACGGGGAGGATCTGCGGCATGACCTCGACGACCGTCACCTCGCTGCCGAGCGTCCGATAGAACGAGGCGAACTCGATGCCGATGGCGCCCGAGCCGATGACGAGGAGGGACTTGGGGATGCTCTTCGGCACCATCGCCTCGAAGTAGGTCCAGATCAGCTTGCCGTCGGGCTCGATCCCGGGGAGCGCCCGCGGGCGCGCGCCGGTCGCGATAATGACGTGCTTCGCCTGATACGGGCCCGGCCCGAGCGCGCCCTTCGGCGCCGGCGCGGGCGGCCCCTGCACCGACTTCGCCGCCGCCTTCACCGTGACCTTGCCGGGCGCGTCGATCGCCGCCTCGCCCCAGATCACGTCGATCTTGTTCTTCTTCATGAGGAAGCCGACGCCGGTCGAGAGGCGCGTCGACACGTCCCGCGAGCGCTTGACGATGGCGGCGGCGTCGAAGCCGACCTTGCCCTCGACGGTGAGGCCGTAGTCCTTCGGGTGCTGGAGGTAGTGGAAGATCTCGGCCGAGCGCAGCAGCGCCTTCGTCGGGATGCAGCCCCAGTTGAGGCAGATGCCGCCGAGGTGCTCGCGGTCGACGACCGCCGCCCTGAACCCGAGCTGCGCCGCCCGGATCGCGGTCACGTACCCGCCGGGCCCGGCGCCGATGACGAGGATGTCGTAGGAGTCAGCCACTTAAGCCTCCGATGCCGCTCCGGCACAAGCTGAGGTGTTCCGGACTGCGCTACCTTCATTCGCCGGTCCCGGGCAAGCCCGGAGACGGAAAGCCTTCCCTCAGCGGCGCAAGGACCGGCCCTGCAGCGCCCCGAGCGCGACGCGGGCGAGCCATACGCTGAGCGCTCCGGCCGCCCCGCAGTAGAGTTGCGGAAGGAGCAGCGTCACCGCGGCGACCACCAGGAATTGGGTCGGCCAAAGGAGGACGATCGGAATGAGGGCGGCAAGCCCGCCCGCGACGAACGCGCCGCCGCACGAGCGGCCGCCGCGCCAAGCCGCCAAGATCAGACAGAGTGCGAAGCCGATGGGCGCGACGACGAGGGGGGCGAACAGGCCGACGATAAGGCCGCGCAGCATCACCTCGGGATCGCGCAATCCATCGGAGAGGAGGAGCCATCCAGGGACGCTCGTCAGAAGCGTGAACAGGACGAGGCTCAGAAGCGGCCCGGCCCAGCGCGGCGCCCCTGCGGCAGCGCGCGCGATGGGCGCCGCAGACAGGTCCTTCACTCGCACTGCCGCTCGCTCACCTCGACGGCAACGATTGAGGACGGACCGGGGATCGGCGGGTCTCCCTGTCCGCGCCGCGAGACGGTCGCCATCACGTGGCAGCGGCCCGAGCGCACCCGGTAGACCCCGAGCCGGACGAGCTCGATCCTGTCCACCACCCCGCGCAGCTTCTCCTCGATCCGGCCGTCGTTCACGACGGCGCGCAGGTCGGCCGCGCTCGTGTACTGCGGCGGAAGCTCCGCAAGCGCGCCGCCCGCGGTCATGAAGATCGCGACCGCCGCAGCGGCGAGACGCACATGGCTCTTCACGCGAGACCTCTCCCGTGGCGCCAGAACGATCAGCGGCGTGCCGGCCGGCCTTCACGCCCAACTCGGATTCGTGAAGTCGTCCGGGAACGATCCTTATTGACGCCTCCGGGAGGCGGAACACAAGATCGCGCCGCCGCAAAAAGGGGGGAAGATCATGCCGTCAGCCTCGCGTCGCGAACTCCTGCTCGGCGGCTTCTCCCTCGCGGCGGCCGCGGCCGGCCCGGCGCTTGCCGCCATGGGGCCTGGGGACAAGTTCGACCTCGTGGTCAAGGGCGGCGAAGTGCTCGACCCGAGCCAGTCGCTCCGCGCCCGCCGCGACGTCGGCATCCGCTACGGCGTCGTCGAGTCGCTCGAGGCCGACATCCCGGCCGATCGCGCCCTTCGCGTCCTCGACGCCTCGGGCAAGCTCGTGACCCCGGGGCTCGTCGATCTCCATACCCACGTCTACCCTTACGGCTCGGCCATCGGCATCCCGGCGGACGAGCTCGTGGCGCACCAGGGCACGACCACCTGCGTCTCGGCGGGCGACGCGGGCGCGAACAACTTCGCCGCCTTCCGCCGCCACATCGCGGCGCAGACCCGCACCCGCCTCTACGCCTTCGTGCACATCGCGAACGTCGGGCTGACCCCCTTCCCGGTCGCCGAGCTCTACAACATCGACTTCGCCCAGGTCGACGCCTGCGCCAAGGCCGTCGCCGAGAACGCCGACATGGCGATCGGCGTGAAGGTGCGCATGTCCGAGAACGTCATCGCGAAGCACGGCACCGAGCCGCTCCGCCGCGCGATCCAGGCCTGCGAGCGCTCGGGCACCGGCGCCAAGGTCATGTGCCACATCGGCGGGGTCGAGACGCGGGAGCTGATGTCCCAGATCCTCGACCTCCTGCGCCCTGGGGATGTCCTCACCCACGCCTACTCGGGCGCCCCGAACCTCGCGAACCAGTTCACCAACATCGTCCAGGACGGGCGCCTCCTGCCGGCGGCGCTGTCCGCGAAGCAGCGCGGCGTGATCTTCGACGTCGGCCACGGCGGCGGCAGCTTCGACTACACGGTGGCCGAGGCCGCGATCCAGCAGGGCTGCCCGCCTGACACGATCTCGTCCGACATCCACGTCTTCTCGGGCAACACGCCGGGCATACCCTACCTCACCTGGGTCATGAGCAAGTTCCTGGGGCTCGGCTTCACTCTGGAGCAAGTCATCGCCATGGCGACCGCCGCGCCCGCGAAAGTCATCGCCCGCAACCCGAAGCTCGGGACGCTCCAGGTCGGGGCGCCGGGGGACGTGTCGGTGCTCGAGGTCGTGCAGGGCCCCGTCACCTTCGTCGACACCCGCAACAACACCCGCACCGGCCAGATGCACCTTCGGCCCGTCCACACGGTGGCCGGCGGCGTCCCCTTCGGCCGCCCCTACAACTCGCCCTTCGCCGTGCGGTAGGCGCGGCAAACAATCGACCACAAAACATCGGGAGGAACTGATGAAGCCCCTTTCTCGCGTCGCCCTCGGCCTCGCCGCCGCCCTTGCCTGCGCGCCCGCCCTCGCCGAGACGGCGAGCAACGGCGGGGCCGAGGTGCCGGCCCGCAAGCTCCCGGTGCCGGAGACCGTGAGCCCGCAGGTGCAGAAGCTGATCGCCGCTCCCTTGCGTCCCAACTGGAACGTGCTGCCGAAGACCGGCGAGGAGTGGAAGCCGATTTCAGAGGCGGGCGCCGCCGGGACCATCCGCAACCTGCCGGGCCTCACCGAGCGGCTGAAGGTCAAGGTCGAGAAGACTACGATCGATGGCGTCAGGGCCTTCGTCGTGACCCCCGAGGAGGTCTCGCCCCAGAACCAAAACCGCGTGCTGATTCACATGCACGGCGGCTGCTACGTGCTCAACGGCGGCGAGGCCGGGCTGCCCGAGGCGATGCTGATGGCGGCCTTCGGCAAGGCCCGGGTGATCTCGGTCGACTACCGCATGCCGCCCGAGGCCTACTTCCCGGCCGCCCTCGACGACGGCATGACGGTCTACAAGGCGACCATCAAGAACACCGATCCGAAGAACGTCGGCATCTTCGGCACCTCGGCCGGCGGCGCCCTCGTCCTCGAGATGGGACTCAAGGCGAAGCAGGACGGGGTGCCGATGCCCGGCGCCATCGCCTCCGGCACGCCGATGTCCGACGTGACGAAGGTCGGCGACACGTTCTACACCATGGAGCTCGTCGACAACGTGCTCGTCTCCCGCGACGGCTTCTGCGACGCCGGCGCCAAGGTCTACGCCAACGGCCGCGACCTCAAGGATCCGCTGCTCTCGCCGGTCTACGGCGACATGGCCGGCTTCCCGCCGACCATCCTGACGAGCGGCACCCGCGACCTCCTGCTCTCGAACACCGTGCGGGTGCACCGCAAGCTGCGCCAGGCCGGCATCGAGGCGGCGCTGCAGGTCTTCGAGGGCCAGTCGCACGCCCATTACCTGCGTGACGACACGGCCCCCGAGACCCGCGAGACTTTCGAAGAGATCGCGAGGTTCTTCGATCGGCACATGGGCAAGTGAGCCGGGAGAGCGAGCGGTAAGCGCATGCGCCTCGACGGCTCCTGCCATTGCGGCGCGGTGCGCTTCTCGGCCGAGGCCTATGCGCCCGTGCCGTACCTGCGCTGCTACTGCTCGGTCTACCGCAAGACCGCCGGCGGGGGCGGCTACGCGATCAACCTCGGGGCGAAGGCCGCGACCCTACGGGTCGAGGGCGCGGACGCCGTCACGGTGTTCCACGCCACGATCGACGGCGAGGAGAGTCGGGCGGAGCGCCGCTTCTGCGCCCGCTGCGGCTCGGCCCTGTGGGTCTTCGACCCGCGCTGGCCCGACCTCGTCCACCCCTTCGCGAGCGCCGTCGACACGCCGCTCCCGGAGCCGCCCGAGGCCGTGCACATGATGCTCGACTCGAAAGCGAACTGGGTTCGCGTCGACGCGAAGCCGGGCGAGCAGCGCCATGACGAATATCCCGACGACTCCCTCGAGGAGTGGCACCGCGCCCATGGCCTTCTCGACGGCCGGTCCGGCTAATCGAGGTCGAGCGTGAACAGCTCCTGGGCGCGCGCGACGCCCTTGAGCGCGTAGCGGCCGATCGAGACGAGGCGGGCGCGGTCGGCGTCGCGAGCGGCCGCCGCGAAGGTCGAGGAGACGAGGACGGTGCGGTCGACCGAGCGGCACAGGCCGACGATCCGGCTCGCCTCGTTGACGGCGGGCCCAACGACCGTGAAGTCGAGCCGGTCGCGGCTGCCGACGTTGCCGTAGAACACCTCGCCGATGTGCAGGCCGAGGTAGGTCTCGGTCACCGGCAGGGCGCGCCCGGCGCGCTCGCGGTTGAGGGCGCCGATGCGGGTCCGCATCAGGCTCTCGGCGCGCAATGCGCAACGGCACGCGGCGCCCGGGTCGTCGTCCTTGAAGATCGCGAGCGTACCGTCGCCGATGAGCTTCAGCACGTCGCCGCCCGCCTCGTGGACGGAGGAGATGACCGCGTCGGCGTAGTCGTTGAGGAACGGGATGACCTCGCCCGCGGCCGTCTCGGTGATGCGGGTGAAGCCGCGCAGGTCGCTGTACCACAGCACGGCGCCGATCCGCTCGGCGACGCCGCGGGCGATGCGCCCGCCGAGCACCAGCCTTCCAGCATCGCGGCCGAGGTAGGTCTCGACGAGGGTGCGGGCGATGCGCGCGAGCGCCGCGCTCTTCACGGCGAGCGCGAGCGAGGGGACGAGGGCGGAAAGCGCCTCGACCTGCTCCTGCGTGAAACCGCCGGGGGCGTCCGTCGTCCAGGACGAGTACACCCCGTCCATCTCGCCGATGACGGCGCCCTCCGGGAAGCGGTGGAGGAGCGCGACGTAGTCCGTCATTCCTTCGGCACGCAGATCGTCGAGAATCTCGAAGTCCGCCGGGTGCTCCGGCCCGATCCTGCGCCGCAGCATCGATCCACCGCTGTCGAGGAGGTGGCTGAACGGGCTGCGGCTCCACTTCTCGGCCGCCTCGCCGCCGTCCGAGACCCGGCCGTATTCCGTGACGGGCCTCAGCTCGGCCTCGCGCCCCCAGCGGAACACGTGCCCCTCGTGGACCGGATGCAGCGTGTCGATCAGCACCATGGCCCGCGCGACCGGCACGCCCTCCGCATTGAGCCCGGCGCAGAACAGGCGCAGGAGCTCGGGCTCGGAGAGGCCCGCGAGCCCCGCCTCCGTCATCGCCCTCGCAAGGCGCGTTGCCTGCGCATCGTCCATGAACCGTCCCATTGCGGCCGCGAAGGCGGCCGGGCGATGCAGCATAGCGCCGGTGGCGGAGAAACGAAGCCGCGGCAAGACACGTGCTGGCGCTCGCCGCAATGGACCGCGCCGGCTTGCCGGGCTAAGAGCGCTCAGCCGTCCTCAAGCCAGCTCAAAAGCCGCGCTCAAAGAAAATGTCCCGGGCCGACCATCTCCGCCTTGGCGCCGCTTCCGTGGCGTCCTCGTCCGCCGCGTCCGGTGCGAACTCCGAGATGCTGGCGGTGCTGACCCGGATCGCCGACGCGCTCGAGCGCGCGGCGCCGCCGGCCCCGCAGGCGCCGGACTTCGAGGCCGCGGACGCCTTCGTGTGGCAGCCGCCGGGGCGGCTCGCGCCGGTGCGGCAGGTCAGCCGGGTCGAGATGGCGCTGTTGCGCGGCATCGACCGGGTGCGCGACCAGCTTGCCGAGAACACGGCGCGGTTCGCGAACGGGCTCCCCGCCAACAATGCGCTCCTGTGGGGGGCGCGGGGGATGGGCAAGTCGTCCCTTGTCAAGGCGGTGCACGCCGAGATCAACAAGGCGCTCGCCGGCAGGCCCGGGGCGCTGCCCTTGAAGCTCGTCGAGATCCACCGCGAGGACATCGAGACCCTGCCGGACCTGATGGCGCTCTTGCGCCCCGACCGGCACCGCTTCCTCGTGTTCTGCGACGACCTCTCCTTCGACGCCGACGACACGTCCTACAAGTCGCTGAAGGCGGTGCTCGAGGGCGGCATCGAGGGGCGGCCCGACAACGTGATCTTCTACGCGACCTCTAACCGGCGCCACCTCCTCCCCCGCGACATGATGGAGAACGAGCGCTCGACCGCCATCAACCCCGGCGAGGCCGTCGAGGAGAAGGTGTCGCTGTCCGACCGCTTCGGCCTCTGGCTCGGCTTCCACCGCTGCAGCCAGGACGAATACCTCGCCATGGTCTTCGGCTACGCCGACCACTTCGGCCTGGAGGGCGACCGCGACGCGGTCAGGGCCGAGGCCCTCGAATGGGCAACGACCCGCGGATCGCGCTCGGGCCGCACCGCGTGGCAGTTCATCCAGGATTTGGCGGGAAGGTTGGGGAAGAGGCTGGCGTAAAAACCTCTCCCGGAGGAGACTTCTGCGAAACTCGCCTTGAGGGGTGATGTCTGATTCACTGCTGTTAGCGGGTGAATCGGAGGGCGGGATGGCGGATCGTCAGATGAGCTTGGCGGAGGCGCTCTTGGACCCTCGGATGGGGGT
>DASVVU010000126.1:0-32937 GCA_036386395.1 Beijerinckiaceae bacterium | reverse complement strand
GTTTATTGGCAGGCGTCTTTCGAAAGGGCCTCGACCGCTTGGAGCTTTCCCTCGGATGCACGCCACCCGACCGTCCACGTACGGCGGCACGGCAGTCCCGGCCGATCCAGGACGGCGACGCCGGGAGCGACCGTAAAGCCTTGGGCTTTCAGTTCCCGAATAGCATCGGGCTCCGATGAGCCAGGCGGGAACTTGGAAAGAACGCGAGCTCTAAATTCGGCATCGGCCTCCGAGACTGCATGCGGGAGATCGCCGACGAGCGGCGGGAGGGATGGAGCGGCCCACCACAATGCGAGGCCCAGCCAAACAGCGGCGCTCATCAGCCATCGCATGTGCCGCCCTCACTCGGCGGCGGCGAGCGGCTCGGCCGCCGCCGCGCGCTCGCGCACGAGCCGCGTCACGGCGGCGAAGTCGAGCTTGCCGGAGCCCAGCACCGGCACCTTGTCGACAACGACCACCTCGGCCGGGATCATCAGCTCGGAGGCGCCCTTGCCCTTGGCGAAGGCCTGGAAGGCGGCCCGGCTCGCGTCGCGCCGCTCGGTCACGAGCACGAGGCGCTCCCCTTTTCGAGCGTCGGGCACGTTCGCGACGGCCGAGAGAACGTCAGGCCACAGCTCGGCCGCCAGCGCCTCGACGGCCGCCAAGGAAATCATCTCGCCGCCGATCTTGGCGAAGCGCTTCGCCCGACCCTTGATGGCGATGAAGCCCTGGGGATCGATCGTCACGATGTCGCCGGTGTCGTGCCAGCCCTCGGCCGGCGGCTCCAGCACGCCAGGGTTCTCGACGCGGAGATACCCCAGCATCACGTTCGGGCCGCGCACGGAGAGTCGTCCGCCCTCCTCGACCCCGGGCACCGGGTCGAGCCGGGCCTCCATGCCGGGCATGATGCGCCCGACGGTGCCGAAGCGGTTGAACATCGGCGTGTTGATGGCGAGCACCGGCGCCGTCTCGGTGACGCCGTAGCCCTCGAGGATGCGCAGCCCGAACTTCTCCATGTAGGTGCGCCGGGTCGCTTCCTTGACCGGCTCCGCGCCGGCCAGCACGTAGCGGAGCGAGCGGAAGTCGTAGGGGTGCGCCGAGCGGGCGTAGCCGGACAGAAAGGTGTCGGTCCCAAAGAGAATCGTGGCGTTCGAGCCGTAGACCAGCTCCGGGATGAGCCGGTAGTGCAGCGGCGACGGGTAGAGGTAGACCCGTACCCCCGAAACCAGCGGCAGCACGAGGCCGACCGTCAGGCCGAAGGAGTGGAACACCGGCAGGACGTTGAAGACCTTGTCGGTGCGGCCGAAGTCGATGCGGGCCGCCGCCTGAGCCGCGTTCGCCAGCATGTTGCGGTGGGAGAGGACGACGCCCTTCGGCACGCCCTCGGAGCCCGAGGTGAAGAGGATCGCGGCCCAGTCGTCGGGGCTGCGCTCGACGAGCGGCTTTTTGTACGCGGCAAGCCCGCGCAGCTTGTCGGCAAGGCCGATCTCGGCGCGCACGTCCTCCAGGTAGACGACGCGCACGCTGCCCTCGATCGCGCTGACGAGCGGCCCGAGCTTGCCCTTCTCGACGAAGCCGCGCGATGTCACGACGGTCGAGATCCCGGCCGCCTTGCAGGCCGCGAGGATGTTGGCGGCGCCGGCCGTGAAGTTGATCATCGCCGGCACGCGGCCCGCCGACATGGCGGCGAGGATCGTGGCGGCGGCGCCGTTGGCGTTCGGCAGCATGACGCCGAGCGCCCTCCCCTCCTCGGCCATCGGCATGAGCTTGCGCCCGAGCACCCGCGCGCCGACGAGGAGGCGCTTGTAGGTCAAGGTCCCGGTGATCGGGTCCTCGACGGCGACGCGCTTCAGCCCGTGCAGGGACGCGGCCTCGACCACCGCCTCGAACACGGTGCGGTCCTTCGAGGTGGTGCGGAACACGAGATCGGACATGATCTGGTAGAGGGCGGCGCCGGCGGCCTGGCGGCGGTTCTTGCCCTTGAGCGCCGGATCGACGTTAAGTCGCACCGGCTCCAAGACCGTCACCGTGACCTTCGGCCACCATTTCCGGCGCACCTGCTCGCGGGAGAGGCGGGAGAACCACGTGCGCTCGAGGCCGTCGATCTTCACCGGCAGCACCATGGCGTCAGCCTTGTCGGCGATGAGGCCGGCGCCGTCGTAGACCTTCATCAGGCTGCCCGTGACGGTGAGGCGCCCCTCGGGGAAGATGATGAGCGTCTCGCCGTTCTTCACCGCGTTGATGAGGGTGCGCGTCGCCATCGGCTTCGACGGGTCGAGGGGCATAGCGCGGGTGATCTTGAGGAATGGGCGCACCCACCAGCGCTGCGCGATGCCGTGGTCGATGGCGAAGACCGGCTCCTGCTCCAGGAGCGAGAGGGCGAGCGGCGCGTCGAGGAAGCTCACGTGGTTCAGCGCCACGATGGCGTTCGGGCCGGCCTTGGCGACGTTCTCGAGGCCCTTCACCTCGAGCCGGTAGAAGGCCCGGAAGAGGATCGAGAGGAAGTCGCGGAAGGGGCTTGTCGGAAGCGTCCGGAAGATGACGGCGGCGGCCGCGACGTTCGCGACCCCGAGCGCCGCGAGCAGCGCCGAGAGCGGCACGCCCGCCGCCTGCAGGGCCGCGACGAAGAGGCCGCCCGCCACCATGAAGGCGGCGGTGAGCACGTTGACGCCGGCGATGACGCGGGCGCGCCGGTCCTCGTGGGCCCAGGCCTGCACGGCCGCGAAGGGCGGCACGACGAAGAGGCCGCCCGCGACGGCGAGGCCGGCGAAGTCGAGCGCGATCCGCAAGGACTCGCGGTGGGCGAAGAAGGCCCGTGCCCCGAGCGGGGCCGCGGGAGCCGCGGCGTTGTAGACCGTCCAGGCGAGGTCGAGGCCGAAGAGGCCCATCAGGAGGGCCGCAATGGCGGTCGGGAGGAGCACGATGCGCCCGCTCGCAAGCCACGAGGCGAGGCCGGAGCCCGCCGCGATGCCGACCGAGAAGACGGCAAGCAGCACGGTCACGACCTCCTCGGTGCCGCCGAGGCGGTTCTTCACCAGCGGCGGCAGGATCGAGAGGGTCACGGCGCCGACGAGCCAGAACCACGACACGATCACGCCGCCGCGCCACAGGCGCGCGTCGGCCCACAGGTCCTTGAGGAGCCCGCCCGTCGAGCGCAGGATATTGGGATCGATGCGCAGCGTCGGCGCCGCCTCGCCGGTGCGCGGGATGAGCGTGCTCGCCGCGAAGCACAGGACCGCGAAACCGATCACGAGTCCCCCGAAGGAGGCCGGGTCGCCGCCGTCCCGGGCCGCGTAGCCGCCCGCGATGGTGCCGATCAGGATCGCGATGAACGTCGCGCCCTCGACGAGGGCATTGCCGGCCGGCAGCTCCTCGCGGCGCAGGTGCACCGGCAGGATGCCGTACTTGATCGGCCCGAACAGCGCCGCGATGACGCCGAAGGCGAAGAGCGCCATGAACAGCACCGGCAGGGAGTGGAGCCAGAAGCCCAGGACCGAGAGCCCGGCCGCGCCGATCTCGGCGAGCTTCAGGCGCCTTGCCACCACGGCCATGTCGTAGCGGTCGGCCATCTCGCCGCCAAGGCCCGAGAGCAGGAAGAACGGCGCGATGAACACGGCGCCGGCGAGCGTCACCAGCGCCTCGGCGTGCGAGCCCGCGACCTTGAACAGGATCAGGAAGACGAGGGCGTTCTTCAGGAAGTTGTCGTTGAAGGCCGAGAAGAACTGGCACCAGAACAGCGGCGCGAACCGCCGCGAGGTCATGAGGTGATCGGACACGGGCAGTCTTCCGGCTGGGGCGGGAGGGGGAACCGTAGCGGAACGGGAATTCGCCACGGAAGAGGAATCCGTAACGAGTGAGAGTTGACCCGTCCTTACCAGCGTGTCGAGGGTGCGCATCATGGTCCTGCACTCCAATCTGCCCGTATTCTGAACGGTGTTCATCATATGACATGGTTTTGAACGCTGTTCAAGAGGAATTTTGAATGATGCTCAGAATCATCTAGACGGACGGAACAGGAGGGGCGATGGCGAGACGGGCCGACCATTCGCGCGACGAGCTGGCGGGGCTCGTGATCGACGCCGCCGAGGCGCTCGCGCGGGAGGAGGGTCTGCGCGGCATCGCCATGCGCCGCATCGCGGCCGCGATCGGCTATGCGCCGGGCTCGATCTACAACGCCGTCGGCGACCTCGACCAAGTAGTATTGCGGGTGAACGCGCGCACGCTGACGCGCCTGCGCGACCATCTCGCCGGCACGGTCGATCCGGCGCGCGCGCCCCTCGACAACGCGCTCGCCGTCGCGGACGCCTACCTCGATTTCGTCACCGGCCAGCCGCGCCTGTGGGCCCTCCTCCTCGAGCACGTGCTGCCCAAGGGGAGCGACTTCCCGGACTGGTACGACAAGGCCCTCGGCGAGACGACGCGCCTCGTCGACGCGGTGCTGCGCCCGCTCATTCCGGACGAGGCGGAGCGGCGGCGCTCCGTCGCCACCTTATGGGCGGCGCTGCACGGCCTCGCCTCCCTCTCGACCTCGGGCAAGCTCGCCATCGTCGACGAAGACGACCCGCGCGAGATGGCGCGCCTCCTCGTCCGGCGCTTCCTCGCCGGGGACGCGCCGGGGAGCGCGGCCTGAGCAGGCCTCTTCCCGGAACAACGCGGGCGCTCGCTCATTCATCCGGCAGAGCTCGCCAGGAGAAGAGCCATGGGTTTCAACTCCGACATGCCGCCCCACGGCTCGGCCCGGCCCCTCGACCCGCCGGCCCCACCGGAGGCGCCGCGCCCGAACGCCGCCATGCTCAAGGGCGACATCGACGCCGGCCGCACCGGCGACAAGAACGAGGTGTTCGATCCGGCGCTTGCGCCGCTGGGCACCGACGAGGAGGCGGCCGGCACGCCTCCGACCCCGGGCGAGGTCGCGCTCGCCCGCCGGCAGGAGACCGGGCAGCGCTGGGGCGCCGGCTCGCCCGCGGCGGCGAGCGCCGCCCACGGCAAGGACGACCGCGGCGTCCATGTCGGCTTCGTCGGCCTCGTCGTCGCGATCGGCGCCGTCATCGTCGCCGGGGTCCTGTGGCTGACGTAAGCCTTACGTTTTGGGTCGGCCGCCGTCGCGGAACTTGCGGACGGCCCGGCCGAGGTCGCGGCCAAGCGTTTCCCAGTCCTGCGGAGACGCCTTCGGCTTCGCCGGCTGGTTCGGATCGCGCGGCAGGCCCGCCGCCCGGACCCATTTCACGGCCGTCACCACGAAGCGCATGAAGGGGGTCACCGTCATCCTTGAATGAATAGCACGGGATGGCCTTCGAACGAACCCCGTCTTGCTTCCGCGGCGCTTTCCACCCGTGCATTTTCTGAGTGGTTCATGCGCCGGGCGCAGGGCGGGCGCCAGCCGCCGGCCCTATCGGAGGAGGCGGGCGCGTGGTCTAAGGGCGAGCCCCTCCCCCCGAGTCGTTCCCCGTGAAGCCGCTCCTCGGCATCGCCCTCAAAGTGCTGTCCGCCCTTGCCTTCACGCTGATGTCGGCCGGGATCAAGCGCGTGAGCGAGGGCTATCCGACGGGCGAGATCGTGTTCTTCCGCTCGGCCTTCGCCATCGTGCCGCTGCTGGCCTGGCTCGCTTGGCGCGGCGACCTGATCAATTCAGTCAGGACCTCGAACCTCTCCGGCCACCTCCTGCGCGGCATCATCTCGAGCTGCGGCATGTTCTCGGGCTTCGTGGCGCTCGCCTACCTGCCGCTCTCCGACGCCGTCGCGATCGGCTACGCCTCGCCGCTCATGGTCGTGGTGCTGGCCTGGCTCGTCCTCGGCGAGACCGTGCGGGCCTACCGCTGGACCGCCGTGACCGTGGGCTTCCTCGGCGTCCTGATCATGCTCATGCCGCACCTCTCGGGCGGCACGCTGGCGGGAGGGCTCGCCGGCGGGCCGGCGGTCGGGGCGATGTTCGCGCTGCTGGGCGCCGTGTGCTCGGCCGGCGCCACGATCCAGGTGCGGCGGCTCTTGGCGACCGAGCGCACCGGCGCCATCGTGCTCTACTTCTCGCTCATGACGACGGCCCTCGGCCTCGCCACCGTCGCGCTCGGCTGGCGCATGCCGGACGGGCCGGACTTCGCCCTCCTCGTCGTCATCGGTATCCTCGGCGGCATCGGCCAGATCCTGCTGACCCAGAGCTACCGCTACGCCGACGCCTCCCTCGTCGCGCCGTTCGAGTACACCACCATGGTCTGGGCCTTCCTGATCGGCTGGTTCGCCTTCGGCCAGGCGCCGCAGCAGGCGGTGGTCGCCGGCGCCATGATCGTCGCCGCCGCCGGCCTCTTCGTGCTCTGGCGCGAGCACCGCCTCGGCCTCGCCCGCGAGAAGGCCGTCGAGACCGGCTCCCAGCGCCCGGCCTGACGCGCGGCTTGCAAAGCCGCCTCTCCGCGTATACCTGCCCTCCATCTCCTTGGGGTGCCCGCACGGGCTGAGAGGCTTATCGCCAACCCATCGAACCTGAACCGGGTCATGCCGGCGGAGGAAAGCGAGATGACGGCCCAGGCGGCTTTGGCTGCATCCACCCCAGACACCGCGGTCGACTGGCCCGAGAAAACGGCCGCGCTGCTCGACCGCCTGCGCGCCGAGCGGACCCGCGTCCATGCGATCACCAACGCCGCCGCGCAGGCGCTCACGGCGAACCTTCTGCTCGCCGCCGGCGGCACGCCGTCGCTGACCATCGCGCCCGAAGAAATCACCGCCTTCGCGGGCCGAGCCGACGCGCTCCTCGTCAACCTCGGGACCCTCGACGGCGACCGCCGGGCCGCGATCCCGTGGGGCATCGCGGCCGCGAAGGCGCAGGGAAAGCCCTGGGTGCTCGACCCCGTCTTCGTCGACGCCTCCCCGCCCCGCCTCGAGCTTGCGCGCCTCTGCCTTGCCGGCACGCCGTGCGTCGTGCGCCTCAATGCGGCCGAGTTCGCGGCGCTTGCCGGCGAGGAGGCGTCGGAGGAGAGCGTCGCGGCTTACGCTGAAAGAATCCGGTCCACGGTCGCACTGACCGGGCCGGTCGACTGGGTGACCGACGGCGAGCGTTTCCTCAAGATCGAGAACGGCCATCCGCTGATGGCCAAGGTCACCGCCATGGGCTGCGCGACGACCGCCCTGGTCGCGGCCTTCGCCGCATTGGAGCGGGGCGGCTTCACCGCCGCTGTGTGCGGCCTCCTCGCCGTCGGCATCGCAGCCGAGGTTGCGGGCGAGGCGGCGGCCGGGCCGGGCAGCTTCGCGGCAGCGTTTCTCGACGCGCTCTATGCCCTCGACGCCGCCACGCTCGCGGCGCGGGCGCGCCTCGCATGAACCCCGTCGACCTGCGCCTCTACGGCATTGCCGACCCGGCCCGCGCGGGCGGGCGCGACCTCGCCGAGCTCGTGCGCGCGGCGGCCGCGGGCGGCTGCACGCTGATCCAGTACCGTGACAAGGACACCGACGTGCGCAGCATGGTGGCGCGCACGCGCGCCCTGAAGGCGGCGCTTAACGGCACCCGCGTGCCGCTCCTCGTCAACGACCGGGTCGACGTGGCGCTCGCGGCCGGCGCCGACGGCGTCCACCTCGGCCAGGAGGACATGCACGCCGCCGACGCCCGGCGGATCATGGGCCCGGGCGCCATCATCGGCGTGACCATCAAGACGCCGGCGCAAGCCGACGAGCTCTACCGCCTCCCTGTCGACTACGCCTGCATCGGCGGCGTCTTCGCCACGGGCAGCAAGGCGAATCCGGAGCCCCCGATCGGTCTCGACGGCCTCTCCCGCATCGCCTTCCGGGCCCGGCTTGCGGGCGGCAAGATCCCGGTCGGCGCCATCGCCGGCATCGACCACGCGAACGCCGCCTCCGTGATCGGCGTCGGGGCCGACGGGGTCGCCGTCATCTCCGCGATCTTCTCCGCCGACGACGTGACGGCCGCGGCGCGGCGCCTGCGCACCGTCATCGACGGAGCCCTCGCGGCGCGGGGCGCCGCATGACCGCCATCGCCGTCACCATCGCGGGCTCCGACCCGAGCGGCGGCGCCGGCATTCAGGCCGACCTCAAGACCTTCTCGGCCCTCGGGGTCTACGGCGCGAGCGTGATCACGGCGCTCACGGCCCAGAACACGCGCGGCGTCCAGGGCATCCACGACGTGCCGCCGGCGTTCGTCGCAGAGCAGATCGACAGCGTGTTCTCCGACCTCGACGTGAAGGCCGTGAAGATCGGCATGCTGTCGCGCCCGGCCGTCATCGAGGCCGTAGTAGCGGGGCTCGACCGGCACCAAGCGCGCAACGTCGTGCTCGATCCAGTGATGATCGCGGCGAGCGGCGACCCGCTCCTCGTGCCGGAAGCGGTCGAGACGCTTCGCCGGGCGCTCCTGCCCCGCGCCCTCCTCGTCACCCCGAACCTGCCGGAGGCGGCGGCGCTCCTCGGCGAGGACGTGGCGCAGACGGACGCCGCCGTCATGGGTCAGGCCGACAGAATCCTGGCGCTCGGCCCCTGCGCGGTCCTGATCAAGGGCGGCCACGCGGACGGAGCCGAGAGCGTCGACGTGCTCCTCGACCACGAGGGTTTCGCCCGTTTCTCCTCGCCCCGCATCGACACCCGCAACACCCACGGCACCGGCTGCACCCTCTCCTCGGCCATCGCAGCCGGGCTCGCGCAAGGCGCCACGCTCCGCGAGGCGGTCCGCGCGGCGAAGGAGTACATCGCCGCCGCCATCGCGGCGTCGGACACGCTCCGGATCGGGCACGGGCACGGCCCCGTGCATCACTTCCATGGCCTCTGGACCGCATAAGGCGCTCTCGCGCCGGGCGGCGCTCGCTCTCGGCGCCAGCGCGGTCGCGGCGCCCACCGTGGCGCGGGCGCAGGACCGCTTGCGCTGGCGCATGGTGACGTCGTGGCCGAAGGGCCGCGCCGGCCCCGGTGTGTCGGCCAGGAGAATCGCCGACCGCATCAACGCCATGGCGGGCGGGCGGCTCACCGTCGACGTCTTTGCGGCGGGCGAGATCGTGCCGGCGCTCGCGGTCCTCGACGCCGTCTCGAACGGCACCGTCGAGATGGGCCACACGGCGGCCCTCTATTGGCAGGGCAAGATCCCGGCGGCGGGCTTCTTCACCTCGGTGCCGTTCGGGCTCGGTCCCGTCGAGCACGAGGCCTGGATCGAGCTGCGCGACGGCCAAGCCTTGTGGGACGAGCTCTACCGCCCGCTCGGCGTGCGCGCGTTCCTCGCCGGCAACACCGGCCCGTCCATGGGCGGCTGGTTCCGCAAGAGGCTCGAAGGCCCCGACGACCTCAGGGGAATGCGCATCCGCGTTCAGGGCCTCGGCGCCGAGGTCTTCCGGCGTCTCGGCGCGGTGCCGCTGACGGTCTCGGCCGGCGACCTTTTGCCGGCGCTCGAGCGCGGCGCGATCGACGCCGCCGAGTTCCTGGCGCCCGCCCCTGACCTCGAGACCGGCCTGCAGAAGCACGCGCCCTTCTACTACGCCCCGGGCTTCAACAAGCCGAACGGCGCGAGCGAGCTCATGGTCTCGCTCGCCGCCTGGGACCGCCTCCCCGAGGACCTGCGCGCCATCGTCCGCGAGGCCGCCCGGGCCGAGCACACGCTGGGCCTCGCCGACGCGCACGAGCGCAACGCCGCGGCCCTGACGGAGATCCTCGGCCGGTATCAGGTCACGCTCGAAGCCTTCCCCCGCGCGATCCTCGATGCCGCCCGCAAGGCCTCGGCCGAGATGGTGGCCGAGATCGCCGACACCTCCCCCCTCGCCCGCCGCGTCGTCGACTCTTACGCAGCGGCGCTTACCGACATGCGGAGCTGGTCGGCCCTCTCCGCCGACATGGCGCGCGCGCTTGCGCGGAGCTGAACGCCAGCCTGAAGAGGGGTTCAACCCCCAGATTTCGTTTGATATAACGGAAGCGCCCGTTCGGTTTTCGGAACGGTGCGAGCGAGCGATCAATGGGCGTCGAAGGCAGGGAGCGGCAGCGGGAGCTGGAGGCGGGGGCGCAGGTGCTCTCGGGGCAGCTCGGCAAGACCATCCAGCGCCTGCGCAAGGCCTACAACCTCTCGCTCTCCGAGCTCGCTGAGCAGTCCGGCGTCGCGAAGTCGATCATCAGCCAAATCGAGCGCAACGAGACGAACCCGACGCTCGCCACCATCTGGCGGCTCTCCCAGGCCCTTGACGTGTCGATCGAGCGGGTGCTGGCGGCCGCCGACGACGAGCCCTTCATCGAGAAGTCCTCGCGGGGCGACACGCCGATCCTCGTCTCCGACGACGGCAAGATGCGGCTCGCCATCATCGGCTGGATCAAGACCGTCGAGTGGCTGCAGTGGTACGACGTGCGCTCCGAGATGGGCGGCGTGCTCGAGTCCGACGCCCACCAGCGCGGCTCGGTCGAATGCCTCTCGGTGCTCGACGGCGAGTTCGAGGTCGAGGTCGCCGGCGCGACGCAGCGGGCACGGGCTGGCGAGACCCTGCGCTACCGCTGCGACCGCCCGCACACGGTGCGCTGCACCGGCGACAAGCCCGGCCGCGCCACCATGGTCTGCATCCTCAAGGCGGCCGTGATGGATTGAGGGCTTCTCCTCTCCCCCCTTGCGGGGAGAGGGCCTCGTGCCGAGGGCACGAGGCGATCCCGAAGGGCGAGGGTGAGGGGCCGTCGACGCTTGTGCTCGATCGTCGGCAGCCCCTCACCCGGTCGCGCTTTCAGCGCGACTCGACTTCTCCCCGCAACTCCCACTGCCAATTGCCGACTGCCCTCTCACCCCCGCACCGGGAACACCGGCTTCGCATCGGCGAAGACGTCCGGGAAGATCACCTTGATGTCGGCCCCCTGCACCTGCGTGTTGACGGGGCCGGCGCCCTGGTTCTGGCCGTTCACGAACCGGGTCTCGCCGTAGGGCATGATGTGGCCCTTGAAGGCGCCGGTCGTCGAGGCCAGCGCCTCGGTGATCTTGGCGCGGTCGGCGGAGCCCGCGCGCTCGATGGCGTCGGCGAGGAGCATCACGCAGGAATAGTTGAGCGGCACGTTGTAGGCCCACAGCTTGCCCGCCTCCTCGACCTTCTTCTTCACCTCGGCGGCCTTCGGATTGCGCGGGTCGTGCCAGTGGTTGCAGTCCATGACGTTCGCGGCCGCCTCGGGGAACTCCTTCACGAAGCGGTAGTTCGAGGCGGCGCCGTTCAGCACCGCGTAGACCCCCTTCGGCCGGATGCGCTGCTGCTGCATGGTGCGGGCGAGCAGCACGAACTCGTTATAGTAGCTCGACGGGATCACGAGGTCCGGGTTCAGCGAGCGGATGCGGAGCGCGATGTTCGACATGTCCCGCGCCGGCGTCGGGTGCGCGATGGTGTCGAGGATCTCGAAGCCGCGCTTCGGCAGCTCGGCCTGCATCAGCTTCGCGAGGCCCGAGCCGAAGAGCTGGTCCTCGTGCACGAGCACCACGGTCCGGGCGGGCTTCCCGGCGCCGTCGTTGAGCTTCACGAGGTTCTCGACCGCGGTCGCCGTCACGATGCCGAAGCCGGGGGCGAAGCGGAAGGTGTTCTTGAGGCCGCGTCCCGTGATCTGGTCGGAGACGCCGACGTCGACGATGTAGGGCAGGTCGTAGCGGGCCGCCGCTTGCGTCGCGGCGAGGCAGATCGGGCTCGCGAAGCCGCCGACGATCGCGGCGACCCCCTCGGACTGCATCCGCTCGACCTCCTGCGTGCCGGCCTCGGGGTTCGAGCGCGCGTCGCCGAACACCATCTCGATCCTGGCGCCCCCGAGCGCCTTGAGGCCGCCGGCGGCGTTGATCTCGGCGATCGCGAGCTCTGCCCCGGTCCGCCCGAGCTCGCCGTCCTGGGCGAGCGCCCCCGTCACCGGCTGCAGGATGCCGACCTTCACGGCGGGGGCTTGCGCCCTGACGTAGGCGGGGGCCGCGACGAGACCGGCGGCCGCCGCCCCGGTCTTCAGGACGGCGCGGCGGCTCGGACGGCGGTCAAGCGGCGACATCGTGAGGCTCCCTTCGGCTCCGCGGTGCTGAAACCGGCGGAGTTTGGGGTTAAGTGAGGGCGGGCGCAATATTGCGCTCGCCAGGAGGACCCCGGTGGCGCGGACGCTGTTCGACAAGCTCTGGGACGCCCACGCGATCGTGACCCGCGAGGACGGGGCGACGCTCCTGTGGGTCGACCGGCACTTCGTCCACGAGGGCTCCTTCCACGCCTTCGACCAGCTGAAAGCGCGCGGGGCCGGCGTCGCGCGCCCGGACCTCACCTTCGGGGTCGCCGACCACTACGTGCCGACCCGGGCGCGCGCCGCCGGGATCGCCGACGACGGCATCCGGCACATGGTCGAGGAGCTTTCGGCGAACGCGGCCGCGCACGGGATCATGCTGTTCGGCCTCGACGATCCGCGGCAGGGCATCGCCCACGTGGTCGGGCCGGAGCAGGGGCTGACCCTGCCCGGGCTCCTGATCGTGTGCGGCGACAGCCACACCTCGACACACGGCGCCTTCGGGGCCTTCGCTTTCGGCATCGGCGCCTCGGAGGTGGCCCACGTGCTGACGACCCAGACCCTGTGGCAGAAGAAGCCGAAGCGCATGCGCATCCGCGTCGACGGCGCCACGGTCCCGGGGGTCGGCGCGAAGGACATCGCGCTCTCCGTCATCGCCCGCATCGGCGCGGACGGAGCGGCCGGGCACGCGGTTGAGTTCTCGGGCCCCGCGATCCGCGCGCTCTCGATGGAGGGGCGGCTCACCCTGTGCAACCTGTCGATCGAGGCGGGGGCGCGCTGCGGCATGGTGGCGCCGGACGCGACGACGGTCGCGTACCTCCGCGGACGGCCCTTCGCCCCGGCGGGCGAGGCGTTCGAGCGCGCGGCCGCGGACTGGCTCGGGCTTGCGAGCGACCCCGATGCCGCCTTCGACCGGGAGGTCGCGCTCGACGGCGCCGCGGTCGCCCCGGTCGTGACCTGGGGGGTCAGCCCCGAGGACGCGCTGCCCATCGACGGCGCCGTGCCCGATCCCGAGCAGGCGCCCGACCCCGGGCGGGCCGTCCAGATCCGCGACGCGCTCGCCTACATGGGCCTGCGGCCGGGGCAGAAGCTGACCGACGTCGCCGTCGACCGGGTCTTCATCGGCTCCTGCACCAACAGCCGCATCGAGGACCTGCGCGCCGCCGCGGCGGTGCTCGCCGGGCGCAAGGCGCGCGTGCCCGGCCTCGTCTCGCCGGGCTCCTCCCTCGTCAAGCGCCAGGCCGAGGAGGAGGGGCTCGACCGCATCTTCCGGGAGGCCGGGCTCGAGTGGGCCGACAGCGGCTGCTCCATGTGCGTCGGCATCAACGGCGACCAGGTCCCGCCCGGAGAACGCTGCGCCTCGACCACGAACCGCAACTTCAAGGGCCGCCAGGGCCCGGGCGCGCGCACCCACCTGATGTCGCCCGCCATGGCCGCCGCCGCCGCCGTGACGGGGCATCTCGCCGACGTGCGGCCGCTCATCGCCGGGAGGTCCTGATGGAGCCGTTCCGGCAGCTTTCGGCCCGCGCCTGTCCGCTCGCGCTCGCGAACGTCGACACCGACCAGATCCTCCCGGCGCGCTTCCTCAAGCGCCCGCGCGCGGAAGGCCACGCCGCGGTGCTGTTCCACGACCTGCGCTTCGACGCCGAGGGCCGGCCTCGGCCGGAGTTCCCGCTCAACCGCCCGCAATGGGTGGGCGCCCGGATCCTCGTGGCGCGGCGCAACTTCGGCGCCGGCTCGTCGCGGGAATCGGCCGTCTACGCGCTCGTGGACTACGGCATTCGATGCGTGATCGCCCCGAGCTTCGGCGACATCTTCGCCGGAAACGCGGTCAACAACGGCCTCGTGCCGGCCCGGGTCCCGGAAGCCGAGGCCGAGGAGTTGATCGCCGCTCTCGAGCAGGGCCTCGCCGAGGTCGCCGTCGACCTCGAGGCGCAGAGCATCCGGGCCGGCGACCGCGCTGTCGCTTTCGCCATCGACCCGGTCTGGCGGACGAAGCTCCTCAACGGCTGGGACGACCTCGACCTCACGGCGAGCTACAGCCGGGAGATCGCCGCCTTCGCGGCCGCAGACGCCGCGAGGCGGCCTTGGACTGTGCCGCGGCTCGACGGAACCCGCCCAAATCTCGGCGCGGCGCCGGACGATCTCGACCCGAGAAGCGTTCGTTGAGCAAGGCGTTGCTTAAGTATGGATCTGGCGGAGACGGAGGGATTCGAACCCTCGATACGGGTTTAAGCCCGTATAACGGTTTAGCAAACCGCCGCCTTCAGCCTCTCGGCCACGTCTCCGTCCGGCTGGTCAAGTCTATGCCCGACGCCTCCCGCCTTGACAAGCGCCGGGCCCTGACCGGGGGCCGGCCGCGCGGCTCTAGGTCCCGGGCATGCCCTCCCCGTTATCCCCGCGGAAGCGGCGCGCCTGGCGGCGCTCGTAGTGCTTGGCGAGGCGCAGGTGGCGCGAGATGGCGTAGTTCATCGCGGTGAGGAAGCCGTAGGCGCCGCGCACGAAGTGGCGCCGGCCGACGTAGGCCTTCAAAAAATTTGCCGGCAACTCGAAATAGAGGCGCCAAGTCGGGATTTCCACCCCGCGCGCCTCGAGGTCGCGGGCCTGCTGGTCGGAATAGCGGTTGAGCTTGTCGAGCTGGTCGCCGAGCGAGCGCACCGAGAAGTGGTGGATCACGCCCCTCAGGAGGCCGGGCTTGACGCCGGGCTCGAGGTCCACCCGGTCGTGCACGAGGGATGCTGAATAGCGGCCCTTGTCCTTGCGGTAGAGCCGCACCGGCCTCAGCGTGAAGGCCCAGGAGTGCGGCGCCCCTTCGCCGGGGAAGATCTCGGCGATGCCGATGCGATAGGCGGGAAGCGGCGGCTCGCCGGCGGCGAAGAGCGCGCGGATCTCGGCCTTGAGCGCCGGCGGCACGACCTCGTCGGCGTCGAGGTTGAGGAGCCAGACGTGCCGGCACCGGTCCTCGGCGAAGCGCTTCTGGGGCCCGTAGCCCGGCCAGGGGTTGTGGATCACCTGGGCGCCGAGCGCCTCGGCCACCTCTTGCGTGCCGTCGGTCGAGCCCGAATCCACCACGACAAGGTCGTCGGTGAGATCCCGCACCGCCCGGATGGTGTCGCCGATGCGGTCGGCCTCATCCTGCGCGATGATGAAGATCGAGAGCGGCGGCGCGGCGGTCATGACGTGCGGCCAGAGGACGGCACCGAGCGGGCTTCCTGGATAGCAGTTGCAAGAGCGTGACGACCGAAGACTCGAGGTCTCCGGAAAAGCGCCGGCTTTCTGCCCCGGGCGTCCCGCCGAAGCAAGCCAGCACATTTGGATAGCGCCCTCAACGCGCCCGCCTTTGACTCCGGACGCGCCACGCCGCTACAGCGCCGCGATGGCAACGATCGAGACGTTCTTCCCGACCAGGATCTACCGGGCCGAACTCGACGAGGGCGACGCCCGCCTTATCGGCGATCTCGACGCCGCCTGCCGCTCGGTCGCGGCGGACGACGCCGCCGGGCGGCGCTGGTCGGAGAAGAACGGCTACCCGGGCTACACCTCCTACGCCTCCCTCGACGACCTGCCCTGGCGCGTGCCGGCCTTCGCCGACCTCGTCCGCGTCCTCGACCGGCACGTCGCCGCCTTCGCGAAGGAACTCGAGCTCGACCTCAAGCGCGAGCGGCTCAAGCTCGACTCGATCTGGATCAACGTGCTTGCGCCGGGGGGCACGCATTCCTCGCACATCCACCCGCATTCCGTCGTGAGCGGCACCTGCTACGTGGCGCTGCCGCCGGGCGCCGGCGCCATCAAGTTCGAGGACCCGCGCCTCGGCTTCATGTTGGCGGCGCCGCCGAAGAAGCCGAAGGCGGACTCTAAGAACCGGCAGTTCGTCACCGTCGCGCCCCGGCCCGGGACCGTGCTCCTGTGGGAAAGCTGGCTCCGCCACGAGGTGCCGGCGAACGCGGCCGACGAGGAGCGCATCAGCGTGAGCTTCAACTACCGTTGGCGGTAACCCTCCGTGCGGCCGTTTTGCCGGAGATGCTTTTGCGCCGCGCCTGGGATAAAGTGGCGCACCGCCGGCTTTTCGGATCACAGGCGCCGGCGGCTGAGAGACCTGCGCTCCCGCCTGCATCATGGACCAGGAGCGCCTCATGCGGATCTTCATGTTCAAGTCGCGCGCGAAACCGACCTTGCGCGCCTTTGCCGGCGAATCGACCGGAGCCCGGCTGCCGCAGAAGTACGGCCCGTGGGACGCCACCGGCGTGATCCGCCCCGACAAGGCCCCGCCGCACAACTTCGCCCGCGCCGACATCGAGGCCGCGATCAACGGCGAAGGCTTCCAGCTCTGGGTCACGAAGCCGATGGTCAAGGCGGAGGCCGCGGCGGGGTAGCTCTTTCGCGAGCGGGAACAGTGCCCCGCCGGCAAGCGTTGCGGTAAGCCAATCGTTCCCGCCCTGGACCCCTTCGTGCCCGCTTCCGCTCCCGCCGCCACCGGAATCCCGCACGGCGCCGTGCAGCTCCCGTCGGTCGTCCTCGACAGCTACAACGTCGAGCTGCGCGACAAGGAGGGCTTCATCGGCGACCGCGCCAGCAACCGCGCCTTCCGGGCGATCCTCGACGACTGGCGCGAGCGCCTGCGGCAGGTCGGCGAGGACCCTCTCGGCGAGGACCCGAGCCGCGACATCTCGAAGAAGAAGCTCGACAAGCTGCTGCTGGAAGGCGACCCCGAGGCCGCCGGCGTCATCCACGGCGCGATCGAGGACTTCGCTCGGGAGCTCGCAACCGTCACCCGCCGCTTCCTGCGCCTCAAAGGCTGGCGCGACACCGAGCGCATCGTGGTCGGCGGCGGCCTGCGCGAGAGCCGCATCGGCGAGCTTTCGATCGGGCGCGCCTCGGTCCTCCTCAAGGCCGATGGCGTCGACATCGACCTCGTGCCGATCCGCAACCACCCCGACGAGGCGGGGCTCCTCGGCGCCTTGCACCTCGCGCCGGCCTGGATCTTCTCGGGGCACGACAGCCTCGTCGCGATCGACATCGGCGGCACGAACTTCCGGGCCGGGATCGTGCTCACGAACCAGAAGAAGGCGGCCGACCTTTCGAAAGCCGAGGTGTGGAAGCTGGAGCTGTGGCGCCACCGCGACGAGGACCCGCGGCCCTCCCGCGAGGAGGCCGTCGAGCGCTTGGCCGAGATGGTGCAGGGCCTCCTCGCCCGCGCCGGGAAGGAGGGCCTCAAGGTCGCGCCCTTCGTCGGCGTCGGCTGCCCCGGCATCGTCGAGGAGGACGGCGCGATCGACCGCGGCGGCCAGAACCTGCCGGGCAACTGGGAGAGCAGCCGCTTCAACCTGCCGACGGTGCTGCGCGAGGCGATCCCCGAGATCGGCGGCCACGAAACCATGGTGGTGATGCACAACGACGCCGTGGTCCAGGGCCTCTCCGAGGTGCCGTTCATGCAGGACGTGACCCGCTGGGGCGTCCTCACTATCGGCACCGGCCTCGGCAACGCGCGGTTCACCAACCGGGCTGCGAAGAAGGCCGCGGAAGAGGAGGATAGGGACGCCGAGGACGGGGAGGCGTAGCGCGGGGCCTCAGCCGGTCTTCACCACGAAGGCGCGGTTCTTCTCGGTCTCCTCGCAGAGTTCCGCGCACGTGCGCGTGGCGCAGTGGTCGGCGGCGGCGCGCAAAAGCTCCTGCGCGATCGCGTAGGCCTCCTTCTCGGCGGCGCTGACGGTCTTGTCCGGATCGTGCGGCACGTGCACCGTGACCGAGACCGCCTCGACCGTGTGCCGCTCGGGCGCCCGGAACCCGAGCTTCATCTCGACCGCCATGGTCTTCGGGCTCGCCGCATCCGCCTGCGCGACCTTCATTTCCCCGAAGCGGAAACTGTAGAATTCCATGAGGGGCTCCGACGCGGACCTTAAGGCCTAGCTAAAGCTCAACGCGGGGCAAACGACAGGTGTTCCGAGCACCGACCTTACCGATCAGACTTCATCGAAAATGCCAGAGCCCTAAACTGCCTGATGGCCGCAGTGCAGCTCTATCAGATCGCTCGAGACGCTAAGTTCTCCATGACAACCAAAAGGAATGGCGAGCTGAGCTTTGCCGTGCCCACAAGGGAAGTTGGTCAGGAGCGGAATTCCAGCGGGACAATACCGGCTCAAGACCTCATTCAATTCGAAGCCGATTGAGTTCGGGACACGTGGGTCCTCAACCAGCATCTCTCCAAAAATAGGCCTGAGATTCTGTCGAAATAACCAGCTCGCCTCAAATGATCTAAATTCCTGTCAATGCGGTACAAGAACTCTCCGGTATCCTCTAGAAACACGATTGCCTCCTCGGGACTATTGAAGTCGCTGGTACCTAGGGTGGTGACAAGCACTGCAAGATTGCCGCCGATCAAGGGGCCACTAGCAAAGCCTGTCGCAGCCACGGTCACGCCATATTGCTCGGGAGTGAACCGGATGTCCGTCTGAGCACCGCTTACAACATTCAGCAGACTGGCTATCGTGCGCGGGTCTCGGTACTTTACGAGGTCGACCAACATGGGGCCATGAAACAGTTTCGTCCCACCCCGCCGGTGTAGCGCATGTAACAAGAGAGTAATATCGCTATAACCAATAAATGGCTTCGAATGGAGTAGGATATGATCAAAGTCCAAGACGTCAACAATCCGCCCTGATCCGTAACCCCCTCTCACACAAAGGACCGCATCAACTTCCTCGTCGAGGAAAGCCTGTTCCAAGCTGGCTCGACGAATGCGGTCACTAGCGGAGAAGTTACCGAAGGCAGGCTCGGCCAAGCCGAACTCCTTTACGGCGATGTTCAACTCGAACAGGATTTCCCGCCCTCGGCAGAGGATCTCATCAGACGCTCGGCTTGCCGGCGCGACTAAACCCAACGTAGGAGCCTTCTTTGACCGACCCGCCACTACTGTCACCGAACTAGTTCGAATTTCGGAGCGCTGCCCTTCAATACTGGATACCGAGCGACGATTTTGCCTCCGATCTGGCCCTTATGGCTGCGAAAGCTTGAGCAACCCACCGCTCCACTATGATTCGGGTTGAGGGGCACGATCGAGTTCGTATTGAAGATCATTTCCTTGATGCCGATCATAGGATCAACCATCATCCTGAACTCGATGTCCGTCGTTGTATTCGCTGTCCCTAATCGCGTCCACCATGAAGGGCCGCATGCGCACCGCACGTATGTCCGGCGGCGGCCGCGTGCGAGCCGCGGAAAGTGCCGCGACGCACAGCGGCCCGGACGCAAAGCCCGCAAGGTCTCCTCACGACGGCGGCGAGAACGCCGCCTCCCCACGAGAGGAACGGGCCCATGAGGACCACCATCATCAAGACGGCGAAGCCCATGCTGTTCGCCACCATGATCGCGGCGAGCGGCATCGCGCTCTCGCCCTTCGCGCTCGAGATGCCGGCGATGGCCCGCGGCGGCGGGGGCGATGGCGGCGGCGGGGGTGGCGACGGCGCCAGCAGCGGCGGCGGCGACCACACCGGCATCTACGCCGTGATGCAGGCGGACGCCGCCCGCGGATCGACCGTGCCGCAGCCGCCCCGCGGCCGCACCGCCGCGGAGCGCGGTGACCACGGCGGCACCGAATGTGGCACGCGCAACATCCGCATCGTCTACACCGCTTCCGGCGAGCCCGTGCGCTACATGTGCATGCCGACCCGCTGAAGCCGGCTCGACGAACGCCGGCCGGCCTGACGCTCCCTCCCAAGAACGGGATGGAACGTCATGGCCGGCCATGCGTTTTCCGCCCAACTCAAGCAGCAATTTCCGGCAGGTGCGGCGGCGCACGGCGGACGGGCAGGCTTTGCCCGATGGTCCCGTCATGCGCAGCCGGACCAGCCGGCTCCAAAACAGGGGTCTCAAACGATGAACCGGGCCGCCCTTCTGACGATCACCCTCCTCTCCGGGCTCGCGACGCCCCTCGTCGTGCAAGCGACGACGCCGGCGCCCCGCGAGGCCGCGCCCGCTGCGCCGCCCTCGATCGTGCAGGCCGCGGCCGAAGCTCCGGCGAAAGCCGCCGAGCCGGCCTGCGTCCGCAAGGTGAAGGTCGTCTACGCGGGCTACGGCGAGGCGAAGTCGAGCGCCTGCCCGGCCGAGATCCAGGCAAAATAAGCGCCGATTGGACCTACGAGGCGGCGCGCTTGCGCGCCGCGAGGTCGATCGGGGCCTCCGGCGCCTCCTCCACCTCCGGCCGCACGCCCGGGCGGCCGACGCTCACGTAGGTGAAGCCCGCCTCGGCGAGGTCGTCCGGGCGGTAGATGTTGCGTAGGTCGACGAGGATGGGCGTCTTCATCGCCGCCTTGATGCGATCGAGATCGAGGGCGCGGAAGGCGTCCCACTCGGTGACGATCACGAGGGCGTCGGCGCCTTCGGTGCAGGCATAGGGGTCGTCGGCGTACTCGACCTCTTCGAGCATGCGCCGCGCCTGCTCCATCCCCTCGGGATCGTAGGCCCGCACCTGCGCGCCGCCGTCCTGGAGGGCCGCGATGATCGAGAGCGACGGCGCCTCGCGCATGTCGTCGGTGTTCGGCTTGAAGGTGAGGCCGAGCACCGCGACGGTCTTGCCGCGCACGCTGCCGTCGCAGGCCTGGATCACCTTGCGGGCCATGGCACGCTTGCGCCGGTCGTTCACGGCCGCAACGGTCTCGATCAGATGGATGGGCGCGTCGTAGTCCTGCGCCGTCTTGATGAGGGCGACGGTGTCCTTCGGGAAGCACGAGCCGCCGTAGCCGGGGCCGGCGTGCAGGAACTTCGAGCCTATACGGTTGTCGAGGCCGATGCCGCGGGCCACCTCCTGGACGTTGGCGCCGACCTTCTCGCACAGGTCCGCGATCTCGTTGATGAAGGTGATCTTCATGGCAAGGAACGCGTTCGCGGCGTACTTCGTCAGCTCCGCCGTGCGGCGCGAGGTGAAGAGGAGCGGCGCGTGGTTGAGGTAGAGCGGGCGGTAAAGCTCGGTCATCACGGCCTTCGCGCGCTCGTCCTCGGCCCCGATGACGATGCGGTCAGGGCGCTTGAAGTCGGCGATGGCGGCGCCCTCGCGCAGGAACTCCGGGTTCGAGACGACGGCGAACTGGGCGCGGGGCGCGGCCTCGCGGATGAGGCGCTCGACCTCGTCGCCGGTGCCGACCGGGACCGTCGATTTCGTGACGACGACGGTGTAGCCGTCGAGCACGCCCGCGATCTCGCGGGCCGCCTGGTAGACGAAGGAGAGGTCGGCGAAGCCGTCGCCGCGGCGCGATGGCGTGCCGACGGCGATGAACACGGCGTCCGCCTCGCGCACCGGCTCCTCGATGGCGATCGCGAACGAGAGGCGCCCGGCGCGGACGTTCTTGGCGACGAGCTCCGCGAGGCCCGGCTCGAAGATCGGCATGCGGCCCTGGCGCAGGGCCTCGATCTTCTCGGGGTCCTTGTCGAGGCAGCACACCACGTGGCCGAAATCGGCGAAGCAGGCGCCCGAGACGAGGCCGACATAGCCCGCGCCGATGATCGCTACCCGCACGACGGTTCTCCCAGGTGTGAGGGCGCGAGCGCCGGTCCGCCGCCGCCGAGCCGGCTCTCGAGACGATCGGTATAGCGCCGGGCGGCCCCCCGCAACCGCGTAGCTTCCGCAGGGTTATCGACATGCGCGTCCGCCGCAAGCGTGAAGGCGCCGAGCTGGAAGGCGAGGTAGCAGGGCGTGAGGAAGTCCACGAGCTCGGGCGCGACGGGACGGCCGGCTTCCCGTTCAGCGACGACGCAGAGGCGCTCGGTCTCCTCGGGGGAAAGATTGAACTCGACCGCCGCCCCGGCGACGTCCCAGGCGAGGTCCTGGCAGCCGACGAGATCGTGCGCGGCGTGGTGGTCGAGGGCATCGGCCTTGATGAGGCGGCCATCCGCAACGAGCCATTCCCAAGCGTGTAGGCGGTTGTCGGTCCGCACCGGGTGTACGAAGCGGGCGAGCTTTTCGAGCCGCGGCGTCCACGGCGTAAGGGCACGCGCGCTTGCCTCGCCGAGGGCGAGAGACACGTTCCGGACCGCCATCGCGGCAAGCTCCTCCAAGGACGCGCCCGGCCGCTCCGCCGGGAACTCTTTGGCGCGAAAGCCGAGATAGCGGCCGATCCGCTCGACCGCACCGCGCCGGTCGGCTGGAAGCGCGCGGAGCGGGCGCGCGTCGGCAAGCCAGCGCTCCACCATGAATCCATGCCGGAAGCCCGCGACAGGGGCGGTGAAGCTGGCCGAGGCGAGCGCGCGGGCAAGATCCAGCTTCTCGGCCCCGTAGCGCCCGAGCCCCGCGAACTTCAGGAGCCAGGGACCGTCCTGCGTCTCCATCAGGAACTTGCGGCGCTCCTGCTGCGTGTTCGCCGGCGGCCAATCGGCCTCGGAGTGGAAGTGGAGCTTGCGCCAGGCGCCGCCGGAGATATCGGGCGTCGGCGCGACCGGCTCGCCGACGAGATCGGCGACCCAGGCCTCCAGGCGGTGGGCGGGGTCGGGCGCGCGCAGCACGAGATCGTCGAAGCCGATGGTGTGACGCCGCGCCTCGTCCCAGCGCGCGCGGTGTCGCGGGCTCGCCTCGGGGCCGGGCGGCCCCGGATGGCTCGGGAAGAAGTGGATGCGGTCTCGCGCGACGCCCCGGTCTTCCAGGAAATCGGCGACGCAGCCGAAGGAGCTGCCCGAGAGGCCGGGGCCTTCGTCGATGATCGCGAACTCCGCAGCAGGGACGGAGAGAAGGTCAGCGGCCAGATCGTCGGAGAGGCGAAGCTCGCGCCGGAACGGGTGGCCGGCGGGCCGCACGGTCACGGCACCGTGCCGGCCCGCGCCTGCCGCGACGGCCGCCGCGAGGCCCGTGCCGATGCTGCGCAGGCCGACGATCTTCAAGGGCCGGTTAGCGAGGGCTTTCGCGGCTTCGACATAGGCTTCCGGATAAAGCGCATAGAAGGCGTAACCTTCCGGCAGGCTGACGCGAATCTCTTGGGGAAGCGGCGCTTCCTGGACAGCATGGAGCAAGGGGAGGAGGCTTTCGCCAAGCTCCTGGAAGCCGCTCGACCAGGAGCGGCCGACGGCGCGGGCCAGGGCGATCAGGAGCCGCATCGCGGCGTCGCTCGTCGTCGTTCGCGCGTCGGCCTCGCTCGCCGCGAAGTCCGCGTCAGCGAGCCCCTGCGCGAGTTCGCCCGCCGCGATGAAGAGTGCGACGAGGTCGCCGTGCCGCACAATCCCCGGCGGCCCGCGCCAGACCGCTTCAATGCCATGCGCGATCGTCGCGAGCTTATCGCGCGGCGTTTCGAGCCAGGCGCTGTCGCCGTAGACCAGCATCAGCCGGCTCTCGCCTGCAGGTGGGAATAGGCGACGGCCGCGAAGGCGTCGAAATCCGGGACCGTCCAGCCGGCGCCGCTCTCGGCCCGCCACGCCTTCAGCCATTCGGCCCAGGCCTCGTACTGGGCCGGGCTCGGCGAGACGAGGGAGCGGCGCGCTTTCGCCAGTCGCAGCGCCGCAAGCGGCTCGTAGCCGCGACCCACGAGGACGCAGAGCGCAAGCAGCGCCGAACGGCCGATGCCGTGCTGGCAATGGATCAGCACCCGCTCGGCCCTGTCGAGATGCCGGAGCACGAAGGCGACGCCCTCGCGCAGCATCGGCGCCGAGACGGCACAGTGGTCCTCCGTCGGCAGGTGCAGGAATGCGATGCCGTAGCGCTCCAGCACCGCGGCGTCATCGCAGGCCTCGACCCTGAGATCCACGACGGCCTTGATGCCAAGCTCTCGGGCGAGCTGCTCGGCGTCTTGCGTTGAAAAGCTCCCGCCGACCGCGAGGTCGTCGGTGATCCAGCTCAGGTTGAGGGCGGACGTCGTCACGGCCGGCTTCCCCGCCGTGCCCCGTCCGTGTACACTAGCGCGCGAAGAGCGGGCTCAAGTCCGCCGGCCGAAGGGGGCCCAATCATGAGCGAGAACGATGGCGATTGGCGCGCCCGCTGGGCGGCCGAGCGCGCGTATGCGGCGGACGCCGCGACCCAATGGGCGACGGCGCTCGTCGCCTCCGGCATCCCGCCGGTCCTCGTCCTCGAGGCGCTCGCCGCCGCGGGCGAGGCAGTCAGGGCCGGGATCGACGCCGCAGCGGCGGACATTCTCGGGACCTTGCAGGCGGACGCGCCGGCCGATTGAGCGGCCCGCCTCCGCACCCGACCGTCAGGACACCGAGACCGGCACCGCGCCTGGGCCGCCGTTCGCGGCGGCCTTCGCCCGGCCGTTAACTCGAACTTTCTCCGGAACCTCCGCGCCCTCGCCGGCGAACCACGCGACCGTCGTCTCGAGGCCCTTCTCCAAAGGCACCTTCGGGGTCCAGCCCAGAAGCTCCTTGGCGCGGGCGATGTCGGGCCGGCGCCGGCGCGGGTCGTCGACCGGCAGCGGGCGGCGCACGACGCGGGCCGTCGATCCCGTCATGGCGACGACCCGGGCGACGAGGTCGTTGACGGTGAGTTCGTTCGGGTTGCCGAGGTTCACGGGGCCGGCGGTCTCGCCGTCGTGGGCCATGAGCCGCATCAGGCCCTCGACGAGGTCGGAGACGTAGCAGAACGAGCGGGTCTGCGAGCCGTCGCCGTAGACCGTGATGTCGTCGCCGGAGAGCGCCTGCGTGATGACGTTCGAGACCACGCGCCCGTCGTCCGCCCGCATGCGCGGTCCGTAGGTGTTGAAGATGCGCGCGACCCGCACCGAGGCGCGCCCGGCGCGGCGGTAGTCGAAGGTGAGCGCCTCGGCGGCGCGCTTGCCCTCGTCGTAGCAGGCGCGCGGGCCCGTCGGGTTGACGTTGCCCCAGTAGCTCTCCCGCTGCGGGTGCACGTCGGGGTCGCCGTAGACCTCGCTCGTCGAGGCGAGGAGGAAGCGGGCGCGCTTCTTCTCGGAGAGGGCGAGGAGGTTGCGGGTGCCGAGCACGCAGGTCAGCATCGTGTGCTCGGGGTCGGCCTGGTAGTGCGGCGGGGAGGCCGCGCAGGCGAGGTTGAACACCGCGTCGATCGGCTGGCGCAGGAGGCTCGGCTTCAGGGGGTCGACCACGTCGGCGTCGACGAGGTCGAACCGCGGCTCGCGCTGGAGGTGGCGGAGATTCGGCCGCCGGCCGGTAAGGAAACTGTCGAGACAGACGACGCGGGCGCCCTCCGCAAGAAGCGCGTCGCACAGGTGGGAACCGATGAAGCCGGCCCCGCCGGCGACGAGGACGACCTTGCCTTTACCGTGTCTCATAACCGACCTCTTCCTCTACGCCCCGAAGGGGCCGGGGCGATGTACGAAAGAAAGGAACTTAGAAGCCCAACGTTGGAGCTTGGCTTTCGGTTCATTTAAACTTGAAGGCGGCGCCATTTTAACCTGTGTTATTCGACGCTTGCATAGCGGGCCTGGCACAAACCTTGAGCTGTAGTGTCGCGTGAGCGCACCCTCTCGATGTGCTCTTCCAGCTCCCCGGCGCGGTGGGCGGCGGTGTGATCGGCGAGAACTCGCCGGCGCGCCGCATCGGCGAGGCGGCGCCGCTCCGGGTCGCCCCAGGCCAGCGCCTTCAGCACATCCTCGGGGCCTGCAGCCAGGAGGATCTCGCGGCCCGTCGCGAAGAAGGTGGCAAGGCCCGGCCATTCGTCCGAGACGATGGGGGTGCCGGCGGCGGCGGCCTCGAACAGGCGCACGCTCGGGCTGTAGCCGGCCCGGATCATGTCGGCCCGGGTGACGTTCAGGGTGAAGCGGCTCGACGCGTAGAAGCGCGCGTGCTCGGCCGGCGGCACGTGGTCGATGCGCTCGACGTTCGCCGGCCAGTCGATGTCGTCCGGGTACTGCGGCCCCGCGACCGCGAACCTGAGGTGCGGCGCCCGGCGGGCGGGCTCGATCAGGAGGCGCTCCAGGGTCGGCTGGCGGTCGGGGCTGTAGGTGCCGAGGTAGCTCAGGTCCCAGCGCTTCTTGAGGTCGAGCGGCGGATAGCTCTCGGGGTCGACGGAGCAGTAGAGGGCGCGGGCGTCGGGGGAGCCGTAGCGGCGCATGAGCCGGTCGAGGGTCGGGCCGCCGGTGAAGGAGAGGTAGAGGGCATAGCCCGGGATGAGGTCGGGGGAGAGGTACTCGTGGTCGTGGCGCTCGAGCTTCGCGAGCGTCACCGGGGTGTCGATGTCGTAAAAGGCGGTGACGCCCCGCGCCGTCGCCTGCGCCCAGCGGCCGACCGCGACGCCTTCAGGCACGTAGGAGCCGACCATGACGGCGTCGGCGTCCGCGACTTCCTGGGCGTGAGCGGCGAGCCCTTCCAGATTCTCGTAGAATTCCAGGCGGCAGTAGCCGGGATCGACGAGGTCGCGGTGCGCGGCGTACCAGGGTACGTCGCGTTCGAGGAACAGCACGTCGTGGCCTCGGGCCGCGAAGGCCTTGAGGAGCGAGCGGTAGGTCGTCGCGTGGCCGTTGCCCCAGGACGACGACAGGCTCAAGCCGAGGACGACGAGCCTCATGCGGCGCTCCTCTGCCGCTTCCGGGCCGCCTCTTCCTTCAGGATCGCGTCGACCTTAGCGCCGCGCAGCGTATAGGTGTGCTCGGCGAGGACCCGGGCGCGGGCGGCTTCGCCGATGGCGCGGGCGCGCTCGGGGGTGAGCGCGCGGACGTGCTCGGCGACGTCGGCGCCGTCGCGGGCGACGAGCACCTCCTCGTCCGGCTTCAGGAACAGCTCGATCCCTTCCCAGGCGTCGGTGATGAGGCAGCCGCCCGCGCCGGCCGCCTCGAACACCCGCGTCGCCGGCGAGAAACCGATGTCGGCCATCGAGTCGCGGGCGACGTTGAGGACGGCAAGCGGGCTCGTGTTGAAGGCGTTGTGCTCGCGCGTGTAGACGTGGCCGATGTGGCGCACGTTCGCCGGCATTCCCTTCGTCTCCCAGCCGTTGCCGCCGATGAGGAAGCGCCGCTCGGGCAACGCCGCCGCGGGTTTCAGGAAGAACTCCTCCACCCGCCGCTCCCGATCGGGCAGGCGGTTGCCGAGGAAGGCGAGGTCGACGAAAAAACGCTCCTCGGGCGGCACGGGGAAGTGGGTCATGGGGTCAAGCGCGTTGTAGATCGGCACGCAGCGGCGCGCGCCGAAGCCTTCGTAGCCAACAACGACGGGCGGCCCGCCGCCGTAGGTCAACACGAGGTCGAGGGACGGCATCGCCTTGTGCAGGGGATGGTCGGGATTGCGGCGCAGCTCCGCCAGCGTCGCGGGCGCGTCCACGTCCCAGAAGATGCGGATGGCGTCAGGCCGCGAGGCCGCGATCACGCCCTCCAGGAGCTCGTCGTCGAAGACGCCGACGCCGCTCGCCTTGACGACCACGTCGGCCGCCGCGGCTTCCGCCATGACGGCGCGCAGGGCCTCGACGGTCGCCGGATAGACGCGGCTCTCGGCCCAGTCCGGCGGGTCGATGTCGCGGTGCTTCTGGCGATCGAAGGCGTCGGGCTCGTAGAAGACGATCGAGTGCCCGCGCCGGGCGAGGTCCGAGAGGAGCCCCCGGTAGTAGGTCGCGGCGCCGTTCCAGTAGGACGACACCAGGCTCGAGCCGTAGAACGCGATCCTCATGCGGCAGCGGTCTCCAGGGGGGCGCGCAGGCCCGCGACGATGGCGAGAAGCTCTTCAGCGCGGTGCGCGCAGGTGTGGCGGGCGCGGATCGTTTCGAGGCCGCTCGCGATCAGCGCCGCGCGCAGGGCCGGGTCGTCGCGAAGGGCCGCGAGATGGCGCTCCATCTCGGCCTCGTCGCGGGCGAAGAGGAAATCCCGGCCGGGCCTGAACAGGCCCTCGGAGTCGCGCCACGGGGCCGAGACGAGGGGAATGCCGCAGGCCAGCGCCTCGAAGACGCGGATCGTCGGGATGCCGGGCAGCACGTCGACGTAGAACCGGCGCGGCACGTGCACGGTGGCGAGGTGGCGGGCGAAGACTTCGGGCGCCTTCGCGTTCGGCAGCCAGCCGCGATAGCGGGCGCCGTAGCGGGCGAGCGTCGCGAGGGCGTGCTCGGGATAGCGCACGCCGTAGATGTCAAGGGCGAAGCCGACCGTCTGCGCCGGGCGGAGGAGGAAGCTCTCGAGCTCGGCGCTCCTCTCCTCGTCGCCCCAGTTGCCGATCCAGACGAGGCCCCCCGCCTCTCCCGCTGGCGGGAGAGGCCGACTCGCGGCAGAGCCGCGAGCGGGTGAGGGGGGAAGCCCGATCTCTTCGGAGATCGCGGCACCCTCCCCCGTTCGCGGCTCCGCGGCAGGTGAGGACGCTTCTACGGATAGGTCGGTGTTTCCCCCCTCACCCGCTCGCGGCTTTGCCGCGAGTCGGCCTCTCCCTCCAGGGGAGAGGGGGCGGAACAGCCGCGTGTCGGCGGCTTCGTGCCAAGTGAAGACGCGGTCGCCCCAGCCCCAGCGACGATAGACTTCCGAAAGAGTCTCGCCGAAGGCGAGGACGCCGTCGTAGCCCGCGAGGTCGAAGGTGCGGATGGCGTCGGGATCGCTGACCGCCCGGTGGTGGGTGTCGTGGAAAAGGAGGGTGAAGCGCCCTCCCGCGCGGCGCAGGCGCCCGACGGCGGCGACGAAGGCGGGGTCGTTCCACTCGTGGACGATGACGACGTCGGCGCCGTCCAGCATGGCGTCGAGGTCGGGGTCCGCGCCGTAGGTCTCGGAGGATAGCTCGGGGTAAGCCCCACGATAGGCGGAAAGGCCTTCGGGGCCGTGGTCGCGCAAAAGGTTGTCGAGGCTCCAGGCGCCGGCGGGCTCGAAGGCGCGGACCTCGTGGCCGGCGTGGATCAGCTCGCGCAGGACGCCGCGCAGGAAATGGGCGTTGCCGTGGTTCCAGCACGAGGACAGCGAGTGCGTGAAATAGACGAACCTCACGCCACCGCCTCCCGCACGGCCGCCCGCGCCGTCAGCCTTTCATAGATCGCCATCATTCCTTTCGCTGCATTCTCCAACGTGTAATGGTCAGCCCGCGCCTCCGCCGCCGCGCCGAGGGCCGCGCGCCGGGCCGGATCGGCAATGAGGCCGGCGAGCGCGTCGGCAAGGGCTGCGTCGTCGTCCGGATCGACGAAGACGGCCGCGCCGTCCCACAGCTCGCGCAGCGTCGGGATATCGGAGAGGACGAGGGCGCAGCCGGCTTGCGCGGCCTCGAGCGCCGCAAGGCCGAAGGGCTCGTAGCGCGGCACCGAGGCGAAGACCGGACGGCGGTAAAGCCACGCCCGGACCTCCTCATCGGGGAGCCGCCCCAGCGTCTGGAGATGCGGCAGCGCGATCGCGGCCCCGTTCGGGCCCGTGAGCGGCCCCGCTGCCACGACCGGCACGGAGAGGCGCGCCGCGGCGCGGTCAAGGGCCAGAAGCTTCTTGCCCTCGTCCCAGAGCCGGCCGGCGGTGAAGACGAGGTCGGCGGGCGCCTGCGGCGCAAGCTCATCCGACCTGGAAGGAGGCTGCCGGCCGTTGCGCACCACGAATGGCTCGGGAATGCCGTAGGCAGCGGCGGTCGTCCGGGCGAAGGCGGCGGTCGGGGCCGTCAGCGCGTCGGCGGCACGGTAGCCGCGGGCAAGGAGCGCCGTGCGCCAGGCGAAGTCCGCCGGCAGCGGCCCCGAGCGCACCGCCTGCCACCACGTCGCAAGACACGAGTGGCAAACGCTGACGACGGGGGCGGGAAAGCGTGCTTCGGCGGCAAGCGCGGGACTGTTCAGATGCACCACGTCGGCGCGCGTCTCGCGGGCCAACTCCGCGACGGCGCGGCCGGCCTCTCCGACCTCGCCGGCGTCCGCGGCGGTCCAGTCGAGGGAGAGGCCGGTGATGACGACGCGGGTCTGCGGAATCGCCACGGCTTCAGCCAACGCCTCGGTCGACGGCGCGGGGCCGAGCACGGCGAGGGTCGTCCTGACGCCATGTGCGGCGAGCGCGCCCGCGAGGTCGGTCGCGTACTGCCACACCCCGCCGACCGCATCGGCCGTCATGAGAAGGGAAAGCCCGTTCAGGCGCACCGGCCCGCCGCCTCCAGCTCTTCGCGCGCCGCGCTCACGACAGCGCGGCCTCGGCGCGCGCCCGGGGAGCCGGCCCCTTCAGCCCACGCTCGTCGGCGAGCCAGCGGGCGAGGGCCGCGACGCCGGTGCGCCAGGGGATCGGCGGGCGAAGCTCCAATTCGCGGGCCGCCCGGCGGGTGTCGGAGACGTAGTAGCGCTGGTCGCCGGCGCGCCAATCCGAGAACGACAGCTCGACCGGGCGCCCCAGGAAATCCTCGACGTAGGCAAGGAGCTGGCGGAGACTCACGGCGTTCGCCGGCCCGCCGCCGAGGTTGAAGGCGCGGCCCTGCACGGCCTCGATCCGCCGCCACGCCGCAAGATACGCCTCGACGGCGTCGGCGACGTTGAGGAGGTCGCGGACCTGGCGGCCGTCGCCGTAGATCGAGATCGGCTTGTCCTCCAGCGCGCGGATCAGGAAGTGGGCGACCCAGCCCTGGTCCTCGGTGCCCATCTGGCGCGGGCCGTAGATGCAGCTCATGCGCATCACCGCCGTGGGCACATTGAAGCTGCGGGCGTAGTCGAGGACGTACTGGTCGGCGGCGCCCTTGGAGCAGCCGTAGGGGGTGTGGAAGTCGAGGGGGCGGTCCTCGCCGATGCCGGTCGCCCGTACCTTCGGGTCGCGGGGCGCGTAGGCGTCGTTGGTCTCGTCGAGGGGCACGTCGGCGAGGTCGCCGTAGACCTTGTTGGTCGAGGCGAAGAGGAGGGGAACGGGCTCGTTCCGCCGCCGCAGGGATTCGAGCAGGTTGAGGGTGCCCTGCACGTTGATCGAGAAGTCGTCGCGGGGCTCGACGAGGCTCGTCGTCACGGCGACCTGCGCCGCGAAGTGGAACACGGCCGAGGCATCGCGCGCGGCTTCCGCGACGCCGCGCTCGTCGCGGACGTCGGCCATGACGCTCGACACCTTCTGCGGATGGCGCTGTTTCAGCCACGCGAGGTTCGACTCGACGCCGGGGCGGGCGAGCGCGTCGTAGACCAGCACGTCGTGGCCCTCGCGGGCGAGGCGGTCCGAAAGATTCGAGCCGATGAAGCCCGCGCCGCCGGTGACGAGGATGGGGCGGCGCCCGACGAGGGCGGGCCTTGCAACGTCGGGCCTTGCGGTCTCGCCCGTCATGCCACGAGACCCCTCATCTCGAGCTCCTTGCGGGCCTCGGCGACGCGGTCCTCCGCCTCCTGCTCGGCGACCCACTCGGCGAGCTCGGCGAGCCCCTCCTCGAAGTCGCGCTTCGGCTCGAAGCCCAGCTCCTCGCGGATCTTCCCGATGTCGGCGATGCAGTGGCGGATGTCGCCGACGCGGGCCTTCCCGGCGATCTCGGGCTCGACGCCGGGCCGGCCCATGGCCTTGGCGAGGAGGGCCGCGACCTCCTGCACGGAGCGGTCCTCGCCGCTCGCGACGTTGTAGACGCCGCCGGCCGCCTTCGGGTGCTCGAGCGCCAGGGCGAAGGCCTCGGCGATGTCCGCGACGTGGACGAAGTCGCGGCGCTGGCGGCCGTCCTCGAAGATCACCGGCGGCTTGCCGTTGTGGAGGCGCGACGAGAAGATCGCCAGCACCCCGGTGTAGGGGTTCGAGAGCGCCTGCCCCGGGCCGTAGACGTTCCACAGGCGTAGCGCCACGCCCTCTATGCCGTAGGCCGGGGCGACGGTGAGGGTGAGGCGCTCCTGCACGTACTTGCCGATGGCGTAGACCGAGGCGAGCGCCGGCCGCTTCCACTCCGGCGTCGGCACGGGCACGAGGGGGCGGCTCCTGGCGTCGACGGGGTCCCAAGGCGCGCCCGGGTCGAGCCGCGGCGCCCGCACAGCGTCCTCGACGACCTCGCCGTCCGCCGTGCGGTAGAGGCCCTCGCCGTAGATGCTCATCGACGAGGCGACGACGACGCGGCGCACGGGGTTGTCGATGAGCTGCTGGAACAGGACCGCCGTGCCGTAGTCGTTGACCGAGGTGTAGCGGTCGACGGCGTACATGCTCTGGCCGACGCCGACCTCCGCCGCGAGGTGCACGACGGCGTCGACCCCTTTGAGGCTTTTCAGGACGGCGGTCTCGTCGCGGATGTCGCCCGCGACGAACTCGACCTCCGCGGGCAGCCCGTCCGGGCGCTTCTTGCCCTGGTGCACCTGCTCGATCAGGCTGTCGAGCACGCGCACCCGGTGCCCGCGGTCGAGAAGCGCGCGCGCCACATGGCGCCCGATGAAGCCCGCTCCACCGGTGATGAGGACTTTTTCGGCCAAACCCTGCTCTCCCGTCAGTCGTTATTTCCGCGAGCCGCCTCCGCCGCGCTTCGACCCGCCGCTTCTGCTCTTCGAGCCGCCTTTCGAACCGCCCTTGCCGGAACCCTTCGATCCGCCTCTGCCGCTCTTCGAGGCGCCCTTCGAGCCGCCCCTGGCATTCTTCGAGCCGCCCTTCGCGGCCAACTTCTTCGCCGCGGCCTTGCCGCCCTTCGCGGCGCCGCGCTTAGAGCCCGCGCCGGCCTTCGAGCCGCCCCTCGATCCACCCTTGGAGCCGCCTCTCCCGCCGCTCGCCTTCGAGCCGGAGCGCTTTGCCGCTCCCTTCGCCCCGCTCTTCGCGGCTCCCTTAGACCCGCCTTTGGATGCCTTGGAGCCACCCCTGGCCGCGCCTTTTGCGCCCGCCTTGGAGCCCTTCGATCCGGACTTCGAGCCGCCTTTCGCGGCCTTCTTGGCGCCGCCCCGGGCGGCACCGCCACGGCCGCCACTTCTGGCCGCCCCGCGCTTCGATCCCTTGGATGCGCTCCGCCGCGCCGTCGAGCGGGCGCCCTTGGAACCGCCGCGCCCCGCGCCGCCGCCTCCCGAGCTTCCGCCCGCCTCAGACTCGCCGGAGACGAACTTGAAGAAGCGGCTGGTGCCGCCGCCGCCGGCCTCGTCCTGGTGCAGGAAGGTGAGGCCGTTGTCGTCGAAGATTTGAAAGAACTCCTCCCAGGAGATCTCCTCGAGGCTCTCCTCGGGCTCGCCGAAGTCGAAGCGGAGGATGCCGCCTTCGCCCTGGCCCGTGCGCACGACGGAAGGCC
>DASVVU010000125.1:0-4726 GCA_036386395.1 Beijerinckiaceae bacterium | reverse complement strand
CCCTCCTCGATCCGGCGCAGGAGGTCGTCGGTCCAGCGGTTCACGTGGGTCTGGCCCATGCGCCAGGTGAGGCCCTTGTTCATGGAGGCCCCGAACGGGATCTTGTCGACGAGGCCGCCGTAGACGCCGGGGATCGAGAGGGTGCCGGCCGGGCGGCAGACGTAGATCATCTCGCGCAGGACGTGCGGGCGGTCCGACTCGGCCATGACGGCCTGCTTCACCCGGTCGTACATCGAGTCGACGTGGCTCGTGATGTGCGCCTCGAGGCCGACGCAGTCGATGCACTTCTCCGGGCCCTTGCCGTTGGTGAGGTCCGAGAGGCGCTCGATCACGCTCTCGGTCTCGAAGTTGATGGTGATGGCGCCGCCAGCCTCGGCCATGACGAGGCGCTCGGGGACGCGGTCGATGCAGATGACCTGCTTCGCGCCGAGGAGCACGGCCGAGCGGATCGCCATCTGCCCGACGGGGCCGGCGCCCCAGATCGCGACCGTGTCGGTCGGCTCGATGTCGCACTGCACCGCCGCCTGCCAGCCGGTCGGGAAGATGTCGCCGAGGAAGAGCACCTGCTCGTCGGTGAGCCCGGTCTTCGGCACCTTGATGTGGGTCTTGTCGGCGAAGGGCACGCGCACGTACTCGGCCTGTCCGCCCTGGTAGCCGCCGGTGAGGTGGGTGTAACCGAAGAGGCCCGCCGTCGAATGCCCGAAGACCTTGGCGGCGACCTCCTTGTTGCGGTTCGTCACCTCGCAGACCGAGAAGTTGCCGCGCCGGCACTGCTCGCACTCGCCGCAGAAGATCGTGAACGGCACGACGATGCGGTCGCCGACCTTCAGCGCCCCCTTCGCCTCCGGCCCGACCTCGACGACCTCGCCCATGAACTCGTGGCCGACGACGTCGCCGCTCACCATGCCCGGCATGTAGCCGTTGTAGAGGTGCAGGTCCGAGCCGCAGATGGCGCAGGTCGTGACTTTGATGATGGCGTCGCGGGGATGCTCGATCCGCGGGTCCGGGACCTCCTCGCAGCGGATGTCCGTGGGGTTGTGCCAGACCAGCGCCTTCATGGAGGTCTCCTCTTGCGGCATTCGGGACGCGAGCCGCCGGCCCACAAAAAGGCGGGCACGCCGCGCCGATGGGCGATGAACCGCCAGAGACCGCGAAGTGTTCCGCGCCAACGTGTATTTGTTCGCTGCAAAGGAGCGACGCTTCCTCCGCGGGCACGCGGCCGCGGCCGATTCGGCGGTGGAAAAGGCTCAAGGCCCCGGCGCGACTCAAGGACCGCTCGGGCTACCTCTCAAGGCCGAACGGACGGGTGGGGGCCCGCGATGGAGACGAGGTGGAGCGTTCTCGCCGCCCTCAAGGCCGGCCGGGAAGAGGTGCGCCGCGGCGCGAGCGAGGGCGCGCTCGGCGCGATCCGGGCACTCAAAAGCGAAGTGCCGGCGCCGGTCAGGGACCAAGCCTATTACGCCCTCCTGGACACGGCGATGGGCGCGGGCGGGCAGCCCTCCATGGCGATCCTGGCGCGGCCCCGGGAGGAAACCCTCGCCCTCTTCGACGCCGCGATCGGGCAGCTTGCCGCCCGGCTGCATTGAAGCCTTCCGTCGTCAGCACATTGTGAAGGGCATGCTACGGTGGACCTCCGCTAAGCTGGGCTGACGCCGCAGCTCGGTCGGGAGGTTTCGATGGCCATCACAGCCCCGCTTCACGCCTTTCCTTCCGGCTGTCCCTGCTGCATGCCCCGGCGCGGGTTCCTGGCCGCCGCCGTGATGGGAGCGACGTCGTTCGCGGCGACGGCCCAGGCGCAGGCGCCTGCGGCGGCACAGCCTTCGCCGACGCCCTCGCCCCAGCCCGCCGCCGGAGGCGGCAACTCGGGCGGCCTCATCGTCGACTGCCACGGCCACTACACGACGGAGCCGAAGGGGCTCCTCGACTGGCGCAAGCGCCAGATCGACGCCCTGAAAGACCCGTCGCAGACGCCGTCGCGGGCGTCGCTCAGGATCAGCGACGACCAGCTCCGCGAGAGCGTCGAGGGCGCGCAGCTCAAGCTCCAGCGCGAGCGCGGCACCACCGTCACGATCTTCTCGCCGCGCGCCGGCGGCATGGGCCACCACATCGGCAATGCCGACACCAGCCGCGAGTGGTCGATCCTGTGCAACGACACCATCCACCGCCTGACGCAGCTCTATCCGAAGAACTTCGTCGGCGTGTGCCAGCTGCCGCAGACGCCCGGCGTCTCGCCAGCGAACTGCCGCGACGAGCTCGAGCGCTGCGTCAAGGAGCTCGGCTTCGTCGGCTGCAACCTCAACCCGGACCCGTCCGGCGGCTTCTGGACCGACCCGCCGCTCACCGACCGCTTCTGGTATGCGATCTACGAGAAGATGGTCGAACTCGACGTGCCGGCCATGATCCACGTGAGCGCGTCCGCGAATCGCAACTTCCACGCCACCGGCGCGCACTACATCAACGGCGACACCACGCCCTTCATGCAGTTCATCACCGGGGACCTGTTCAAGGACTTTCCGACGATCCGCTTCATCATCCCGCACGGCGGCGGCGCGGTGCCCTACCACTGGGGCCGCTACCGCGGCTTGGCGCAGGACCTGAAGCGCCCTCCCCTCACCGAGCTCCTGAAGAACGTCTTCTTCGACACCTGCGTCTACCACCAGGCCGGCATCGACCTTCTCACCAAGGTCGTCCCGGTCGAGAACATCCTCTTCGCCTCCGAGATGGTCGGCGCGGTGCGCGGCATCGACCCCGAGACCGGCCGTTACTTCGACGACACCAAGCCCATGGTCGACGCCGCGCCGGGACTGAGCGAGGGGGACCGGCGCAGGATCTACGAGGGCAACGCGCGGCGGGTGTATCCGCGGCTCGCGGGGAAGCTGCCGGCCTGAAGGCACTCTTTTCCTGGCTGTCGCCGTCGGCAGACCTGCGCCCGGTTAGTGACTCCGTAAGCAACCCTCGATAGCGTACACTTACGCTATAGAACGAGAGTTGCAGCTATGGACATCGCGGAACGGTTCAGGCGCCTCGTCGGCGGTCCGGCCGCGGCCACCGCGGAGGATGCCCCGGAGGACATGCGGCAGCACGTGCGGGCGGCTTATGCGCTCCTGTGCGCGGCGAACCGGCGGGGCATCCAGGTGCCGGCCGACGTGGTGGCGGTGGTCACGGCGGCGCGCAAGGCGGACAGCGCCGAGCTTCCCGACGACCTCGAGGCGCGGTTCTGGAATGCTTACGGGCTCCTCGCGAGCAGCATCGGCCCGGCGGCGCGGGCCCGCACCACATACACGCTGATCTTCTACGGCGTCCTCGCCGTGCTTCTCTTCGCGCAGTTCCTGTTCCTGGCGGGCGACCACGTCCGCGCCAAGATGGCCGAGGCCGATGCGCGCGGGCGCCAAGCCGCCGCGCAGGTCCAGGTCGCCCCGCAGGGACAGGCCCCCACGCAGGGCCAGCCCGCCGGCGCGCCGACGCAGGGTCAGGACAACCTCGCCCAGGTGCGGGCCTATCACGACCTCGCCCTCGACCTCGTCAACCTCGCGAGCGCGCCCCTGCGGCTCGTCGGATTCGGCCGCTTCTTCGCCCACGACGTGAAGGAGGGGAGCGGCGTCGACTACACCGAGGTCAAAAGCCGCCTGGAGCTGATCCTCCTGTTCCTGTCGGCCTACCTCCTGCCGATGCTGTACGGGCTCCTCGGCGCCTGCGCCTACGTCCTGCGGCAGCTCTCGGACGAGATCGGCAAGCTGATCTACGCCCAGGACGCGCGGGTGCGCTACGCCCTGCGCCTCGACATCGGGCTTCTGTGCGGGCTCGCGGTCGGCTGGTTCGTGCGGCCGGGCGCCGGAGACGCCGTCCTCGTGTCGCTCTCGCCCTTCGCCCTCGCGTTCGTCGCAGGCTACGGCAGCGAGCTGTTCTTCGTGCTCCTCGACCGGATCGTGCAGGCCTTCGCGCCCGCGGCCGGCACGGCCAGCACCACCGTGCACGCGACGACGGCCGGCGGCATCACGGCGACCGAGACGACAACGATCCAGAAGGTCGTAGCGGGGGCCGAGGGCGTTCCGGTGGCGCTGCCGGTTTCAGCACCGGTGGCGGTCCCGGTGTCCACCCCGGCCGCGGCTCCGGTTGCGGACGACACCGCGCCGCCGGACGGCGCTCAAGGGGACGTCGACCGCCGGACGAGGCCCGCGGCCGATGCCCCGATCGACAAGGCGGCCTGAGCGGCCTTACTCCCTCGGGCCGACCTCCGACCCGGCGGCCGCGCCGGCAGCCCCGCCCTGCGCCGGCGGCACGCCGCCGCCGATGACGGTCTCCCAATCGGCCGCGGGAGCGGCGCCCGGGCTCTGCCCGCCAGAGCCGCCGTCCGCGAACGATTCGGCGAGATCCTGCGCCGCGCCGACCACCTCTTGGTACTGGTCGGCGAAGGCCCCGCGGGCGCGGGCCTTGAGGCTGTCGGCATAGGAGCCGATCAGGTCGTCCTCGCTCTCGGTCGGGCGCATGGCGAGCCCGACCGCCGCGCCTGCCGCGATGCCGATCGCGCCGAGCAGCAGGGGATAGTTCCGTCCGAGATCGGAGACCTGGTCCGCCACCTGGCCCGCGAGGTCCGCCGTCCGGCGTCCGGCATAGGCGGCCTGCCCGGCGGCGCCGCGATAGGCCGCGGAAGCCGCTTCCGCCGCAGACGTGACGAATCCGCTGTCCTCGTCGCTGTCTCCCCGGCCGGCGCCGCGGGCGCGACCTC
>DASVVU010000124.1:0-11009 GCA_036386395.1 Beijerinckiaceae bacterium | reverse complement strand
CTGCGCTTGAGCGGCGGCTTTAAGCCGTTCTTTACCCTGTCGGTTAACCATGCGCCCGATCCGCCGCGAGGCGCCGCCGGGCGCGTTCAGTCACGCATGAGACAGCCGCTCCTCCTCGCCGCCGCGCTGTCGTTCGCGCTCGCCGGCTGCCAGACGCCCGAGGGTGCCGGGAGCTTCGGCGTGCGCCCGGTGATCGGCAACGCGACGCCGATCTCGGCGAGGCTCGCGGAACTCCCGCCGCCGCCGCGCCAAGTCACGGTCGCGGTCTACGACTTCCCGGACCTCACCGGCGCGAACAAGCCGAACGACCGCTACGCCGACTACTCGAAGGCGATCACGCAAGGGGCGGCGTCGATCGCCATCGACGCCCTGAAGTCCGCCGGCGGCGGCGCATGGTTCAAGGTGGTCGAGCGCAACCGCCTCGACGACCTCCTGCGCGAGCGCAAGCTCATCACCGCGACCTACTCGGCGCTGGGCCAGGACTGGCGAACGGTGATCCGCAGCCTCAAGTTCGCCGACTACATCGTGACCGGCGGCATCGTCTCCTACGACGCCGGCATCACGGCGGGCGGCGTCGGGGCGACCTACCTCGGCCTCGGCGGGACGGTGAACTACCGGCGCGACCTCGTCTCGATCAACCTGCGGCTCGTCTCGGTGACGGACGGCTCGGTCGTGCGCTCGATCACCTCGTCCAGGGTCGTGTACTCGGTGACGCCCGCCCTCAACGTCACGCGCTACGTGAGCTTCGGCGACCTCTTGAGCGTGCAGGCCGGGGTGACCTCGTCCGAGGCGACGCAGGTCGCCGTGCGCGAGGCGATCGAGGCGGCGGTCTACGAGCTCATCCGCGAGGGCGAGGCCTCGGGCCTGTGGGCCGCGAACCCCAAGGACGGCGAGGCCGAGTCGCTCCCGGCGCTCAGGGCCTCGCCGCCCCTCGAGTACGTGATGCCGCCGGAGTACCCGGCCGAACGCTCCGCCGAGCGCCCCCCGCGCGAGCCGCCGCCCCGAAAAATCCTTCCCGGCGATCCGCTGTTCCACCTGCGCGGCGGGCGGACCTGAGCAAACGAAAGGGCTCCCCCCCTCGCGGGGAGAGCCCTGGTTCCTGTCGCTTGGGACGAGGCTTACGGGATGACGTTCGAGGCGTTCGGGCTGCGCGGCTTGCCGACGTTCTTGCCGGCCTGGTTGTTGGCGCCGGAGTTGCCCGGGTCGCGGTCGTTGGCCTCGGTCGGCCCGCCCTCGGAGCCGTTGCCGACACCGGCGTTCGACTTCATCTTGACGGGCTTCGGCGCCGGCATGCAGCCGCAGTCGGTGGTCGACCAGGCGAGCGCCCCGGTCGAGGACAGGGCGAAGGCGGCGGCGAAGGCGAGGACGGTTTTCTTCATCTGACGATCTCCCAATGGTTTTTCGTTGCGCCGCCAAAGAACAGGACAATTTTAGATAAAGCTCAAGCAATTGCAGGAATTAATGCTAACGCCGGAGATGCTGGGCGTTTCGCGTCAAGGTTATCGAGTCCGGCGGGGGCGCGATTCCCTCCTCTTGTGGGGAGCGGCGGACTCGGGCGAACCCGAGCGGGTGGGGGTACCTACCCCTCCCCACAAGGGGAGAGAACACGCGCGTACCTTGTTCGCCATCGCACGACCTCGAAGGACGAGGCCATGCGCCTCACGCCCCGATCCGCATGACGCTGGAGCGCTCCCCCGCCTGGGTCCAGGACGACGGCTCGTCGAGGTCACCCCGAGGTCGATCGCTTGAGGAAGGCGGTCCTCGACCAACGAGCGCAAGAAGGCGGAGCGGTCCCGCGAGGCGATGAGCGCGCCGGGAGCTGGCGGCTCCCCGGGCATCCGCCTTCCTCCCGTAAAGTCATTCGGCGGCCCGATATAGCATTCGTCAAGTTTATCGAAATTCCTCTTGTGCCCGGGCAAGAATTGCTGTTACATGTACCGTAAAGAAAGGACTCCAGACAGTAAGAGGCGGTCATGGGTCGATTGGTCAAAGCACCACAGGTGGTCGCCACCACCACGCGCAGGCGGGCGACCGTCATCGGCATGGGCAGGCTCCAGGCCGGAGAGGCTGCCGAGACGACGACGGAAACGACGGAAACCACGACGCAGACGACGGCCGGCGACACCTACCTCGAGCGCGTGGCGAAATACATTCCGGCAGAGATCATCGCGTTCTTCCTGTTCGCCAACAACCTGCTCAAGCAGTCCCTCACCGAGGGGGTCGACAACGCGGCGCCCACGATGGCTGGCTTCAATGTCGTCCACGTCGGCGTCGCCCTGCTCGTCCTCTCGTGGATTCTCACGCCCATCTACCTCTACCGCCTCCGCGAGCCGGGGGACGCCTGGAAGCTCAACGCCGCGATCGCATTCCTGCTCTTCCCGGTGTGGGCCTACGCGATCGAAGGCGTCGGCTTCAGGCCCATCCTCCAGTTCGACGGCCACTTCGCGAGCATCATCCTGGGCGCCGCGACCCTGATCAGCGGGCTCGCCCGCCCGTCCGCCCCGACGCCGGCCCCGCCCGTCCGCGATCCGGTTCCCGATCCGGTCCCAGACCCAGTTCCCGATCCGGTCCCAGACCCGGTTCCCGATCCGGTCCCAGACCCGGTTCCCGATCCGATCCCAGACCCGGTTCCGGTTCCCGATCCCGGCCCCGGCCCGGTTCCGGAACCGCCGGCCGGGCCGCGGACCGGCCCGGGGCGACCCTAGCAGGGCGAGCCGGCAGCCGTCCGGCAGAAGGCGGACGCCATGGTCGATCTCGTCGATCTGGAGCGCATCGCGGCCGAGGACGAGGACGTGCGCACGCTCGTGCACGCGGCCGCACAGCTGCGCCCGGTGCAAGGCGTCACCATCCGGCCGCATCCGCTCTGGGTGCAGGCGATGTGGCGGCAGAACCACGCCGATCGCCTTGGCTACCGGCGGGATCTGGACGTCCTCGCGAGCGGCGTCCTCCATCCCCCCGACGGAGACACGAGCTGGGTCGGCCGCGGGCTGGGGGAGACTCCCGACCTTTGGAATGACTGGCTCGGGTTCCTGGACGCCCCCACCCGCGCGAAGGTGGAATACAAGCCGATCCTGGTCACGGTGATCGTCAGGGCCGGCGCCGGCAGGATCGCGGAGGTCGCCATCGTCGTCGACATGAGCGCCGTCCCGGCGGTGATCGAGGTGCGCCCGCAGGCCGAGCTCCAGCTCGCGACCGGGGACCGGATCCGGGTCGGCGCCGCGTCCGGGACCGCGGGCGGGTTCCTGGAAGACGCCGCCGGGGGACGGCATTTCGCCGTCACCTGCGCCCACGTGCTCGGCAGCGTCGGCGCCGGGGTCTTCGACCCGGCCGGAGCCGCAGTCGGGCGCTGTCACGGCCTGACGACGCTCGCCGCCAACAACGGCGGCCTCGCCTGCGACCCCGTCGCGCGGCCGAGCGGCCTCAGCCTCAATACCCTCGACGCGGGCCTCGTCGAGCTCGGCGTCGTGCCGGCCCCGACGGGGCTTCTGCCGCCGTCGATCCTGCGTCACGGCCAGCGGGTCACGCTGGCCCTGAAGGGCGGCGCGATGACGTTCCACATCCGCTCGCTCGCGATCAGCATGCAGTTGACGGCCGGCGCGAACGGCTACTGCTACGCTTCCCTCGTCGAGCTGCATTCGGCCGCCGGCACCACTGCGGGGGGCGACTCGGGCGCCTGGGGGCACGTCCTCGGCGGCTCCGGACGGGAATGGGGCGTGATGGCGATCGGCGGCGACGGGATCTCCACCTTCGCGGTGCGCGCCGCCGACGTCCTCGCCTGGGCTCACGCGATCGTGCCCGGCCTGACCGTGCACTGAGCCGCGAGGGCGCCGCGCCGAAGGGGGCCGCGCCGAAGAGCGCCGCCGGGACCGGAGCCGGACAATCGCGAGGGGCCGCGTCCCGTTTCGGCCGCATTTCCCCCGGAGAAGCCGCGACGGGAGCCGGCCCGGGAGCAACCGTGGGCCGGGGCCAGGGGGCGTCGTTCGGCATGGTCCGCAGGTTCGCACGGCTTGGCGCGATGGTCGCGCTGCTCGCCGCCTCTCCGGCGTTCGTCGCCCCGGCCTTCGCCGCCTTCGATCCGCTCGGGCGGGGGCCGCTCGCGGACTTCCTCAACATCTTCAGCCAGCAGGCGATCCCGCGCGAGGTCGTGGCGTGGCGCGGCGGCCAGGCGCCGGGCACCGTGGTGGTCTCGACCTCGCAGCGGCGGCTCTACTACGTGCTCGGCGGCGGGCAGGCGATCCGCTACGGCGTCGGCGTCGGCCGGCAGGGGTTCACGTGGTCGGGCGTCAAGACCGTGACTCTCAAGCGCGAATGGCCCGATTGGCGCCCGCCGCCGCAGATGCTGAGGCGCCGGCCCGACCTGCCCCGCCACATGCCGGGCGGGATGGAGAACCCGCTCGGCGCCCGCGCCATCTACCTCGGCTCGAGCCTCTACCGCATCCACGGCTCGAACGAGCCGGACACCATCGGGGCCGCGGTCTCGTCCGGCTGCATCCGCATGACCAACCGCGACGTGGTCGACCTCTACGGCCGCGTGCGGATCGGGACCAAGGTCGTGGTGACGCGATGAGGCCCTTACCCATCGCCGCCCCGGCCGGGCGCAGGATACTTTTTGGAGAGCTTCGTGCCGCATCCTTTCGACGCTTGGTCCGAATCGCCGAGGCGGGGATGCTTGTGAGGTCGCGGGTTGCATTCCGGCTGACGGCGGCTCTCGCCGCCCTCGTTCTTGCCGGCTTGGGCGCGTCCGGCGCGATGGCCGGCGCGAAGCACGAGGCGCCGGTCCCGGGGGCGACGCTGGCGCTGATGCGCGAGCGCGGCACGACGCCGTCCACGCCCATTCTCGTGCGCGTCTACAAGAAGGAAGCTGAGCTCGAGGTGTGGAAGAGGGCCCGCGACGGGCGCTTCGTGCACCTCAAGACCTTCCCGATCTGCCGCTGGTCGGGGCAGCTCGGCCCGAAGCTCAGGATGGGCGACCGGCAGGCGCCCGAGGGGTTCTACACGGTCGCGCCCGGGCAGATGAACCCGAACTCGGCCTATCACCTCTCCTTCGACCTCGGCTTCCCCAACGCCTACGACCGGGCGCACGGGGCGACCGGCAAGTTCCTGATGGTGCACGGCATCTGCTCGTCGGCCGGCTGCTACGCCATGACCGACGCGCAGGTGGAAGAAATCTATTCGCTGGCCCGCGAGGCCTTCGCCGGCGGGCAGGCGGCGTTCCAGGTCCAGGCCTATCCGTTCCGCATGACGGCGCAGAACATGGCGCGCCACCGGCTCGAGCGGCACGTCGACTTCTGGCGCCAGCTCAAGGAGGGCTCCGACCGCTTCGAGGCGACGGGGGAGGAGCCGGCGGTCGGGGTCGTCGGCGGGCGCTACGTCTTCGCGCCCTTCCGCGATCCGGCCAAGGAGGCGCTCGCCAAGGCGCGCCTCGCCCAGGAGGAGGCGCGGGTCGCGGCGCTCGTCGCCGACGGCGTCGCCGCCGTGCGCACCACTTACGCGGACGGCGGGCAGCACTCCTCCTTCCGCGCCCTGGCCCAGGCCGGCGCGCCCTCCCTCGGCATGGTGAGCCGCCCCGAGGCGCTGCCGCTCGCCGGCCGCGAGGTCGTGCTCGTCGCGGCGAAGAAGCGCCCGACGCAGGTCGCCGAGGCCAAGGCTCCAGCCCTGCCGACGCAGGCTCTGGCCTTCGCGTCGCAGACGCCCGCGCGCGACGTCGAGGCAACGGCGAGCGTCATGGCCGCTGCCCCGGCCGGGACCGAGGTCTCCCTGCTCACCGCCGCGCCGCTCGGCCGGGCCGGACCGCTCGCAGCTTGGGCCGCCATGCCGGGCTCGGCCCGGATTCTACCGCCAAGCTTGACCAGGACCGCGGTCGTGCTCGCGGCCCGATAAGGGGTCCGCCGCAAGGCCGGTTGAATCCCCGCCGTGAGGCCGGCGACGGCCCGGCGTGGATTCCCGCGTTGAAGGTCAGACCTCGGAGCCGGTCACGACGGCCGGATCGTCGCTCTTGAGCACGTGCTCGGCGCCGCCCCGAAGGGTCTGGGCCGCGGCGCGGGGGAGGCGGTCGAGGGTCGCGTAGGCGCAGGCGAAGAGCGCGAACATCCCGTAGAGAGCAAGCTTGCGGCGCATCGCCCGGTCCTCCCTTCCGGACCGCCCGAAGGCGCGTCCTGGATGGCCCGACCGTGCGCCATTCGCGGCCGGGACGGCGTGCGCGGCGGCACGAAAAAGGCGGCCCGGAAGCCGCCAATTCCGCTGAATCCGCAGTAGGTTGGTGCGCAGCCGCACGTGCCGCAGGCCTAGCCCTCGGCCTTGTCGCCCTGGCCCTGCTTCGCCCCGGAGCCGGCGGGGTCGGTCGCGTCCTCGCCCGCGGCGTCGGGGTCGGTACGGCCTTGCGGCGTCAGCCGCGGGCGGTCGATCGAGGCGTCCTCGCCCTGGCTCGGATCGTTACGCTTGTCCGTGCCCTGCGCCATGGGATTCTCCTGAAAGCCTCAGAAACGGTTCAGCCGCTCGTCGAGTCCACGTCGTCGTGGCCGCCGGCCGGAGGGAGGGCGCCGGTGCCGGGCGTCGCGTCCGGGTTCGTGAGGGCCGGGTCGGCGTGCGGGCCGGCGGGCGGAAGGTCACCGGACGGCTGCGGACCCTCGGCGTCGCGAGCGGGCGCGGCGGGCGCGGGCCGGCGCAGGTCTGCGTCCGGGCGCTCCGGGTCGATGAAGGGCTTGTCGCTCATGGGAGGAGAACCGGGGATTGGGCGGAGGGTTGCGGCCAAGCTCGCAACAAAAGGACGGCGCAAGCGCCGCCCCGAACCCTTTCGCGTCATTCCGGGTTCCTCGCTCGCGAGGCTCCGGAATGACAGCTTACGTCATAGTCCTTCGAACAGCGCGCTCGAGATATAGCGCTCTGCGAAGGAGGGGATGACCACGACGATGGTCTTGCCGGCCATCCCGGGCCTTGCGCCGATCTCCAGCGCCGCCGCGACCGCGGCGCCGGAGGAGATGCCGACCGGGATGCCCTCCATCCGGGCGACGGCGCGGGCGGTGTCGAAGGCGGTCTGGTTGCCGACGGTCACCACCTCGTCGATGACCGAGCGGTCGAGCACCTCCGGCACGAAGCCCGCCCCGCTGCCCTGGATCTTGTGCGGGCCGGGCTGGCCGCCGGAGAGCACGGGCGAGTCCTCGGGCTCGACCGCCACGATCTTGAGCGACGGCCGGCGCGGCTTCAGCACCTGGCCGACGCCGGTGATCGTGCCGCCGGTGCCGACGCCGGACACGAACCAGTCGATCTCGCCGTTGGTGTCGTTCCAGATTTCCTCGGCCGTGGTCCGGCGGTGGATCTCGGGATTGGCCGGGTTCGCGAACTGCTGCGGGATGATCGCGCCCGGGATCTCGCCTTTCAGCTCTTCGGCCTTGGCGATCGCTCCCTTCATGCCCTGCGGGCCCGGGGTGAGCACGAGCTCGGCGCCGAGAAGCGCCAGCATCTTGCGCCGCTCCTGCGACATCGTCTCGGGCATGGTCAGGATCAGGCGGTAGCCCCGCGCCGCCGCCACGAACGCGAGCGCGATGCCGGTGTTGCCGGAGGTCGGCTCGACCAGGGTGCCGCCGGGTTGAAGCACGCCCGCCGCTTCCATGGCGTCGATCATGGAGACCCCGATGCGGTCCTTGACGCTCGCGATCGGGTTGAAGAACTCGAGCTTCGCCAGAATGTTGGCCTGAACGCCGCGCTCCTGCGGCAGGCGGTTGAGGCGCACGATCGGCGTGTCGCCGATGGTCTCGGTGATGGAACCGTAGATGCGGCCGCGGCCCGGGGTGCGGGTGGGGACGGGCGCGGTGTCCTGAAGCTTGCGGGCGGGTTCGGCCATGCTGCTCTCCTCGTCGAAGGACGCCCTATCTACGTCAACAGGCGAGAAATTGCTATTTTCACGTTTCAGATCGTGAAATCCGCGTCGGCCGTGACGGCGCCGAAGACCCGGCGCTCGTCGGCCTGTCGGCACAGGTCATCCAGGGTGACGGCGTCCAGCGTCGCGAGGAAGGCCTCGGTGGCCCGCTGCACGAGGGGCGCTACGACCTGGTCGACGAGGCGCGATTCCGGCAGGGGAGGCAGGCCCTCCTCGCCCGTGACCGTCATGGCGGCGCGCACGATCTCGCCGGCCGTGACGCGGCGGCGCTCGCGGGCGAGCTCGTAGCCGCCGCGAGGCCCGCGCACGCCTTTCAGGATGCCGAGGCGCACGAGGGCCTGCAGGACGGTCTCGAGATGGCGCGGCGGCAGGTTGTGGCGCCCGGCGAGGCTCTTCGCCGAGACCGGCGTCGGCCGGGCATGGAGAGCAATATCGACGACAGCCGCGATGGCGAGAAGGCTGCGGCGCGAGAGCAGCATCATGGGGCCGTCCTCCGTCGACAGGGCCGCGGGCTTCAGACGCCCGTCGACCCGAAGCCGCCGCCCGCCCGGTCGGTGCCGCCGAGCGCCGAGGCCTCCTCCAACGCGACGCGTTCCACGCGGGCGACCACGAACTGCGCGATCCGCATCCCGCGCACGACCCGGAACGGCTCCGCGCCGAGGTTGACGAGGAGCACCATCACCTCGCCGCGGTAGTCCGCGTCCACCGTCCCGGGGCTGTTCAGCACCGTGACGCCGTACTTCAGGGCGAGCCCGGACCGGGGCCGGATCTGGCCTTCATACCCTTGCGGCAGCGCGACCGCGAGCCCGGTCGGGACGAGGGCGCGCGAAAGCCGCTCGATCAGGATGGGCGAATTCTCGGGATTGGCGGCGAGGAGGTCAAGGCCGGCGGCGCCCGCCGTCTCGTAGGCCGGCAGAGGGAGACCCTCGCCATGGGGCAGGCGCCGGCACCGAACGGCGATCACGGCTTCGGCGCCGATGGTGCCGGCGTCGCGAGTGCTGCCGCGAGCGCCGCGAGGCGCGCGACGAGGCGGCGGGCGACCTCGTCCTTGCCCATCGTGGGCCAAGTCTCGACGTCGTTTCGGGTGACGAGGTGGACCGTGTTGCGGGTGCCGCCCATCACGCCGGTAGCGGGCGCGACGTCGTTCGCGACGATGAGGTCGCATCCCTTCCGGGCGAGCTTTTGCCGCGCGTGCTCGATCACCTTCTCGGTCTCGGCCGCGAAGCCGACGACGAGAGGCGGGCGCCGGCCGCCGTCGAGGCGGGCGATCGTCGCCAGGATGTCCGGGTTCTCGGTGAGGGTCAGGGCAGGCGGTCCCTTGCCGTCCTTCTTCATCTTCTCGGTTGCGGCATCGGCCGTGCGCCAGTCCGCGACCGCCGCCGCGAAGACGACGATGTCGGCCGGAAGCGCCTTCTCGACGGCGGCGAGCATCTCGCGGGCACTCTCGACGTGAACCGTGTTCACGCCCGGCGGGTCCGGGATGGCGACCGGCCCGGAGACCAGCGTGACCTCGGCCCCGGCCTCCGCCGCCGCCTGCGCGATGGCGTGGCCCTGGCGGCCGGAGGAGCGGTTCGCGATGTAGCGCACCGGGTCGATCGCCTCGTAGGTCGGGCCTGAGGTGACGAGGACACGCCTGCCGGCGAGCGGCCCCGCCGCAGCCGGGCCGGCGCCGAGGAGCCGCTCCAGGGCGGCGACGATCTCCAAGGGCTCGGCCATGCGGCCGGGGCCGCTCTCGGCTTCGGCCATGGCGCCCTCGTTCGGCCCGACGACGGCGACGCCATCGCCCTTCAGCGCCGCGAGATTCCGCTGCATCGCCGGGTGCAGCCACATGCGCACGTTCATGGCCGGCGCGATGAGGATCGGGAGCGTGGTGGCGAGCAGCACCGTCGAGGCGAGGTCGTCGGCATGGCCCTGCGCCATCCGGGCCATGAGGTTCGCGGTCGCAGGCGCGACCACGACGGCGTCGGCGTCGCGGGCGAGGCGGATGTGTCCGATGTCCGCCTCGTCCTCCCGGTCGAACAGGTCCGTGTGGGCCCGCGACCCCGCGAGCGCCGCCGCCGCGAGCGGCGTCACGAACTGCTGCGCCCCCTTCGTCAGGATGCACCGCACCACCGCCCCACGCTCGCGCAACCGCCGGATGAGATCGAGCGCCTTGTAGGCCGCGATGCCCCCGCCGATGACGAGAAGGATGCGTCGTCCTGCGAGTTCGCTCACGGCCGAGTCTCCTGCCCGGGCTGCGGCGGTGCCTGGAACGGAACGCCGAACACCTCGAAATGCCTGACGTTATGCGTGACGACGGTCATCCTGTGCAGTTCGGCTGTGGCCGCGATGCACGCATCCTCGACGCTGGCCATGTGGCCCCGGAACTCCGCCTTCGCCAACAGCTCGCCGGTGCGCCGAGCGATATGCTGATCGATCGGCAGGATCCGACTGTCGAACAAAGCCATGATCGACTCGACCCACACGTAAAGCGCTTCGGCTTTCCGCTGCGCGCCTTTTTCGGTCAGGCGTGCCGCGCCGTATTGAAGTTCCGTGAGGGTGATGACGCTCACGTAGCTGCTCTCACCAAACTCCTGCATCCAGTCTCGGACGTAATTCCAGTCCAATGACGATATAGGCGAAGTTCGCGAAACGACGTTCGTGTCGAGCAGGTACACCCGGCCCTATTCCTCATCGAGAAAGGGGCTGGGCCGGTGAGGGCGACGTTGCGGAGCTACCTCGGCCCATTCTTCCGGGGTGAGCGGGAAAGTCGTGAGGAACTCGCCGAAGCTCATGCGGGACTTTGGAGCAACCTTCGCCCAATCCGCCTCGGAGACCACGACAACGGTTTCCTTGCCACGACGCGTCACCCGTTGCGGCTGTCCCTTGAGAGCAGCATCGATGACATCGCCAAAGCGCGCGCGGGCGTCCTGGACGTTCCAGCTGTCGGAGTGGGGTTTTGTAGCGGCAGCCTTCATCTGTACATTATGTACAGGATTGTGTCAGGAGGCAAGGCCGATCTGAGATCTTAGTAAAGAAGCGACCAGATCAGCACCGCCGCGATCACCCACAGCGCCGCCGCGATCCACCTTGAGCGCCGCGCTTCCGCCTCGCCGATGCCTTCGAGGCTCTCCGGCGTGAGATTGAAGCCGCG
>DASVVU010000123.1:0-14986 GCA_036386395.1 Beijerinckiaceae bacterium | reverse complement strand
CGCGGCGCCGAAGTCGTGGATGGCCGGGCCAAGCCCGGCCATGACGAGGTGGATTCGCCTGCGCTTCTTCGGAAGGGCTGGCGATGACCTCCGCAAAGCCCGCCCTGCGTCCCTTCCTCCCGGCGGACGTGCCGGCGCTTGCGGCTATCTTCCGTGAGGCGATCGCGGAGCTGACGGGGGAGGACTACAGCGCCGCGCAGGCGTCCGCCTGGGCGGCCTTCGCCGACGACGAGGCCGCGTTCGGCGCGCACTTGGCGCGCCACCTCACCCTCGTGGCGACCCTCGACGGCGAGCCCGCCGGCTTCGCGGCGCTGAAGGCGCCGGACCACGTCGAGATGCTCTACGTCCATCCCGCCGCCGCGGGGCAGGGCGTCGCGGCGGCGCTCTACGATGCGCTGGAGAAGCTCGCCCACGCCCGCGGCGCGAAGCGCCTCACCGTCGACGCGAGCGACACGGCGCGAGGCTTCTTCGACAAGCGCGGCTTCGAGGCCCAGCACCGCAACACGGTCATGCGCGGCGACGAATGGCTCGGCAACACGCGCATGGAGAAGCGGCTCGCGGGGGAGGGCGCGCGATGAGGACGCTGGAGGAGATACTTCGCCCGCCGACCGAGGAAGAGGTGCAGCGCGCGCTCGCGCGCTTCGTCGCCGACGTGCGGCGCCATTACGGCAAGCGCCTGAAAGGTCTCTATCTCTTCGGCAGCCGCGCGCGCGGCGATCACCATCCGCACAGCGACGTCGACGTCGCCGTCATCCTTGAGGATGGCGATTGGCGCTCTTGGGACGAAAGCGGGACCCTCTCGGACCTGAGCTACGACCTGCTGATCCAGGACGGCGTCGACATCCAGGGTGTCGCCATCCCCCTCTCACATTGGGAGGAGCCGAGCCGGCACTCGAATCCGTCCCTCGTCCGCACGATGCGCAGGGACGGCAAGCCGCTGGAGCCCGTGTCGTGAGCTCGCTCTGGGATCTCGTGGACGACGCTGCGGCCGAAGCGCGCGACCTCATGCGGCTCAGGCGCTACCGCGGTGCCGTCAGCCGCGGCTATTATGCCGTTTTCTCGGCCGCTCGCGCTTTGCTCGTGGAGCATGCCGGTTTCGAGGAAAGCGACGTTCGCCGTCACGCGGCCGTTCACAAGCTGTTTTCAGATCACCTCGTCCAACCAGGGCTGATGCCGGCCGATCTCGGGAGCGGATTGCGCCGGCTTTCGACGAAACGGGCAGATGCCGATTACCACGGCCCGGCCGTAGAAGAGAGCCAAGCCGCGGAGACACTGGCGTTCATGGAGCACTTCCTTGAAGCCGCCGCGCGCGTCAGGAAGACCGCTCCATGACCCGCGCCCGCCTCCACCTCTTCGACACCACCCTGCGCGACGGCGCACAGACCACAGGCGTCGATTTCTCGCTGGAGGACAAGTGTGCCGTCGCGGCGCTGCTCGATCGGCTCGGGGTCGACTACGTCGAGGGCGGCTATCCCGGCGCGAACCCGCTCGACACGGCGTTCTTTGCGGAGAAGCGCACGCACAAGGCGAAGTTCACCGCCTTTGGCATGACGAAGCGGGCCGGGCGCTCGGCCGAGAACGATCCCGGGGTCGCGGCCCTGCTCGACGCCGAGGCCGACGCGATCTGCTTCGTCGCCAAGGCCTGGGACTATCACGTGCGCGTCGCGCTTGAGACGACGCCGGAGGAGAACCTCGACGGCATCCGCGACTCGGTGAAGGCGGCGCTCGCCAGAGGTCGCGAGGTGATCGTCGACTGCGAGCACTTCTTCGACGGCTACAAGGCGAACCCGGACTACGCCCTCGCCTGCGCCCGCGCCGCCCACGAGGCGGGCGGGCGCTGGGTCGTGCTGTGCGACACCAACGGCGGCACCCTGCCGCACGAGGTCAGGCGCATCGTCGCCGAGGTCGCCACGGCGGTGCCGGGCGACAACCTCGGCATCCACGCCCACGACGACTGCGGCTGCGCCGTCGCGAATTCCCTGGCGGCGGTCGAGGCCGGGGCGCGGCAGATCCAGGGCACCCTCAACGGCCTCGGCGAGCGCTGCGGCAACGCCAACCTCGTCACCCTCATCGGCGCGTTGAAGCTCAAGGACGACTACGCGGCGCGGTTCGAGACCGGCGTCTCGGACGAGGCCATGGCCGAGCTCACGCGCACCTCGCGGACGCTCGACGAGATCCTCAACCGCCAGCCGGACCGGCACGCGCCCTTCGTCGGCGCCTCGGCCTTCGCCACGAAGGCCGGCATTCACGCCTCGGCGGTGATGAAGGACCCCCGCACCTACGAGCACGTGCCGCCCGAGCGCGTCGGCAACGCGCGAAATCTCCTGGTCTCCGACCAAGCCGGGCGCTCGAACGTCTGGGCCGCGCTCGAGCGCGTCGGCATCCGCCTCGACAGGGACGACCGCCGGGTCTCCCGCGTGCTGGAGGAGGTCAAGGCGAAGGAGGCGGAAGGGTACGCCTTCGAGGGCGCCGACGCCTCGTTCTACCTCCTCGTCAAGCGGGTGCTCGGGGAAGTGCCGCAGTTCTTCGAGGTCGAGCGCTTCAAAGTCTCGGTCGAGCGCCGCCACAATGCGCTGGGCCACCTCGTCAGCGTCGCCGAGGCCATCGTGAAGGTGAAGGTCGGCGACGAGACGATGATCTCGGCGGCGGAAGGCAACGGCCCGGTCAACGCCCTCGACGTCGCGCTCCGCAAGGACCTCGGCCGCTACCGCGACCTGATCCAGGACCTCTCCCTCGTCGACTACAAGGTCCGCATCTTCCAGGGCGGAACCGACGCGGTCACCCGCGTCCTGATCGAGTCGGGCGATTCCACGGGCGAGCGCTGGTTCACCGTCGGCGTCTCGGCCAACATCATCGACGCCTCGTTCCAGGCGCTGACCGATTCCATCACCTACAAGCTGATGCGGGCCGGCGCGAAGGCCTGAGCCCGCTTCCCGTCACGCAAAGCCGGCGCGCCGCCGCGGCTCGCGGGCGGAATAGGCCGCGAGGCAGGCGATGAACCGGGCCGCCGGCCCGGGGGAAGACGCCTTCGCGCAGACCGCGGCCGTGTAGGTCGTGGCGAGGTCGCACCCCGGGGGCAGGGGGCCGACGAGGGCGACGCCCGGCGTGTTCAGGATCTCGGTCGCCTGGGTGCAGCCGAGCGGGCGCTCGCCGGTCGAGGCCGCGAGCGCCCGCATCGCCGTCGCCCCATTGGGGTAAGTCTTCAGGTTTGCTTCCACGGCCTCCCGAATATCCAAGTTTTCGAGAACCTTCGCGAAGTGGATGCCGGCGGTCGCTTGCTGCGGGTCGGGAAAGTGAATCTTGTCGGCGGCGAGCAGCGCCGCGCGCAAGGCGTCCGCGTCGGCGACGGACGGGGCCGGGTCGCCGGCCCGGACCGCGACGGCGGTGGGCACCGTGCCGAGGTCAATGGCGGAGCCGGGGACCACGTAGCCTTCCCGTTCGAGCTGCTTGATCAGCGCTGCCGTCAAAATAAGGAGGTCCGCGGGCGCGCCGGCGCGCAGCTCCGCCGCCCTCGCTCCGACAGCGCCGAACGTGCCCTCGACGCGGCAGCCGGTCTCGGCCTCGAACTGCGGCGCAAGCGCCGTCACGAGCCCCTGCGCCGCGCCGCCGCTGAGGAGCCTGAGCACCGTCACGCGCCCGCCTCCACGGCGGCGAGGATGCGCTCGCGGGTGATCGGCAGGTCGCGCACGCGCACGCCAAGCGCATGGTGCACGGCGTTGGCGATGGCGGCGGCGGTCGGCCCGTGCGCGGCCTCGCCGGCGCCGACGGGCCGCTCGTCCGGCCAGTTCACGATCTCCACCTCGACGGCCGGAACCTCGGAGAAGGTCAGGATCGGGTAGCTCTCCCAGGCGTCGCTCGTGACGCGCGCGCGGTCGAAGCGCACCGCCTCCTTCAGGGTCCAGCTCGCGGCCTGGATCGCCCCGCCCTCGATCTGGTTCATGACCCCGTCGGGGTTCACGACCTCGCCGACGTCGACGGCGACGGCGAGGCGGCGCACCCGCACCGCCTCCGCCACCTCGACCTCGGCGACGACCGCGCACCAGGCGCCGGTGCCCTTGTAGCGGGCGAAGCCGAGCCCGTGGCCGGCGCCTTCCCGCGGCCGCCACGCGGCCCAGCCGGCGCGCGCCGCCGCCGCCTCGAGCACGGCGCGGGCGCGGGGGTCGGAGAGGTGGCGAAGGCGCAGGGCCAAGGGGTCTTCGCCGCGCTCGGCCGCGAGCTCGTCGAGGAAGGACTCGATGGCGAAGACGTTGGCGAAGGCGCCGAGCGAGCGCAGGGCCGAGGTCCGCAGAGGCATCGTCAGCAGGCGGTGGCTCGTGACCGCGTAGGACGGAAAATCGTAGAGCGGCACGGAGTTGCGGTCCGCGCCGCCGCCGGTCGCGAGCGGCGGGTTCGTGGCGACGAAGCGCGGGAAGGGCTTTTCCAGCTCCGAGGCGGCGAGCAGGGTCAGCGTCTCGTTGCGGCCGGGGCGGCCGACGTGGCCGTTGCCCCAGATGGAATGACGCCAGCCGACGATCCCGCCGTCCCCGTCGAGGTCGGCCTCGATCTCGACGCACATCGCCGCCCCGAACGGCGCGCGGGCAAGCTCGTCGGCGCGCGACCACTGCACCCGCACGGGCCGCCCGCCGGCCGCACGGGCGAGGAGCACGGCGTCAAGCGCCACGTCGTCGGCGCCGTTGTGGCCGTAGCAGCCCGCGCCCTCGACGTGCTCGACGACGATCCTCTCGGGCTTGAGCCCCAGCACGAGGGCGAGGTCGGAGCGCAGGTTGTAGACGCCCTGGCAGTGGGACCACACGTGCACGCCCGTGTCGCCGCTCCATTGCGCGATGGCGCAGGAGGGTGCGATCGAGCCGTGCGCGATGAAGGGCCGGGTGTAGGCGCGCCGCATGGTCCGGGCCGGCGCCGAAGGGGAGGGGGCCTCCCTGGCCGCGACCACCTTGGTCTCGACCGGCTGGCTCTTGAGCCAGGCGGCAAGGCCGTTTTCGTCGGGCAGCGCCTCGCCCTCGGACCACTGCGCGCCAGCGCGCAAGGCGGCGAGCGCCGCCTCGGCAGCTTCCTCCGTCTCGGCGACGACGCCCAAGAAATTGCCGTCGCGCACGAGGGCGACTAAGCCCGACACCGCGCGCGCCGCCGTCTCGTCGAGCCCGAGAAGCCGCGCGCGGGGCGCGTCGGGCCTGAGCACCCGGCCGTGCAGCATGTCCGGAAGCGTCAGGTCGTGGATGAAGCGCGGCGTGCCGAAGACCTTGTCGGGGATGTCGAGGCGGGGAACCGGGGTGCCGGCAAGGCGGCGCACCGAGGACGCTTTCGGAGCGGCCGCACAGGTGGCCTCGCGCTCGAGGGAGACCTCGTCGGCGAGCTCCCAGTAGCTCGTGCGGGCGTTGCCCGGGCCTAAGATGGTGCCGTCCTCGACGGCGAGCGCCTCTTGCGCCACGCCGAGGCGCTGGGCTGCCGCGGCAATGAAGAGGGCGCGCACCTCGGCGCAGACGAAGCGCACGGCGACGCCGCAATCCTGCACCGAGAGGCTGCCGGAGGTGACGCCCTCGTTCGGGCTTGCGGCCGTCGTGGCAGGGACAAGCCGGACGCGCGAAAGATCCACGTCGAGCTCGTCGGCCGCGATCTGGGCGAGCGCCGTGAGGATGCCCTGGCCGATCTCGACCTTGCCCGGCGACACCGTCACGGAGCCCTCGGGCGAGAGCTTCAGCCACTGGGCAAGGCGCGGGTTGGCCTTGAGGTTGCCCGGGAAGACGACCGCCCCTTGGGCCGAGGTCGGGGCAGGCGCGTTCGGCACGGTGCTCACGCGGCGCTCCCGCGCTCGGCGCTCGCGTGCGCTTGCCCCGCCTTCGCGGCGCGCAGCACGGCGCGGACCATGCGGTTGTGGGAGCCGCAACGGCAGAGGTTCCGGTCGAGCGCTTCGCGCACCTCCGCCTCGGTCGGGTCGGAGTTGCGGGAAAGCAGCGCCGCGGCGCTGACGAGGATGCCGGAGACGCAGTAGCCGCACTGCATGGCCTGCTCGACAATGAAGGCTTCCTGGAGCGGGTGCGGCCGCTCCGGCATGCTCAGGCCCTCGACCGTCGTGACGCTCTTGCCTGCGGCGGCCCACAGCGGCGTGTCGCAGGAGGCGACGGCGCGGCCGTCGAGGAGCACGTTGCAGGCGCCGCACTGCCCGGCGCCGCAGCCGAAGCGCGAGCCGGTCAGCCCGAGCGTCCCACGCAGCACGGAGAGCAGCGGCGTTGCCGGATCGGCTTCGACGACCCGCTCGACGCCGTTCAGAACGAACCGCACGCTATCGGCCACGCGTCACTGCACCTTGGCGCCGGACGCCTTGACGACCTTCGCCCATTTCTCGATGTCGTCGCGCAGGTACTGGCCGAACTCGTTAGGCGTCATGATCATCGGCACGGCGCCCTGCGTGCCCCAGGCCTGCTGCACGTCGGGACGCTTCAGGACCTTGACGATCTCGGCGTTGAGCTTCTCCACCACCGCCGCGGGCGTCCCGGCCGGGGCCATGATGCCGAGCCAGATGGTGGCGTCGTAGCCCGGCACCCCCGCCTCGTCGACGGTGGGGACGTTCGGGAGCACGTCCGACCTCTTCTTGCCCGTGACGCCGAGGGCCCGCACCTGTCCGGCCTCGACGTTCGGCGCCATGGTGGTGATGGCGTCGATCATCATCTGGACGTGGCCGCCGATGACGCTGTTGCGCGCCTCGCCGCTGCCCCGGTGTGGCACGTGGACGATGTCGGTTCCGGTCATGCTTTTGAACAGCTCGCCGGCCATGTGGTAGGGCGTGCCGGGGCCGGAGGAGGCGTAGTTGAGGGCGCCGGGCCGCGCTTTCGCGTAGGCGATGAACTCGTTCAGGTCCTTCGCCGGGACCGACGGGTGCACCACCATGACGAGGTCCGAGTAGTTCACCGGCGACACCGGCACGAAGTCGCGCATGAGCTGGTAGGTCTTCTGCGGGATCAGCGTCTCGTTCGTCGTGTGGGTGTTCGACATCATGAGGAGCGTGTAGCCGTCGGGCGGCGCCTTCGCGACCTCGTCCGTGCCGATGACGGCGCCCGCCCCGGGGCGGTTCTCGATCACGAAGGGGCGCTTCAGCGCGTCCGAGAGGTGCTGACCGACGAAGCGCGCATAGACGTCCGCCGGCCCGCCCGCCCCGAAGGGGACGACGATCTTCACCGTCCGGGCCGGATAGTCCTGCGCGGCGGCGGGCATTACGGCCGCGACGGCGGCGGCCAGGACGAGGGCGAGCTTTAAAAGCGGCGTCATTCCGGTCTCCATCGGTTTAGGCGAACCGTGCCGAGAGCGCGGGGCGGCATACTTGCGAGCCTTTTGTCAGATGGAGACCTTCGCGAAAGTCAAGGTCGCCGCTTCGCGGCGGAGTCTTGCGCTGGGTCCCGGGTCGCATTCCGCTTCGCTTCATGCGCCCGGGAAAGCGGTGGAGATATTGTGCCAAATTCCCCACCGCCCTTTCCCGGAAGCCTGGAACGGAGCGCAGCGGAGTGGAAGGCTATCCGGGACCCAGCGCAAGAAGCTGCCGCGAAGCGGCGCCGAACGCCACTTTCCATGACAACGACACCTGACCCTCTACTCTTCGGGGTGGTCGCCGCCTCAATCCGTGAAGCGGATCGTCTTCTCCTTGCAGACGTCGAACTCGCCGACGTCGACGAGGCCCTCGCTCTCGAAGGTCGCCTGCACGGCGACCGTGCAGCCCTTGAGCTTCGGCAGCTTCACCACGGCCTTGGCCTTGGGCGCGAGGGGCTTCGAGACGGTCGCGGTCTGGTCGTCGTCGCCGGTGATGACGATGCGGGTCGCCGTGTGGGCGCTGGCGTTCGTCACCGTCACGGCGGCGGCCGGCTTCGGCGTGGCAGGCCGCCTCGCCCGCGGCTTCGCGGGCGCCGCGGGCGCGTCCGTTTCGGGAGCGGCGGGAGCCGGCGTTTGCGCGATGGCGAGATCGGCGGCGAGGAAGGCCGCGCAGGCGAGGCCCGCGAGGATCGGAAGGCGCATGAGTGTTCCCTCGGAAATGACGTTCCGAAAACGCTAAAGGCTTTCGCTCGCCTTGAGAAGAGTGCCGCTCAAAAGCGCTGCTCGATCGTCGCGACGGCCTCAGGGTTTGGCTCGGGCAGGCGCCGCGCGGCCTTTCGCAGCATCGGGATCACGTCGTCGACGTCCTCGGCCACGAGATAGTTCAGCTCGAGCCCAGGGCGGATGAAGCCGAACTGGCGCATGTGGGCGAAGAGCTGCAGCAGCGGGCGCCAGAAGCCGTTCGGGGAGAGCATCAGGATCGGCTTTTTGTGCTGGCCGAGCTGGGCCCAGGTCATCTGCTCGACGAGCTCCTCCAAGGTGCCGATGCCGCCCGGCAGCGCCACGAAGGCATCGGCGCGCTCGAACATCAGCCGCTTCCTGGTGTGCATGTCCGGGACGATGAGCGTCTCCTGCACGTCGTCGAGCATGCGCTCGCGGGACTTGAGGAACTCCGGGATGATGCCGGTGACGTGGCCGCCGCCGTCGAGGACGGCGCGGGCGACCGTGCCCATGAGGCCGACGTTGCCGCCGCCGTAGACCAGCCCGATGCCGGCCTTCGCCATCTGCCGCCCGAGGGACTTGGCAATCTCGGAAAAGATCGGGTCGCTGCCCGAGCCCGAGCCGCAGTAGACGCAGATGGTGGAAATGTCGCTCATCGATGAACCTGGCGGGGTGTCCCAAGCTGGATCGTAACGCATGACTTTTGACCGGAATGCGATGGTCCCTTAGAGCACAAACGGCGTAGAGTGCCCAAAGGTGCCCAGAAGGGCACCTCGTCGAAGGTGTGGACAAGGATGGCCATTTCGCGGCCGGGCCGGATCGCCGCCGCTCTCTTGGGCGTCGCCGCGCTTGCGGCCATGACGATCTGGTTCGGGATCGTCGAGCCGCAGCGCGCCCGTTCGCCTGTCGGGCAAGCGACGGGACCGGGCGAGCGGCCGGCCGGACAAGCGGCGCAGCCGGGGCCTGCGCCCCTGCAGGAGGTGCGCCGGGCCGAGCCGCCGGCGGGCGCTCCGCCGTCGCCTCCGTCTCCATCGCCGCAGCCGACAACCCCGCCTGCGCCCGCCCGCGAGGCCGTCGCCCCGTCCTTCGACGTCGTGCGGGTGGAGCCCTCGGGCGAGAGCGTCATCGCCGGGCGGGCGGCGCCGAACGCCACGGTCGAGCTCCTGCGCGACGGCAAGGTCCACGCCCGCGCGCTTGCGGACGCCTCGGGGCTCTTCGCCTTCGTGCCGCCGCCGCTCCCGCCGGGCTCGCACGAGATCGCGCTCCAGGCGACGGCGCCCGACGGCGCCCGCGCCCGCTCGCGCGAGAGCGTCACCGTCGCGATCGCCGAGGGCAGGGCCGAGAAGCCCCTCATCGCCCTCACGACCCCCGACAAGCCGACCGTGATCCTCTCCGCGCCGGACGCGCCCGCGGCGCCCGCGGAGGCGGCCAAGGCGCCCGATCCGAAGCTCGCCGAGCCGGCCAGGACCGCGGCCCTGCCAGAAGCCGCCAAGCCCGATGCCGGAGGCGCCGTGAGTCCCGCCGTGAAGCCGGAGCCGGCCCCGGCCCGGTCCCCGTCCTCATCGCCGTCTTTATCGCCGTCCTCGCCGGCTCCTCCCGCCGGTCCGCGGCCGCAGGTCCGGGTCGCGAGCGTCGAGGCCGAGGAGGGCGGTCGCCTCTTCGTCACCGGCCAGGCGGCGCCGGGCGCGACGGTGCGGCTCTACCTCAACGACACCCTCATCGCTCCCGGCGGGGCAGGGCCCGACGGGCGCGTCTCCTTCGCCATCGGACGCGGCGTGCGGCCCGGCGGCTACCGGGTCCGCCTCGACGACGTTGATCCGGTCTCGGGCGAGGTGAGGTCGCGCGCCGAGGTCGAGTTCCGGATGCCGGCGCCGCTTGCCGTCGAGCTGCCGCCGCCGGCCCCGCCCTACGTCACGAACCCGCCGGCGCCGCGAGCCCCGGAGGGGAGGGTCGCCGCCGCGCCGAGCCCGCCCCTTCCAGCCCTCGGCGGAACCGGCGCATCCGCCGGGAGCCCCTCGGCTTCCGCCCCGCCGCCGACGGCGGCGACGGGCGGGACGACCGCAGCCAAGCCGCCTGCCTTCGGGCAAGACCGGACCTCCGAACCAAACCAAGCGCCGAGCCCGCAGACCGGGCGGGTCGCGTCGGCCGATGCGCCCGCGCCGCCGGCCCCCGCCGGGCGCGAGCTCGATCCCGGCACCGTGCTCGTGCCCGAGATCAACACCGCGATCGTGAGCCGCGGCGATAACCTCTGGCGCATCAGCAAGCGCGTCTACGGCCGCGGCGTGCGCTACACGGTGATCTACAGCGCGAACCAGGAGCAGATTCGCAGCCCGCGCCTGATCTACCCCGGCCAGGTCTTCGTCCTGCCGCCGGAGGGGGGCGCAAAACCGTAAGCGCGGGGCCCGCCTCTCCTGAGGGAGAGGCCGACTCGGCCAAAGGCCGAGCGGGTGAGGGGAGCGCCCTATCCGGATAGAGCGTAATCCTCACCCGGTCGCGGCTTAAGCCGCGACTCGACCTCTCCCTCCGGGAGAGGTGGGAGCCCGGGGTGTACGCCGCGGCGGAAAGCCTATATCCGGCGCGATATACCTCGGATTCACACGAACAATGCCAACCGTTCCCCCGTCGCCTCCGGCGGATGCCGTCCGCCCGGAGCGGCCCGGACTGATCGCGACCTTCCGCAAGCTGTGGCCGTACCTGTGGCCGCACGGGCGCGCCGACCTGCAGCGGCGGGTGTTCTACGCCTTCGGACTGCTGCTGGTCGCGAAGCTCGTGACGGTCGTGACCCCCTTCACCTTCAAGTGGGCGACGGACGCGCTTGTCGCCGTGACCGAGGGCAGGCCGGCGCCCGGCCTATGGGGCGCGCCGATTCTCCTCACCGCGCTTTACGGCCTCGTCCGCATCGCGATGGCACTGCTGACGCAGGTGCGCGACGGGCTCTTCGCCAAGGTCGCGATGCACGCCGTGCGGCAGCTCGCCCTCAAGACCTTCCGGCACATGCACCGCCTGTCCCTGCGCTTCCACCTCGAGCGCAAGACCGGGGGGCTGACCCGCGTCCTCGAGCGCGGGAGGAACGGCATCGAGGAGCTGTCGCGGCTCTTCGTGCTGCAGCTCATCCCGACGATCCTCGAGTTCGTGCTGGTGATCGGCATCCTCGTCTGGCAGTTCGACTGGATCTACGCCGTCGTGGTGCTGGCCATGGTGGCAGTCTATCTCGGCTATACCTACCAGGCGACCGAGTGGCGCATCTCCATCCGCAAGCGGATGAACGAGTCCGACACCGACGCCAACACCAAGGCGGTCGACTCGCTCCTCAACTACGAGACCGTGAAGTACTTCGGCGCCGAGGCGCGGGAGACCGAGCGCTACGACCGCTCGATGGAGCGCTACGAGCGCGCCTCGACGGAGACCTACACCTCGCTCGCCGTGCTGAACGCCGGGCAGGCCGCGATCTTCACCGTGGGCATGGCCATCGTCATGGCGCTCGCCGCGCGGGACATCATGGCGGGGCGCACCACCATCGGCAGCTTCGTCCTCGTCAACGCCATGCTGGTGCAGCTCTACATCCCGCTCAACTTCATGGGCATGCTGTACCGCGAGATCAAGCAGGCCCTCATCGACATCGACGACATGTTCTCGATCCTGGAGAAGAACCCCGAGATCGAGGACCGCCCGGGGGCGAAGCCCCTCGCGATGAGCGAGGGCCGCGTGCGCTTCGAGGACGTGCATTTCGCCTACGTGCCGGAGCGCGAGATCCTGAAGGGGATCACGTTCGAGGTGCCGCCGGGGAAGACGATTGCCATCGTCGGCCCGTCGGGGGCCGGCAAGTCGACGATCTCGCGCCTCCTGTTCCGCTTCTACGAGCCGAGACGCGGGCGCATCCTGATCGACGGCCAGGACATCGCGGAGGTGACGCAGGAGAGCCTGCGGGCGGCGATCGGCATGGTGCCGCAGGACACGGTGCTGTTCAACGACACCATCGGCTACAACGTCCAGTACGGGCGCTGGGACGCTTCGGAGGAGGACATCCGCGACGCGGCGCGGCTCGCCCAGATCGACCGCTTCATCGCCACGATGCCCGAGGGCTACGAGACCTCCGTCGGCGAGCGCGGCCTCAAGCTCTCCGGCGGCGAGAAGCAGCGCGTCGCCATCGCCCGCACGATCCTCAAAGGCCCGCCGGTGCTCGTCCTCGACGAGGCGACCTCGGCCCTCGACTCGTTCACCGAGAAGGAGATCCAGGACGCCCTCGACCGGGTGAGCCGCGGCCGCACGACCCTCGTCATCGCCCACCGCCTCTCGACGGTGATCGGCGCCGACGAGATCATCGTCCTCGACAAGGGGATCATCGTCGAGCGCGGCACCCATGCCTCGCTGCTTGCCCGCGGCGGCGTCTACGCGGCGATGTGGAACCGCCAGCGCCAGGCGCAGGAGGCCCGCGAGGCCCTGAAGCGCGCCGAGGAGGAAGAGACGGCGGAGGAGGGGCCCTCCGTGCGCGTGAGCCTCGCGAGTTGACGCTGGCGAAACCACTCCGCTTGTCATGGCCGGGCTTGACCCGGCCATCCCGACCCCCAAAGGTGCAACCCTCCACGTCGGGATCGCCGGCAAAGGCCGGCGATGACCGGCGGCATGGGCGTCCGCCCCGGAACGCACGCAGGACATCGGAATGACCGACATCCTCGAATCCATGCGGCGGATCTTCGTACCGATCCATCGCGAGGGCTACCCGTTCATCGTCGGCGGCCTCGTCCTCGCCCTCGTCCTGGGGCACTGGGTCTGGGAGCCGCTCGGCTGGCTCTTCGCCGTCCTGACGCTGTGGGTGTGCTACTTCTTCCGCGACCCGGTCCGCGTCACGCCGTTGCGCGACGGCCTCGTGGTGTCGCCGGCGGACGGGCGCGTCAGCATGATCGTGACCGCCGTGCCGCCGGCCGAGACCGGCCTTCCGGCCGAGCCCATGACCCGCCTCTCGGTGTTCATGAACGTCTTCGACTGCCACGTGAACCGCGCGCCCGTGACGGGGCGGATCGTCGAGCAGGTCTACACCCCCGGCCTCTTCCTCAACGCCGAGCTCGACAAGGCGAGCGAGGACAACGAGCGCAACGCCTTCGTGATCGAGACCGGGACGACGCGCATCGGCGTCGTGCAGATCGCGGGCCTCGTCGCGCGCCGCATCGTCACCTTCGTGCGCGAGGGCGACGAGGTCGCGGCCGGCCAGCGCATCGGCCTCATCCGCTTCGGCTCCCGCGTCGACGTCTACCTGCCGCTCTCGGCTCAAGTTCTCGCCGGCCTCGACCAGATGGCGCTCGCCGGCGAGACCGTGCTGGCCGACCTCAAGGGCGAGGAGGGGCCGCGGCAGTTCAAGGCGGAGTGAGGCTCAGCGGCCTTCCTCCGTCCTCGCCTGGAGATCGGCGCTGCGGGTCAGGCGGATCACGGGAAAAACCCCGACGAGCACGATGACGAGGGCGGCGAGCGCGCCGTCCTCGAACGAGCCGCGGCTCGCGTGGCCGTAGACGAGGGTCGAAAGCGTCTCGACGTTGAGAGGGCGCAGCAGCAGCGTCGCCGGCAGCTCCTTCAGGCAGTCGACGAAGACGAGGAGGGCGGCGCTCGCGAGCGCCGGGCGGATGAGCGGGAGCTGGATGCGCAGCACGAGCTCGCGCGGCTTCGCGCCCAGGCTGCGCGCCGCCTCCTCGACGCTGCCGGATACCCGCGAAAGCCCGGCCGCGAGCGATCCGGTCGCGATCGGCAGAAAGCGTACCGTATAGGCGATGACGATGGCGGCGCCCGAGCCCATGAGAAGAAGGCCGAGGCGTTCGCCCGTAAAAACGCGCCAGAGCGCGTCGAGGAGATTGTCGATGGCGATAAGGGGGGCGAGCAGTCCGAGGGCCAGCACGGTGCCGGGCACGGCGTAGCCGAGCCCGGCCGCGAAGGTCATGGCGTCGGTCGCCGCGCGGCGCGCGAGCCGCGACGCCGTCACGACCACGACGGCGAGGGCAAGCGCCGCGAGGGTCGCCGCAAGCGCAAGAGCGACGGTGGTCACGAGGTGCTCGGCGAAGGCCGCGTCGAGCTGGGCGGGGAGCCCGCGCCGCAGCGTCTCCTTCAGGAGGAAGCCGGCCGGCAGGACGAAACCGAGGAGGACCGGCACGGCGCAGGCGACGGCGGCCGCGATCCCGGCGCCCCGCGTCAGCGGCACGGGCTGCGTGGTGCGCGGACGCCTCGTCGAGGCCGTGTAGCGCCGGTCGCGCCGCCCGCGCCACTCGAGCCAGATGAGCGCGATCACGATCGCCAGCATGAAGCAGGCGATCTCGGCCGCGCCCGCGAGGCTGCCGCGGTTGAGCCAAGTTGTGTAGACCGAGACCGTGAGGGTGCGCACGCCGAGGTACTCGGCGGCGCCGATGTCGTTGAGGGCCTCGAGGAGGGCGAGCGAGAGCCCGATCGCCAGCGCCGGGCGGGCGAGCGGCAGGGCGACGGTGCGGAACAGCTCGAGGCGCCCCGCGCCGAGGGTGCGGGCGACCTCGACCATGGAGGCGCTTTGCGTCGCGAACATCGCCCGCGCGGCGGCGTAGACGTAAGGGTAGAGCACGACCGACATCACGAGGATGCAGCCGGGCAGCGAGCGGATTTCCGGGAACCAGTAGTCGGCACGCGAGCGCCAGCCCATGGCGGCTCGCAACGCCGCCTGCACCGGGCCGGCGGCGTCGAAGACCTCCACGTAGACGTAGGCCGTGATGTAGGTCGGCACTGCAAGCGGCAGGGGCAGGAGCCAGGCGAGGATATCGCGGCCCGGGAAGCGGTGTGCGGTCACGAGCCAGGCGGTCGCGACCCCGATCGTGCCGCAGAGGACGGCGACGCCGCCGAGCAGGAGCGCGGTCTCGAAGAACGCGACCGGCAGCACGCTTCTAGCGAGCCGCCATAGTCCGGCATCGCCGCCGCCGAGCGCGATGATGACAAGCGATGCGAGCGGCGTGAGGGTCAG
>DASVVU010000122.1:0-10684 GCA_036386395.1 Beijerinckiaceae bacterium | reverse complement strand
GCTGAGCTTCTTCGAGCGGGTCTATCCCTTCGGCTGGCTCGGGATTCTCGCCAAGGCGCCGCCGGCCTCCGAGGAGCTGATCTATTCGAGCCACGACCGCGGCTTCGCGCTCCTCAGCATGCGCTCGCCGGAGCTGAGCCGTCTCTACCTCCAGTGCCACCCGGACGAGGATCTGTCGGAGTGGCCGGACGAGCGGGTGTGGAGCGAATTGCACCGGCGGCTCGAGACCACCGGCCCGGATTGGCACCTGACCGAAGGCCCGGTGCTGCAGAAGGGCGTGACCGCGATGCGCAGCTTCGTGGTCGAGCCGATGCGGCACGGGCGGCTGTTCCTCACCGGCGACGCCGCCCACATCGTGCCGCCGACCGGCGCCAAGGGCATGAACCTCGCGCTCGCCGACGTGCTGGTGCTGTCGCGGGCGCTTGCGGCCTTCTTCAAGGCGGGCCGGACGGACCTGCTGGAGGGCTATTCCGAAACGTGCCTTCGGCGCATCTGGAAGGCGCAGCGCTTCTCCTGGTGGATGACTTCGATGCTCCACCGCTTCGACGACCACTCGCCCTTCGACCGCCGCCGCCAGCTCGCCGAACTCGACTACGTCACGACCTCGCGCGCCGCCGCGACGAGTCTCGCGGAGAACTACGTCGGCCTGCCGATGGCGTAGCGTCAGTCGTCAGTAGCCAGCTCGTCCGGGAAGAGGGCGACCATGATGAAAATGTCTCTCGATCATGATGACCGAAGGCGGCTCGGCCCTGGGCAAACGCAATAGTCATCATGGGGTAAGCCGCGCAATATTCGCAACAGGCGAAGCAAACGAAACGGCCGTTACGTCAGCCAGTGCACGAGCGCGAGCGAGAGGGCCGGGAAGGCGACGCAGATCGCGAGGCGGATGATGTCGGCAGCGATGAAGGGCAGGACGCCGCGGTAGGTGAGGGCGATCGGCACGTCGCGGGCGATCGAGCTCACCACGAAGACGTTGAGGCCGATCGGCGGGGCGGTGAGCCCGATGCCGACGACGATCAGCACGAGAATCCCGAACCAGATCGCCACGTCGTCGGGCGGCATGCCGAAGTCGAGGGCCGAGACGATGGGGAAGAACACCGGCAGCGTGAGGAGGATCATGGCGAGCTCGTCCATGACCGCCCCGAGGAGGATGTAGAAGACGAGGAGCACGGCGATCACGGCGAAGGGCGCGAGCCCGAGGCCGGTCACCCAGGCGGCGGCGTTCGTCGGGAGCTGGGACAGGGCCAGAAAGGCGTCGAACACCTCGGAGCCGAGGAGGATGATGAAGATCATCCCCGAGGTCTCGGCGGTCTGGATCAGGCTCTCCTTGATCTCCGCCCAGCCGAGCGTCCCCTGCAGGACGCCGACCGCGAACATGGCGATGGCGCCGACCGCCGCGCCCTCCGTCGGCGTGAACACGCCGCCGTAGATGCCGCCCACCACCACGAAGGCGACGAGCAGCACCGGCCACACCACCCGGATGGCCTCGACCTTGTCGCGCCCGCTCGCCCGCTCGTGCGGCGGGGCGAGGGCCGGGTTCCGCCGCACCACGAGGGCGATGACGATGCAGTAGAAGATCGCCGCGATGATGCCGGGCACGAAGGCCGCCATGAAGAGCTTGGCGATGTTCTGCTCGGTCGTGATGGCGTAGACGACGAGGATCACGGAGGGCGGGATGAGGATCCCGAGCGTGCCCCCGACCGCGATGGTGCCGGTCGCGAGGCCCGGGTCGTAGCGGTAGCGGCGGAGTTCCGGCAGGGCGGCGCGGCCGAAGGTGGCGGTCGTCGCGACGGACGAGCCGCAGATCGCCCCGAAGGCCGTGCAGGCCGCGATCACCGCCATGGCGAGCCCGCCGCGCAGGTGCCCGATGAAGGCGCTCGCCGCCCGGAACAGCGCCGTCGAGAGCCCCGAGCGCTCCGCGAAGGCGCCCATCAGGATGAACAGCGGGATCACCGAGAGGGTGTAGTTGGCGAACTGGTAGTAGGGGTTCGTCTTCATGTAGGCGAGGAACGGCCCCCAGCCCGACAGGTACACATAGCCGGCGGCGCCCGTGACGAGCATCGACAGGCCGACGGGCATGCGCACCGCGATGAGCAGCAGCATCACGATAAAGCCCGCGACGGCGGCGGCGGTGCCGGTCACGAGCGCCGCCGCAGGAGTGCGACGGCGGTGTCGACCGCGGTCACGACGAGAACGACGATGAGGAGCACGGCGGCGCAGAACACCGGCCACAGCGGCACGGCGAGCATTGCGGAATTCAACCCGCTTGCGAGGGCGTCGCGGGCGCCGTTCATGAGGCACCAGGCGACGAGGGCCATGAAGGCGGCGTAGACGAGGTCCCAGAACGCATCCATGGCCCGCTGGACCGGGAGCGGCAGCCAGCCCGTGAAGGTGTCGACCATGATGTTGGCGCGCCGCGCCTGCGACAGCGGCAGGAAGCAGAACACGGACAGCGCGACGCCGATCTGCACGAGCTCGAAATCGCCGTTGATCGCGCCGTACCCGAGCCAGCGCAGCGTCACGCTCGTGGTGACGAGGAGGGCCGAGGCGACCGAAAAGAGCCCGCCGAGGATCGCAAGCGCCCGCGCCACCTGCGTGACCCGGCTCTGCTCGGGCAGGGGCGGCCCGGCCGGATGGCCGGGGAGGGGAGGCTCGGGGACGTCGGGGGTCATGCCCTCACCCGGTCGCTTCGCGACTCGGCCTCTCCCGCAAGCGGGAGAGGCGAAAGATCACACCGTCTTGTCGTACTTCGCGACGAGGCCGCGGAAGGTCTCGACGAGCTTCGCCCCGTCGAGCCCCTTGTCCTTCACGGAAGCGATCCAGGCGTCGACCACGGGCTTCGTCGCCTGCTGCCAGCGCTTCGCCTCGTCCTCGGCGAGCGTCGTGATGGTGTTGCCGCGCTTCTTCACCATGTCCGAGACGACCACCGCCTGCTCGTCCCACATGCGCCCGGCGGCCTCTGCGGCGACCTGGCCGGAGTTCTTGTCGATCGCGGCCTTCAGGTCCGCCGGCAGGCTCTCGTACTTCGCCTTGTTCATGCCGAGGATGAAGCTCGCCGTGTAGAGCGTCGGCGAGCCCGGGATCTCGGTGTGGAACTTGACGAGCTCGTGCACCTTGAGGGCGGGCACCACCTCCCAAGGAATGACGGCGCCGTCGATGACCCGCTGGGCGAGCGATTCCGGCACCTGCGGCACCGGCATGGCGATCGGGCTCGCGCCGAGCGCGCGCAGGGCCTCGGCCGCCTGCCGGGTCGGCGAGCGCAGCTTGAGGCCCTTCAGGTCCTCCATCGTCTTGACCTGCTTGTTGGCGTGCACGAGGCCGTGGTCGTGCGACCACAGGCAGATCGGATGGACCTCGCGGAACTCCTCCTTGAGCTGCGTCTCGTAAAGCTCCTGCGTGGCCTTGGCGTTCACGACGCCGCGGCGCGCGGCGATGAAGGGGAGCTCGACCACCTCCATCCCTGGGAAGCGGCCCGGCGTCGAGCCGGGAAGCGTCCAGACGAGGTCGGCGACGCCGTCGCGGACCTGGTCGTAGAGCTGCGGCGGGGTGCCGCCGAGCTGCATCGACGGGAAGATGTCGATCTTGATCTTCCCTTGAGAATCCGCCTCGACCTTGCGGGCCCAGGGGGCCAGGAATTTTGCGTGCCCGTTCGAGACCGGGGGCAGGAAGTGGTGCATCTTCAGCGTCACCTGCGGCGCCTGGGCGTAGCCCTCGCGCAGGAGCGCGGGCGCCGCGACGGCGCCTCCGGCGAGCGTCAGGAAACGGCGGCGGCTGGTCTTCATCGGTTGATTCCTCCGGCCCCGGGGCTTGGAGCCCGGTTGTTGATCGAGCGGCGCGGGTGGCGCCTGTCAAGCTAGCGTGTCAGATCGATGCCGCGAAGGCAATCGGCGGGGAGCGGAACCCCTCTCCCGAGAAAGAGGGGGTGAGAGACCGCTCCACAGAAGGCGCAGTGGCGGGAACCGCGCCGGCTCCGCCCCCTGCGGCCGGTCTCTCACCCGGTCGCGGCTTTGCCACGACTCGGCCTCTCCCGTCTGGGCTACGGCATTCACACGATTTACCCCTTTACACCTGGAACAAAACATGAACATACTTCGCGGACCAGCAATTCAGGAGGGAATCATGGCTCGCGCGCTCATCGTCGGTCTTGTGGAGCTCGGCTCGCTCGCGGTCTTCAGCGCCTGCGTGGCGGTGCTGGCGATCGCGGTCGCGCCCGGCCTTTAAGTCCCGCTGTCCACAGCCGGTTCGGAGAGCGAGCATGGAATCGTCCACAGCCGCCTCGAAGGCCGGCGTGGACTCTTCCGCCCCGGCTGCGGAAAGGTGCCGGCCGGAGGGCATGGCACGCAATGGCGAAGATCCTGAAGGACGTGGGCTTCGTGCACCTGCACGTGCACTCGTCCTACTCGCTCCTCGAGGGGGCGCTGAAGATCGGCGACCTCGCCAAGCTCGCGGCGGCGGACCGCCAGCCGGCGCTCGCGCTGACCGACACCAACAATCTCTTCGGCGCCTTGGAATTCTCCGAGAAGCTCGCCGAGAAGGGAATCCAGCCGATCGCCGGGCTGCAGCTCTCGGTGCAGTTCGAGGAGATCGACCCGGCGGTGCGGGGCGCGCCGAACCCGGTCGGCAACGTCGTGCTGCTGGCGAGGAGCGAGGCCGGCTACGGCAACCTCATGCGGTTGGCCAGCCGCGCCTATTTCGACGTCCCCCTCGGGGATTCGCCGCGAGTCGCCGCCGCGGCGCTGCGCGAGCATGCCGCGGGCCTGATCGCACTCACCGGCGGGCCGACCGGACCGCTCGACGCGTCGCTGCGGATCGGCGGTCGGCGCGACCTTGCCGAATCGCGGCTCGGGCTCCTGAAGGATGCCTTCGGCGACGCCCTCTACGTTGAGATCCAGCGCCATCGGGCGGACGAGGAGCGGGCCGTCGAGGCGGAGCTGATCGACCTCGCCGATCGGCACGGCATTCCCCTCGTCGCGGCGAACGAGCCCTTCTTCGGCTCGGCCGCGGACTACGAGGCCCACGACGCGCTCCTCGCCATCGCCGAAGGGCGCCTCGTCTCGGATCAGAACCGCAGGCGGCTCACCCCCGAGCACAACTTCAAGATCCGCGCCCAGATGGCGGAGCTGTTCCGCGACCTGCCGGACGCCGTCCAGGCCACGGTCGAGATCGCCATGCGCTGCGCTTTCCGGGTCCGGACCGCGAAGCCGATCCTGCCGCGCTTCTCCGTCGGGACTCTCGACGAGGGCGAGGCCCTGCGCCGCCAGGCCGAGGAGGGATTGGAGAAGCGCCTCGCCGCCCACGGCCCGGCGCCGGGGCTGACCGAGAAGGACTACCGCGACCGCCTCGCATTCGAGGTCGGCGTCATCACCCGGATGAAGTATCCGGGCTACTTCCTCATCGTGGCCGACTTCATCAAGTGGGCGAAGGACCACGACATCCCCGTCGGGCCGGGCCGCGGCTCGGGCGCGGGCTCGCTCGTGGCTTATGCGCTCACCATCACCGACCTCGATCCGCTTCGCTTCGGCCTCCTGTTCGAGCGCTTCCTCAACCCCGACCGCGTCTCGATGCCGGACTTCGACATCGACTTCTGCGTCGTCGGGCGCGAGCGCGTCATCGAGTACGTGCAGCAACGCTACGGCGAGGGTCAGGTCGCGCAGATCATCACCTTCGGCACGCTTCTCGCCCGCGGCGTCATGCGCGACGTCGGCCGCGTGCTGGAGATGCCCTATGGGCAGGTCGACAAGCTGACCAAGCTCGTGCCGCAGAACCCGGCGAACCCGGTCACCTTGAAGCAGGCGATCGAGGGCGAGCCGCGGCTCCAGACGGCGATCGCCGAGGAGCCGGTCGTCGCCCGCATGCTGGCGATCGCCCAGAAGCTCGAGGGCCTGCACCGGCACGCCTCGACCCACGCCGCCGGCGTCGTCATCGGCGACCGCCCGCTCGAAGAGCTCGTCCCCCTCTACCGCGACCCGAAGACCGGGATGCGGGTGACCCAGTTCAACATGAAGTGGGTCGAGCAGGCCGGCCTCGTGAAGTTCGACTTCCTCGGCCTCACGACTCTCACGGTGCTGCGCACCGCGGTCGACCTCCTCAAGGCCCGCGGCGTCGAGGTCGACCTCTCGGCGCTCCCCCTGGACGATAAGAAGTCATACGAGGCGCTCTGCCGCGGCGAGGTCGTCGGCGTGTTCCAGGTGGAAAGCGCCGGCATGAGGAAGGCCCTCGTCGACATGCAGGCCGACTGCATCGAGGACCTCATCGCGCTTGTCGCCCTCTACCGCCCGGGCCCGATGGCTAACATCCCCGTGTACTGCGAGCGCAAGCTCGGCCGCGACCGCGGCAACGAGGCGAACTGGTACCCGCACGAAAAGCTCGAGCCGATCCTGAAGGAGACCTTCGGCATCATCGTGTACCAGGAGCAGGTCATGGAGGCCGCGAAGCTCCTCGCCGGCTACTCCCTCGGCGAAGCCGATCTCCTGCGCCGCGCCATGGGCAAGAAGATCAAGAGCGAGATGGACGCCCAGCGCGAGCGGTTCGTGTCGGGCTGCGTCGAGCGCGGCCTATCGAAGGCGCAGGCGAGCGAGATCTTCGATCTGCTGGCGAAGTTCGCCGACTACGGCTTCAACAAGAGCCACGCGGCGGCCTACGCGCTGATCGCCTACCAGACGGCGTATCTGAAGGCGAACCATCCGGTCGAGTTCCTGGCCGCGTCGATGACGCTCTCCCTCGACAACACCGACAAGCTCGGCGAATTCCGCCGCGAGGCGCAGCGCCTCGGCATCCGGGTCGAGCCGCCCTCGATCAACCGCTCGGGCGTCGACTTCGAGGTGCACTTCGACGAGGCGGGATCAGGCGCGATCCGCTACGCGCTCGCCGCCGTGAAGGGGGTCGGGCGCGAGGCCGTGAGGGGCCTCGTCGAGGCGCGGGCCGAAAAACCCTTCGCCGATCTCGGCGATCTCGCCCGGCGCATGAACCCGAAGCTCGTCAACAAGCGCACGCTGGAGAGCCTCGTCGCCGCCGGCGCCCTCGACGACCTCGAGCCCGACCGCGCCCGCGCCACCGCCGCCGTCGACGCCATGATGGCGCTCGCCCAGCGCTCGCTCGAGACCGCCGCCGGCGGCATGGACGACATGTTCGGTGGCGTCGCGGCGGCGGACGTGGCGTTGCGCATCCCGCCGCACGAGCCCTGGCCCGCCGCCGTGAAGCTGCAGAAGGAGTACGCCGCCGTCGGCTTCTTCCTCTCGGGCCATCCCCTCGACGAGTTCGGGCCCCTGCTCGACCGGCTGCGGGTGCAGAAGTGGTCCGACTTCTGCCGCGCCGTGAAGGGCGGCGTCTCGGTCGGCCGCGTCGCCGCAACCGTGCTCGACCGCTACGAGCGCCGCACCAAGAGCGGCAACAAGATCGGCATCGTCATGCTCTCGGACCAGACCGGGCACTTCGAGGCGATCGTGTTCCAGGAAGGCCTGATGAAGCTGCGCGACCTCCTCGAGCCCGGCCGCGCCCTCGTCCTCGTGCTCCAGGCCGGCCTCGAAGGCGAGGAGATCCGCGCCCGCATCCAGTCCGCCGAGAGCCTCGACGAGGCGGCGGCGCGCCATCAGAAGGGCATGCGCATCTATCTGCGCGACGACAAGCCCATCCCCTCGGTCCAGAGCCGCCTGCGCGAGCGCGGCGAAGGCGAGGTCTCGCTGGTCCTCATCCTCGACTCCGGCGAGCGCGAGGTCGAGGTCAAGCTCCCCGGCCGCTACCAAGTGAGCCCGCAGCTCGCCGGCGCGCTGCGGGCGGCGCCGGGGGTGGTGCATGTGGAGGTGAGCTGAGGTAGGAACGCCGATTTCGCGGTGATGCCGTCTTAGACAGCTGTAGCGATTGGTGCCCCGAGCCACGCTACGAGGTTGCGTAGAGTTGCAAGTTCGTCCTTGCAGATCGTTTTGTCGGCACTCGCGAGCGTATGGATCGCCGCGGCGAGCCACTCCCTCTCTGCGAGGTCGGCGCGCACGCGCCCAAGGGCCAGTTTCAACATTCGTCGAGTTGGAATCACCGCCCCCATTTCGAGCGTGAAAGCAACGGCGGTTTCCTCATTCGCGCCAATTTGAATGGCGCGCTCGCCTACTAAGCGGCTGAACACTTCCTTTTCGGCTTGGCAGAAGCGCCCATCCGAGCGCGCCATCCCGATGAGTAAGACGAAAGCAGGCCGCGTACTCTCTCGCAGACGCTTGAGCTCCTGCGCCTTCGGCCGAGCCGCCCGGCCATGGGATACGAACGGTTCCCGTTGCACCCGGGCCATGTGCGCAAAGAACTCGAACGGGTCCGGAATCACCTCGCCGGTTCTCGCGCTTGCGGCCATGGTGATCCGGTCCGCGCGAAAGCGGCGCGGCGCATCTCGCAAATAACAGTGAGCGTCGACGTAGATGTTGCCGGACAGTTCGAAGACATCGCGGACGTGGATCGTACGCTCGCTCGCGGCCCCGGCGGCATCCTGGTACTCGACCAGGAGCACCTGCCCGAAATCGTGCTCCTCGGCCGCATGGACATCCAGTTCGGCAGGCGTGTCCAAGCGCGGTCCGTAGCTCGTCGGGCTCCGGAGCGCGCGGGGGTCGAGCAGAGAGATCTCCATGTGTCAGATCCCCGCCTGCCGGCGCATGTATCCGATTGCTCCACCGATCGCGTCCCCGGCCACGTCGACCGTCGCGCTCGCAGCCGAAGCCGCGGCGTCGCTTGCGGCCGTCAGGAGCACGCCTGCGGCAGCGCCGACTGTGATCTCTTGCGGGGGTGGTGGAAGCGGCGGCGCCTCGGCTTTCCGGAAGCCGAACCAGCTCTTTGGGGCGGCCTCGCGAAGGATTCGAGCTTGGCGCTTGATCAGCTCGACCGCGAGCTCGGAGTCTTCCAGAACGGCGTCCGGCAAATCGACCGGTGCGATCGCGACAAACCCAAGGCCGTCGCGAAACGCTATTTGCATGAGCGACATGTTCTTCGTGCCGCCGCCGACGGCGCCGATACCAGCCCCAATCGCACCTGCCGTGAGAGCAGCGGGGCCGGCCGTGATAATCGCCTTGATCGGCGAAGCGAAAATCGTCGCGATAGCGCCGACCGGCGCGCTTGCGGCAGCGCCCTTCACCGCGCCGCGCGCCGCACCGAACCAATCTCGCTGCATGATGGTGGCGTTCGATTCGACGGATTCGACTTCCTCGATGCCCCTAGGACCACCTTTCGGGAAGGTGAACAGTCCAGCGCGGTAGCGGCCCTTGCCGCGACCGAAGTCGCCAGCAACGAGTTCAAAACGACTCATGATCCCCCCATCGCGTGCAGGTCCGAAAGCACGCGCCTTGCTTTACATTTAGTCGCTTGGCATGCTCGATGCCAATTTGATTTCTGTGATCGCAACGAAAGCTTGAATTGAGCCAAGACGATGGCAACCAAAACCGCTCATAAGCTTGGCAATAGATTGGCTGTGCTTCTCAGAGTATGTCCGCGCATACAGTTGTTTGCCGCCTCCGCCCGAGTTAAGCCTTTTGCAGCACTCCGGTCCGATTCATAGGGCCGGAATACCTCCGGCTCCTTGTCCCTGGGCAAGGCTGGGCTTGAGCCTGAAACATGATCGTGCTCGCAGGCGTCTGCATCGTCGCCGCCCTTTGCTTCGTCCCCTTGTCGGCGGTCGCGTTCGGCGCGGGCGTGGCGTTCGGGCTGCCGGCGATCCCGGTCGTCGTCACGGCGGCGACCGCGGGCGCCTGCATGGCCTTCCTGATCGCGCGCAACGTCGCCCGCGCCGCCGTGACCCGCCTCATCCGGCGCTCCCGGACGGCGGGCGCCGTGCTCCAGGCGGTCGAGGACGAGAGCTGGCGGGTGCTCGGGCTCATCCGCCTGAGCTCGCCGATCCCGTTCAGCCTCGCGAGCTACGTCTACGGGCTGACCCGCATGCCGCTCCCGGTCTTCGCGGCGACCACGCTCGTGGGGATCTGCCCGCCGGTCGCGTTCTACGCCTATCTCGGCTGGATCGGCCGGTCCGCCCTCGACGGCGAGGGCTCGCTCACGAGCGGCAGGCTGCTCTTCCTCGTTCTCGGCGGCGCGGTCCTGATCGTGGTCTCGGTCCTCGTCGGGCGGCGGACACGGGCGATCCTGCGCGGCGCGCCTGCGGCCTGACCGCCCGTCAGCGCTTCTCGATCACCAGCATCATGCGGAAGCCCGCGACGCGCCCGAGCGCCGCCTCGAGCCGGCGCTCGATCGCAAGGCCGAGCTTCGCCATCGCGCCGTTGACGAGGGACCAGCTCTTGAAGCCGCCGCTCAAGGGATAGACCGCGAAGGAGAACCACTGCACGTCGGCGATGCGCAGACCCGGCATGGCTTGGTGGAAGCGCTCGCGGTGGCGCGTCGCGATGAGGGTCGGGATGGCCTGGTTCGAGTCGTAGGGGTTGCGGTCCGGGCGCGGCGCGCCGACGGCGAGGGGGTCGGCCGACATGTCGACCGGCTCCTCGTGGATGAAACGGTAGAACAGGGTGCTGCCGGGGGTGATCGCCGGCTCGATCATGACGATGCGCCCGCCCGGGCGCAGCGCCCGCTCGGCCTCGCGGAAGAACACGAGAGGGTACTCGATGTGGTGCAGCACGTCGACCATGACCATGTTCGAAAGCGCGCCGTCCGGGAAGGGCAGGCGCTGCGCGTCGGCGACGAGGTCGAGCCAGGGGGCGAACTGGATGTC
>DASVVU010000121.1:0-10352 GCA_036386395.1 Beijerinckiaceae bacterium | reverse complement strand
CTGACCCCGTGGGCGTCTTCACCATCCCGCCGGGAATCCCGTTCCTGCCGGCGCTCGCGGACGCGCTTGCGGACGGGAGCCTTCTCGGGCGGCGCCTCGACGGCACGGAAGAGGCGGTCGTCTATCTCCCGACACGCCGGGCGGCCCGCGCCTTCTCGGAGATCCTGGCGGAACGCGGCGGCGGACGCGCCCGGCTCCTGCCGCGCATCGTCCCTCTGGGCGACGCCGACCGGGCCGAGTTCGAGCTCGCCGCCGGCTCCGTCGAGCCCGCCTTCGAGGGCGGCGCGCTCCTCGCGCCGCCCATCGCGCCGCTCGAGCGGCGGCTGATCCTCGCGCGCCTGATCCAGGGCTGGGCCGGGACGGTCGACCGCGCCCTCCTGCGCCTCGACCCCGAGACGCCGTTCCTGGTGCCGTCGTCGCCCGCCGATGCGGTCGCGCTTGCGGCCGACCTCGAGGGGCTGATGGATTCCTTGGCCATCGAGGAGGTGCCCTGGACGGAGATCGCCGAGGCGGTCGAGACCGAGTTCTCGCACTACTTCCGGCTCACCCTCGACTTCGTCCGCATCGCGGTCGAGAGCTGGCCGCGCATTCTCGCCGAGCGCCAGGCGAGCGATCCGGCGGCGCGGCGCGACGCCCTGATCCGCGCCGAGGCCGCGCGCCTTTTGCGCGACCGGCCGCACGCGCCCGTTGTCGCCGCCGGATCGACCGGCTCCATGCCGGCGACCGCGGCGCTCCTTGCCGCCATCGCGCGGCTGCCGAACGGTGCCGTCGTGCTGCCCGGCCTCGACCGTGACCTCGATGACGCATCCTGGCGAAAGATCGGTCTCACCCGGGATGACGGAGAGCCCGTCCACGGCCATCCCCAGGCGATGCTGCGCCGGCTCGTCGAGGATCACCTCAAGGTGCCGCGCGACGATGTCGCGACGCTCGGCGCGGAGCCGCCTGCCGCGCGGGCCCGCGTCAAGGTGCTCGCCGAGGCGTTGCGCCCCGCCGAGACCACCGATGCGTGGGCCGCCTTCGACCCGGCCGAGCACGCGATCCTCACGGCTCAGGGGCTCGCCGGCGTCGCCGTGGTCGAGGCCGCCGACGAGCGCGAGGAGGCGCTCGCCGTCGCCGTCGCCCTTCGCGAGGTGCTGGAGGAGCCCGGCCGCATCGCCGCCCTCGTTACCCCCGACCGCTCCTTGGCCCTGCGGGTCGCGGCGGAGCTGAGGCGCTGGGACGTGGAGGTCGAGGACTCGGCCGGCGTGCCGCTCTCGGATACACCTGCGGGCCGCCTCGCGCGCCTTGCCGCCGACGCCGCGGCCCTCGACTTCGAGCCGGCCCGCGTGCTCGCTCTGATCGCCCATCCCCTGCTGCGCCTCGGCCTTCCGCGCTCGCACGTGGAGCGCGCCGCTGCCGCTCTCGAAATCGGCGTGCTGCGCGGCCCCGAGCCGCGACCCGGGCTCGACGGCCTCGCCCAGGCTCTTGCGGTTCGCCGTGCGGAGTTCTCCCGCCACACGCCGCGCCCGCGCCGCCGGCTCGACGCCTGCGACTGGGACGCCGCCGCCGATCTTCTGACGCGTCTCTCCGCCGCTTTCGACGGCTTCCCGCCGGCCGCCGGCGAATGCGACCTCGTCGCGACCGCGGCGGCCCACCGCCTGACCTTCGCGCGGCTGATCGATGCCGGCGACGAGCCGGCGGACGACGACTCGGTCGAGCCCCTCGAAGCCCTGTTCGACGACCTCGCGGCGGCGGACGGCGGCGGTGGTGTGCACGGGCGCTTTGCCGACTACCCGGCCTTCTTCGCGGGGCTCGCGCGCCAGCGCACTGTCCCGCCGGCGCACGAGGGCCATGCGCGCGTGAAGATTCTCGGGCTCCTGGAGGCGCGCCTGCTCGCGTTCGACCGGGTCGTCCTCGGCGGCCTCGACGAGGGGGTGTGGCCGCCGCGGGCGGAGACCGACGCCTTCCTCAACCGCCCCATGCGGGCGCGCCTTGGGCTTTCGCCGCCGGAGCAGCGCATCGGGCAGACGGCGCACGACTTCGTCCAGCTCCTCGGCGCGCCCGACGCGGTGATCACGCGCGCGGCGAAGCGCGACGGCTCGCCCATGGTGCCGTCCCGCTTCCTCCAGCGCCTCGAGGCCTTCGCCGGCGAGGCCGCCTGGGCGGCCGTCACGACGCGCGGCGACCGCTACCTCGGGCTCGCCCGCGCCCTCGACCGGCCGGAGGCCGGCGAAGCCTTGCGCCGCCCCGCGCCGAAGCCCGATCCAGCCCTCCACCCGTTCCCCCGCGCCCTCTCGGTCACCGAGGTCGAGACCCTGGTGCGTGATCCCTACGCCATCTACGCCAAGCACATCCTGAAGCTCGACGCCCTCGACCCCGTCGCCGCGGCGCCCGGGGCGGCGGAGCGCGGCACGCTCCTGCACGACATCCTCGGCCGCTTCGCCATGGACTATCCCAAGGCGCTGCCGGCGGACGCACTGGAGAGGCTGCTTCAGCGCGGCGCCGACGCCTTCCGGCCAACCGAAGAGGCCTATCCCGAGCTCTACGCCGAGTGGTGGCCCCGCTTCGAGCGGCTCGCCGCCGCCTTCGTGGGCTGGGACGAGGGCCGCCGCGCAGCGGCGGCCGAGGTATTCGCGGAGCGCTCAGGGGTGCTCGCGATCCCGCTGCCCAACGGCGAGACCTTCAGCCTGCGGGCCCGGGCCGACCGGATCGAGGCGCGCCCCGACGGCTCCTTCGCCGTCGTCGACTTCAAGACCGGCCAGCCGCCGAGCCCGAAGGAGGTCTTTGCCGGCTTCTCGCCGCAGCTCACCCTCGAGGCCGCGATGCTGATGGCGGGCGGGTTCAAGGACATCCCGGCCGCGAAGGAGACGCCGGAGCTTCTGTACGTGCACATCGCCGGAGGGCGCGAGCCTCTCAAGCTCCGGGCCGTCGAGACTCCGAAGGACGACGGGCGCTCCGTCCCGCAGGTCGTCGCCGAACATCGCCGCCGCCTCGAAGGGCTCCTCGCCCGCTACGTCTCAGGCGAGGCCGGCTACCTGTCGCGGCCGTTTCCGAAGTACGCCCGGAAATACGCCGACTACGACCACCTGGCCCGGGTCAAGGAATGGTCGCTCGGCGGCGCCAACGGCGAGGAGGCCGAGACGTGAGCGCGGCCTTGCTCCAAAAGGAGTCGCATGAGCTTCTCGTGGTCGACGAGGCCACGAAGATGGCGCAGCGGCGCGCCGCCGACCCGCGGGCCTCGGCCTGGGTCTCGGCCAACGCCGGCGCCGGCAAGACCAAGGTCCTGAGCGACCGCGTGCTGCGGCTGCTGCTCGCCGGCGCGCCGCCCGGGCGGATCCTCTGCCTCACCTTCACCAAGGCCGCCGCCGCCAACATGGCGATCCGCATCTTCGAGCGGCTCGGCAAATGGGTCACCCTCGAAGAGGCGAAGCTCGCGGACGAGCTCACGGAACTCAAGGGGGCGCACCCGTCAGCCGACCACGTCCGCGAGGCCCGCCGCCTGTTCGCGCGCGCGGTCGAGACGCCGGGCGGGCTCAAGATCGAGACCATCCACGCCTTCTGCGAGCGGCTCCTCCACCTCGTCCCGTTCGAGGCGAACGTGCCGGCGCGCTTTTCCGTCCTCGACGAGGCCGAGGTCGGAGAGATGACGGCCGAGGCCATGCGGGCCGTTCTGGCCGAGGCCGCGCGGGAGGAGTCGCGCGAGATCGCGGCGGCCTTTAGCTGCATCAGCCTCAACGCCGGCGGAAGGGACGGCCTCACCGAGGTCATTGCCGCGGCCGTGAAGGCGATTCAGTGCGGGAAGCTGCTGGGCGGCCTCGACGCATGCATGGCGCGCCTTCGCGCGACCCTTGGCCTTCTTCCACACGAGACCGCGGCCGAGATCGAGCGCGCCATGGTCGAGGACGGCCTTGCGCCGGCCGAGTGGCCGCGGATCGCCGACGTTCTCGACGCCGGCAAGGCGAACGACAGGAAGCGCGCCGCCGCCCTTCGGGCCGCCATCGCGACGCAGGGCAGGGCGAGGCTCGATCGTTACCGCTGCGTCTTCTTCACCGAGAAGGACGAGCCCCGCGCCGACAACGGTCTCGTCACCCAGGCGATCGGCGACGGCTTGAAGCAGCGCCTCATTGCCGAGCGCGATCGGATCGCCGGCCTCTGCCGCAAGCTCAAGGCCGCCGAGACGGCCGAGCGCACCGAGAGCCTCTACCGGCTCGCCGCCGCCGTCGTGCGGCGGGTCGAGGCCGAGAAGCAGCGGCGCGGGGCCCTCGACTTCGACGACCTCATCGAGCGGACCCTCGCGCTCTTCTCCCGCGGCGACGGCGCCTGGGTGCTGTACAGGCTCGACCGCGGCATCGACCACGTGCTCGTCGACGAAGCGCAGGACACGAACCCGGACCAGTGGGCGATCCTGCGCCACCTCACCGAGGATTTCTGGGCCGGCCGCGGCGCCCGCGGGCGCGCCCTGCGCACCCTCTTCGCGGTCGGAGATCCGAAGCAGTCGATCTACGGCTTTCAGGGCGCCGCGCCCAAGGAGTTCGAGGAGAGCCGCACGTTCTGGCGCAAGCGCACGCTTTCGGCCGAGCTCAGGTTCGAGGACGTGCGCCTCACGCTCTCGTTCCGCTCCGCCAAGGCGGTGCTCTCGGCCGTGGACGAGACCTTCGGCCGCCCGGCCCACTTCAAGGGCCTCTCTTTCGAGGACGGCGCCATCGGGACGACGCACGAGAGCGCGCGCCCGCATGCGCCAGGCCTCGTCGAGCTGTGGCCGACGGAGGAGCCGCAGCCCGAGACGGAGCCCGACGCCTGGACGCTGCCCGTCGACGAGCCCGAGCGGCACGCGCCACCGATCGTGCTGGCCGCCAGGATCGCGAAGGCCATCAAGGCCTGGACCACGACCGGCGACGAGTCCGGCCGGGTATGGAGAGCGGGTGACATCCTCGTCCTCGTGAGGAAGCGCGGCGCGGCTTTCGAGGCCGTGATCCGGGCGCTCAAGGGCGCGGGCGTGCCGGTCGCGGGCGCCGACCGCATCGACGTCGGTGCCCACATCGCCGTCCTCGACCTCATCGCGGCCGGTCGCGCGGCGCTCCTGCCCCAGGACGATCTCACGCTCGCGGCGGCGCTGAAGTCCTCCCTCGTCGGCTTCTCGGACGACGACCTCATCCGCATCGCGGCCGGGCGCGACGACGCCGTGTCCCTCGCCGAGGCCCTCGACCGCGCCGCGGCGGCCGGGGACGCGGCAGCCGAGCGCGGCCGCGCGGCGCTCGCCGCGTGGCGCGGGCTCGCCCAAAGGCACGGCCCCTTCGGCTTCTTCGCCTCGCTCCTCGGGCCGATGGAGGGCCGCAAGAAGCTCGTGGCGCGGCTCGGCACCGAGGCCGGCGACGCCATCGACGCCTTCCTGTGCTTCGCCCACACGGCCGAGATGGCCGAGACGCCGGCGCTCGCGACATTCCTGACCCGCTTCGAATCCGCCTCGCACGAGGTCAAGCGCGACCTCGAAGGGGGCCAAGACGAGGTGCGGGTCATGACCGTGCACGGGGCGAAGGGCCTCGAGGCGCCGGTCGTGATCGTGATCGACGGCTGCGACGTGCTCGGGCAGGATCCGCAGCTCGTGCCGGTGCGGCTCGCCGGGACGAACGCCGAGCTGCCGGTGTGGTCGCCGGGGCAGAAGTACGACCCGCCCGCGGTCGCCGAGGCGCGCGCCGCCATGCACGCGCGCGGTCGCGAGGAGCACAACCGCCTCCTCTACGTTGCCATGACCCGGGCGAAGGACCGGCTCGTCATCGCCCCTTACCGGGGCCGCCGGGACGCGCCCGAGGAGGCCTGGTGCGAGATGGTGCGCCGCAGCCTGACGAAGGAGGCCGGCGGCCTCGTGATCGAGGAGGCTCCTTATGGCCCGGTCGAGCGCTGGCGCGACGGCAATCCCTGGCCGCAGCCGGCTGCCGTGGCGGGGCCGGTCCCCGCGGCGGCCCCGGACCTGCCGGCGTGGCTGACGACACCGGTCCCGCCGGAGCCGGAGCCGCCGCCGCGCCTCGCGCCCTCCCAGGCCGCCCCACGCCGGCGTGGCGGCGCGACGGCGTCCGAGGCGCGCCTGCGCGGCATCCTCGTCCATACGCTCCTGGAGCGGCTGCCGGCCGTCCTCCCCGAGAGGCGGCAAGTTGCGGCCGAGGCCTACGTCCGGGCCCGCGCACCGCGGCTCGGCGGGACGGAGCGCGCCGTCGTCGTCGCGAACGCCATGCGGGTGCTCGGCCACGAGGAGCTGCGCGCCCTGTTCGGGCCGGGCTCGCGGGCCGAGGCCGCGATCGCCGGGCGCCTTGTCGTGGGCGGGACGGATCGCCCCGTCGCCGGCCGGATCGACCGTCTCGCGGTGCTTGCGGACGAGGTCCTCCTGGCGGACTTCAAGAGCGACACCCGCGTACCGACCCCGGGCGAGCCCGCGCCCGCGCCTTACGCCCTCCAGCTCGCCCTCTACCGCCGGCTCCTGCAGGAGATCTACCCGGGGCGGCGGGTCCGGTCCTTCCTGGTCTGGACGGCCGGGCCCTACATCCAGGAGCTGCCGTCGGCGGACCTCGACCGGGCGCTCGACCTTCTCACGGCGGCGTGACCGAAGCAGACAGGGCCGCATGGCTGCCTTGCCTTGACCCCCTCATGGCGGGTTCCTACGTTGCCGGCACGCGGCTTTCCCGCATGAGAATCAAAGGTGACGCGATGGCGACCGTGAAAGTGACCGACACAAGCTGGGACCAGGACGTCATCAAGTCCGCCGAGCCCGTGGTCGTCGATTTCTGGGCCGAGTGGTGCGGCCCCTGCCGCATGATCGGCCCGGCCCTCGAGGAGATCGCGGCCGAGATGCAGGGCAGAGTCAAGATCGCCAAGGTCAACGTCGACGAGAACCCCGACATCGCCGCGAAGCTCGGCATCCGCTCGATCCCGACCCTGATGCTGTTCAAGGGCGGCAAGCTCGCCGGCCAGAAGGTCGGCGCGGCACCCAAGGGCGACCTGTCGAAGTGGATCCAGCAGACAACGGCGGCTTGAAGAGAGCTGGTCCGAACGAAAGCGAAGGGGCCTTAAGGCCCCTTTTTCGCGTCCGGAGGAGTCGATGAGCACGTCCGACGGTGCCCCCGAGGCGTCTGCCCCGTCCGAGCTTGCGGCGCAGGGGTGGAAGCCGGTCAAGGACGACGGTTTCATCGGCCTCGTCGGGCCGATCTACCGGCAGGAACGCGGCGAGCGCTGGGCCTTCGCCTTCCGGGCCGCGGGCAAGCACGCGAACCTGCGCGGCGTCGTCCAGGGCGGCATGCTGATGACCTTCGCGGACCGGGCGCTCGGCCGCAACGCCTGGAAGGCCGCGGGCGACCGGCCGGTCGCGACGATCCAGTTCGACATGCAGTTCGTGACGGCGGGCGAGCTCGGCGAGCTGATCGAGATCGAGCCCGAGGTCGTGCGTCGCACCGCCTCCCTCGTCTTCATGCGCGGCACGCTGACGGCGGGCGCGCGGGTGGTCGCCACCTGCACGGGGATTTGGAAGATCCTCGGATAAGCTCCCTCTCCCCGCTTGCGGGGAGAGGGTTGGGGTGAGGGGCCTGGGGAGTTCGCTCGCCCGGCTTCTCACACTCACCCGGTCCCCTTGTAAGTCTCGAATCGCTTCATCGGCTCACCCGCTCGGCTTCGCCGAGTCGGCCTCTCCCCGCTTGCGGGGAGAGGTTTTAGGTCGGCGGCGTCCCGTTCGCGGCCAGGACCTCGCCGGCGAGGTAAAGGGAGCCGCAGATGAGGATGCGGGGGGCGCGCTCCCAGATGGTGTCGTTAAGCCCCGCGAGCGCCGCCTCGACGCCGGGAGCGGTCGTGCTCCTGAGCCCGGCGTCGCGGGCGAGCCGCGCCACTTCCTCGGCCGGGCGGGCCGCGATCTGGCCGCCGATCGGCACGGCGACGGCCTCGCGGGCGAGGCCCGCGAAGTTGCGCAGGAAGCCGTCCGCGTCCTTCGTCCCGAGCATGCCGACGATCAGCACGAGGGGCGCGGCGCTGCGCTCCTCGAGGTCCGCCATGGCGGCGGCGAGCGCCCGCCCGCCGTCGGGATTGTGGCCGCCGTCGAGCCACAGCTCGGATCCGGCCGGCGCGAGCCCGGGAAGGCGGCCTTTCGTCAGCCGCTGCAGGCGCCCGGGCCATTCGACCCGGGCCATGCCGGCCTCGTAGGCGGCGGTTTCGAGACCGCCGAAGCCCGCCGCCCTTAAGGACGCGATGGCGGTGCCGGCGTTGGCGATCTGATGGCGCCCGGCGAGCCGCGGGCGGGGAAGGTCGAGGAGGCCGTCCTCGTCCTGGTAGACGAGACGCCCGCGCTCCTCGTGGGCCGCGAAGTCCTGGCTGCCGACGAGGAGGGGCCGCGCGCCCGCGGCTTCGGCGCGCTCGCGCAGCACGGCGTCGGCTTCGGCGTGGTCCTGCGGCGCGATCACGGCCGGCGCGCCCGGCTTGAAGATGCCGGCCTTCTCGGCCGCGATCTTCGAGAGCGTGTCGCCGAGATAGTCGGCATGGTCGCGCCCAACCGCGGTCACGACCGCGGCGGCGGGCGCCTCGATCACGTTCGTGGCGTCGAGCCGCCCGCCGAGGCCGACCTCCAGGAGCAGCGCGTCGGCAGGCTCCTCGGAAAAGAGCAGGAACGCCGCCGCCGTCGTGATCTCGAACATGGTGATCGGCGCCGCGCCGTTGACGGCGTCGCAGCGGCGGAGCGCCTGCGCCAGCCGGTCCTCCTCGACGAAGCGCCCGCCGCCGATGCGCCCGAGGCGGATACGCTCGTGGAAGCGCACGAGGTGGGGCGAGGTGTAGACGTGCACGGCGTGGCCGGCGCTTTCCAGGATCGCCCGCATGAAGGCGACGGTCGAGCCCTTGCCGTTGGTGCCGGCGACATGGATCGTCGGCGGCAGGCGGCGCTCCGGAGACCCAAGGTCGGCGAGGAGCCGCCGGATGCGGTCGAGCGAGAGGTCGATGCTCTTCGGGTGGAGGGCGAGGAAGCGCGCGATCAGGGCGTCGGACGATTCCATCATCTTAAAGGCTGCGCGTCACGGGCGCGTCATGGCCGCGCGGTCATTCCGCGGCAAGCGCCGCGGGCATCGGCACCGGGGCCTTCGTCAGGAGCCGGCACAGGCGCGCGATGGTGCCCTTCAGGTCGTGGCGGTGGACCACCATGTCGACCATGCCGTGCTCCTTGAGATACTCGGCGCGCTGGAAGCCCTCGGGCAGCTTCTCGCGGATCGTCTGCTCGATGACGCGCGGCCCGGCGAAGCCGATGAGGGCCCCCGGCTCGGCGAGATGCACGTCGCCGAGCATGGCGTAGGACGCGGTCACGCCGCCGGTCGTCGGATTGGTGAGCACGACGACGTACGGCAGGCGCGCCTCCTTCAGGCGCCGCACCGCGACGGTGGTGCGCGGCATCTGCATGAGCGAGAGGATGCCCTCCTGCATGCGCGCCCCGCCCGAGGCCGCGAAGAGGACGTAAGGGGTCTTCTTGTCGAGGGCCGTGTCGGCGCCCTTGATGAAAGCCTCGCCGGCCGCCATGCCGAGGGAGCCGCCCATGAAGCCGAAGTCCTGCACGGCAACGGTCATCGGCAATTCGTCGACGCGCCCGAAGCCGATCTTGAAGGCGTCCTGGAGGCCGGTCTTCGCCTTCGCGTCCTTGAGGCGGTCGGTGTAGCGCTTCTCGTCGCGGAACTTGAGCGGATCGGCCGCAACCTCGGGCAGGGGCACGTCGAGCCAGGTGCCCGAGTCGAAGACCTGCTTCAGGCGCTGGGTCGCGTCGAGGCGCATGTGGTGGTTCGAGCCGGGGATGACCCAGCCGTTCGCCTCCACGTCCTTGTGGAACACCATCTGCCCGGTCTCCGGGCACTTGATCCACAGGTTGTCCGGGCTCTCGCGCTTGAACAGCGTCTTGATCTTGGGGCGGACGACCTCGGAGATCCAGTTCATGCTTTTCTCTCTTGCGCGTCATGCCCGGCCTTGGGCCGGGCATCCACGCCTTTGCGGCGGAAGGCGTGGATGGCCAGGCCGAGCCCGGCCATGACGGATTGGCGCCGGCTCAGGGCCGAGCCTCGAGTTCGTCGACGCGCTGCTTCAGTTGAGTGATCTCATCCTCGAAACTCGCGATGGTGCGTTCCACCATCGTGCGATGGCCGATGAAGCCGCGCAGCGCCTTCATGCCATTGAGGTGCATCGCATCAAGCCGCTTGTCCATCGCGGTGAGGCGGGCCTCGACGGCATCGAAGCGAGCATCCATCTGGGCTCGCAATTCACGAAGATGCACGAGGACGAGGTTCTCGGGTTCGGTCATGATCTAAAGATACGCAATGGACGGCCAAGGTTCCAGACCGGCGCCTCAAGCCGCCTTCGCCTTCGCGTCC
>DASVVU010000120.1:0-3357 GCA_036386395.1 Beijerinckiaceae bacterium | reverse complement strand
GGCCGGCGCCGCCCCCCCCGGCTCCGCCCCAACCGCCGTAACCCCTCGCCCGGTCCGCTTCGCGGACTCGACCCTCGGGTCAAGCCCGAGGGCAGGCTCTCTCCTTTGGGAGAGGTTAACCGCGGGGCCGCTTGTCGACGACGCGCTTCGCCTTGCCCAGCGAACGCTCGATGCGGCCGGGGTCGACCACGTCCACTGTCGCCGTCACCCCGACGAGGTCCTTGATGTGGCGGCACAGGAGCTCGCCCTGGGCCTGCCGCGAGAGGGCGTCCGAGAAGTCCTCGCGCGCCTCGACCTTGACCCGCATGGCGTCGAGGCGGCCTTCCCGCGTGATCTCGATCTGGTAGTGCGCCGTGAGGCCGGGGCACCGAAAAATCTGCTCCTCGACCTGGGTCGGGAAGACGTTGACGCCGCGGATGATCAGCATGTCGTCGGAGCGGCCGGTGATCTTCTCCATGCGGCGCATGGAGCGGGCGGTGCCGGGCAGGAGCCGGGTGAGGTCGCGGGTGCGGTAGCGGATGACCGGCATCGCCTCCTTGGTGAGCGAGGTGAAGACGAGTTCGCCCCTCTCGCCATCGGGCAAAACGGCGCCGGTCTTCGGGTCGACGATCTCGGGATAGAAGTGGTCCTCCCAGACGTGCAGGCCGTCCTTCGTCTCGATGCACTCGTTGGCGACCCCCGGGCCCATCACCTCGGACAGGCCGTAGATGTCGACGGCGTGCATGTCGAACGCCTCCTCGATCTCGGCCCGCATGGCGTTGGTCCAGGGCTCGGCGCCGAAGATGCCGACCTTGAGCGACGTCGCCCGCGGGTCGAGGCCGCGGGCGCGGAACTCGTCGAGGATCGCCAGCATGTAGGACGGCGTCACCATGATGACGTCGGGTTCGAAGTCGAGGATGAGCTGGACCTGCCGCTCGGTCATGCCGCCCGAGACCGGGATCGTGGTGCAGCCGAGGCGCTCCGAGCCGTAGTGGGCGCCGAGGCCGCCGGTGAAGAGGCCGTAGCCGTAGGCCACGTGCACCTTCATGCCGGGCCGCCCGCCAGAGGCCCGGATCGAGCGCGCCATGAGGTCGGACCAGACGTCGATGTCGCGCGCCGTGTAGCCGACGACGGTCGGCTTGCCGGTGGTGCCCGAGGAGGCGTGGACGCGCACCACCTTCTCCCGCGGCACCGCGAACATGCCGAAGGGATAGTTCTCGCGCAGGTCCTGCTTCGTCGTGAACGGGAATTTCTGGAGGTCCGGGAGGTCCTTGAAGTCCTCCGGGCGCACGCCGGCCTCGTCGAATTTCTTCCGGTAGTGCGGCACGTTCGCGTAGGCGTGGCGGAGCGTCCACGCGAGGCGCTCGCGCTGGAGCGCCGCGATCTCGTCCCGCGACGCGGTCTCGATCGGCTCGAGGTCTTCCTTGCGAGGGGTCAGGTCCAGCATCACGTCCCTTCCAGCAGCGAGCCCTTGATGGTGCGCGAGTGCCCGCGGAACTCGGCCACCACCGTCCCGTCTGCCTTCGTCACCGTGATGTCGTAGATGCCCGAGCGGCCGCCGCGGGCGACCTCCACGGCGTGGGCCGTGAGCGCGTCGCCGAGCCGCGCCGGGGCCAGGAACGTGACGGCGCAGTGCTGGGCGACGGTGCGCTGGTCGTAGGTGTTGCAGGCGAAGGCGAAGGCGGAATCGGCGAGGGTGAAGATGAAGCCGCCGTGGCAGAGGCCGTGGCCGTTCACCATGCGCTCGGTCACCGCCATGGTCATGACCGCCTCGCCCGGGGCGACACGCTCGATCCGCATGCCGAGCCCCTGCGAAGCCCGGTCCTCAGTCCACATGGCGCGGGCGCAGGCCTCGGCGAGGGCCTGGGCGTTGGGCGACTTCGCCGCAGTGTCCATCAGCGCCGCCCCGTGAAGGCGGGGGTGCGCTTTGCGAGGAAAGCCTGGACGCCCTCGGCGTAGTCCGGCGTGCGCCCGGCCTCGCCCTGGAGGTCGCGCTCGAGGTCGAGCTGGGCGTCGAGACCGTTGGTCTCGGCCGCGTCGAGGGCGCGCTTCATGAGCGCGAGGCCGACGGTCGGCTGCGTCGCGAGGTGCGCCGTGAGCTTTTCCGCTTCCTCCATGAGGCTCGCGTCGTCGAAAACCTTCCAGATCAGGCCCCATTCCTCCGCCTTCTCGGCCGGCAGCGGCTCGGCCAGCATGACGAGGCCGCGGGCGCGGGCGCCGCCCACGAGGCGGGGCAGGAACCAGGTGCCGCCGGAATCCGGCAGGAGGCCGATCTTGGCGAAGGCCTGGATGAACCGCGCCGAGCGTGCCGCCAGCACGATGTCGCAGGCGAGGGCGATGTTGGCCCCGGCCCCGGCCGCGACGCCGTTGACGGCGCAGACGACGGGCATGGGGAGCGCCCGGAGCTTGCGCACGAGCGGGTTGTAGAAGCGCTCGATGGTGCGCGTCAGGTCCGGTACCACGCCCGGCTCGAACACCCGGTTGGTGAGATCCTGCCCGGCGCAGAAGCCCCGGCCCGCACCGGTCAGGAGCAGCGCCCGGCACCCTTCGGCCTCAGCCTCGTTCAGCGCCGCCATCAGGCGTCCGTGCATGGCCTCGTCGAAGGCGTTGAGCCGGTCGGGACGGTTCAGCGTCAGGATTCGCCAATCCCCTCGCGCCTCGACGAGAATGGGTTCCTCCGCCACGCGCTTCCTCCGCCATGCCCGATGTTCGGGTTTCACCCGAACTATCGACGCCGCCGCGCGCCCGTCAATCGCGAGCCCGATTGGGGAGGGGCGTCGAGGGTGACGGCACGAAATTCGCCGCTATGCTCCGCGCGGCTTTGGAGACCACACATGCCCCTCACCGTCGCGGTCCAGATGGACCCGATCGAGACGATCAGGGTCGCGGGCGATTCGACCTTCGCGCTCCTCCTCGAGGCGCAGGCGCGCGGGCACCGGCTCCTGTACTACACGCCCGACCGCCTCTCCATGCGCGACGGGCGAGTGACGGCGCAGGTGCGGACGCTCGATGTGCGCGACGTCGAGGGCGAGCATGCGAGCTTGGGCGAGCCCGAGCGCATCGACCTCTCGGGCGTCGACGTGGTGCTGATGCGCCAGGACCCGCCTTTCGACATGGCCTACATCACGGCGACGCATCTCCTCGAGCGCATCCACCCGCGGACCCTCGTGGTCAACGACCCGGCCGAGGTGCGCAACGCCCCCGAGAAGCTGTTCGTGACGCATTTCCCGCAGCTCATGCCGCCGACGCTCATCACCCGCGACAAGGCCGAGATCGAGGCCTTCCGGGACGAGTTCGGCGAGATCGTCATGAAGCCGCTGCACGGCCACGGCGGCGCGGCGGTCTTGCGGGTCGTGCGGGAGGACCCGAACTTCGGCT
>DASVVU010000119.1:0-3308 GCA_036386395.1 Beijerinckiaceae bacterium | reverse complement strand
CACGGTGGACGAGCACCTCATCCGGTCGATCGGCGTGCTGGCCGAGATCGACGGCGAGCGCACCGGGCACGCGCATCCACTCGCCCACAGCATCGTGCACACGATCCAGAACCGCCGGGCGCTCTATGTCGCGCTGTTCGTGCACGACATCGCCAAGGGCCGGCCCGAGGACCACTCGATTGCGGGCGCCGCGATCGCGCGCACCCTAGGCCCGCGCTTCGGGCTCGACGCGGCCGAGACCGACACGGCCGCCTGGCTGGTCGAGCACCACCTGCTCATGTCGACCATCGCGCAGAGCCGCGACCTCTCCGATCCGAAGACCATCGAGAGCTTCGCCCGTGTGGTGCAGACCATGGAGCGGCTGAAGCTGCTCCTTGTCCTCACCATTGCCGACATCAAGGCCGTGGGGCCGGGGGTATGGACCGGCTGGAAGGGCGAACTCCTGCGCGCCCTCTATCACGAGACCGAGACGGTGCTCGGGGGAGGGCAGACCGATCTCGCCCGCGGCGAGCGCGTGCGCCGGGCGCAGGAGGAGCTTCGCACGTCGCTGGCCGACTGGCCCGACGAGGCTTTCGCCGCCTACGTAAACCGTCACTACCCGCCGTACTGGCTCAAGGTCGAGCACCCGCGGCAGGTCAAGCACGCCCGCTTCGTGCGCGACGCCGAGGAGGCGGGGCGCAGCGTCGCGACGGCCTTCGAGACGGACCATTTCCGCGGCGTGACCGAGCTGACCGTGATGTCGCCCGACCATCCGCGGCTGCTCGCCATCGTGACCGGCGCCTGCGCGGCTGCGGGGGGCAACATCGTCGACGCGCAGATTTTCACCACCGTGGACGGCATGGCGCTCGACACCATCTTCGTGTCGCGCGCCTTCGACCGCGACGAGGACGAGCTGCGCCGGGCCGAGCGGGTGGCGACCGGCATAGCCCGCGCCCTCAAGAACGAGGTCAAGATCGCCGACCTCGTCGCCGGCAAGCGGCCCCCGAAGGAGCGCCAGAAGACCTTCCACGTGGCGCCCGAGGTGGTCATCGACAACTCCTTGTCGAACCGCCACACGGTGCTCGAGGTCACGGGCCTCGACCGGCCGGGCCTGCTGTACGACCTCACGACGGCGCTGGGGAAGCTCAACCTCAACATCGCCTCGGCCCACATCGCGACCTTCGGCGAGAAGGCGGTCGATTCCTTCTATGTCACGGACCTGACGGGCACGAAGGTGGTGCATCCGGGGCGCCAGGCCGCCATCCGGCGCGCCCTCATGGAGGCGCTCGCGAGCGAGCCGGACGCGGAGCCGCAGGCCCGCGCCGCCGCCCGCTGAACGCTTGATTCGCAAGCCCTGCGGCCCGATATGAGGGGCAACAAATCCCCCTAACGCGACGTTTGAGACCCATGCAGAACGACACGGCAGAAAACGCGCGCCCCGACGGCGCTCCGATCGGCGAGCCGGCGAACGACGTGGGCTTCGAGACCCCCGGCGCGCCGGAGCCCGGCGACGACCGCGTCACCGCCCTCGAGGCCGAGCGCACCGACCTGAAGGATAAGCTCCTGCGCACGCTCGCCGACATGGAGAACATGCGCCGGCGCACGGAGCGCGAGCTCGCCGACATCCGCACCTACGGGGTAACGAACTTCGCGCGCGACATGCTGACGGTGGCGGACAACATCCGCCGCGCCCTCGAGAGCGTCCCGAGCGACGCCCGCGAGCAGGCTGACGGCGCCCTCAAGGGCCTCGTGGACGGCATCGAGCTCACCGAGCGCGACCTCCTCAAGACCCTCGAGCGCCACGGCGTGAAGCGCCTCGATCCGGAGGGACAGAAGTTCGATCCCAACATGCACCAGGCCATGTTCGAGGTGCCGAACCCCGACGTGCCGGCCGGGACCGTGGTCCAGGTGGTGCAGACCGGCTACTCGATCGGCGAGCGCGTCCTGCGCCCGGCCCTTGTCGGCGTCGCCAAGGGCGGACCGAAGGCGACCGCAAGCGGCTCGTCCGAGGCCGCGGACGGCGCCCCCGCCGCCTAATGCGGCTGCCCGCTACTCGGGCGACACCGAGTCGGCCAGCGTCCGGAAGCGGGACAGGATGTCGTCGCGCGCCTCTTCGGGCGCGACGCCGAGCATGCGCAGGAAGCTGCCGCGGTCCCAGCGGATCGTCTGCATGACGATGACGGACTTGCCGCTGCCTGCGTCCTTTGCCCGCGCCACGATCTCGTGCCACTCGGCCCCGCGCTGCCGGAATCCCTGGGCGCGCTCGAAGATCATTTCCTTGAGACTGACGTTCGACCGCAGCATGGCGGCCGCAAAGGCGTCGCGCTGATCGGGGCCGGCGCCCGGGTCGGGCGACTGCGCCACGATCATCACCGCCTGTCCGGTTTCGACCCCGCCCTGCTCGCCGCGGTCGGTGAGCAGCAGGGATGCGCCGGCCGTGCGTACGGGCTTGAGGCCGGCACGGTCGCCAACCCGGAACGGCAGCGACGCGAGCTGGTCTTCCATCGACGGGGGCTGCCGCACGGCGACGCTCTTCAGCGCGTCCCGGATCTCCGCGTCGCTGTAGGCGTCGCTGCCGTTCATCGCCTGGGCGATCACGAGGGCGGTCAGGGAGGGCTCGGACGCAAGCAGGATCCACTTGCGGACGACGTTGGGCCCGGCCTGCTGCTCGCCCGTCACCAGCACCGCGGGCGCGTCGCCGACCTTGAGCTCCTCGCGCTCCTTCATGGAGATGTTCTGGTTCTGCAGCGCCTCGAGCGTGAGGGTCGCGCGCGCCTGCTCGGCGGCGCCGGCCGGCATCTCGACGAGGGTGATGGCCGCTCCGCGCGGGCTTTCGAAGCCGACGAAGCGCTTCGAGACGACCATGCCCGGAGGGGGCACGAGGCCGATGCGCGAGCCGGGCGGGAACACGGCGTCGGCCGCGCCGGCGGCGGTCGCGGCGGCGAGGAACGCGCACAGGGCAGGGAACGCTAGACGACGCATCGAGGCCTCCGGTCGGGCGATCGTGTCAGAACCCGCGAAAGGGGCGAAGTTGCGGCCCGGGGCGCTGCCTAGAGCGACTTCCAGAAGAGAGTGGTATCGCACAGGCCGCCTTCCGGCCACAGGGCGTAGCCGGGGATGACGCCCGCCCGCGTGTAGCCGAGCCCCTCGTAGACGCGCTCGGCCGCCTCGCTCGCGGTGTCGAGGGTGAGGAGGGTGAGCGAGCGCCGGCGCGCCTCCGCCTCGAGTGCCTCCATCAGCGCCCGGCCCAGGCGCCGGCCGCGCGCACGGCGGTGGACCAGGAGCTTTTTCACGTCGCCGCGGTGGGGCTGGTTCGGCGGCACGTCGAG
>DASVVU010000118.1:0-25180 GCA_036386395.1 Beijerinckiaceae bacterium | reverse complement strand
CTGCCGACGCCTCGTGCGCGACGGCGCCGAAGGCGTCGTGGTGCCGCCGGACGACCCCGATGCGCTGGCGCAGGCCTTCGCGAGGCTCGCCGCCGACCCAAGCCTCGTCGCCCGCATAGGCGAGGCCGCCCGCCGACGCGTGCTCGACGGCTTCACCGAGCGCGACGTGATGGAGGCGGTCAAGCGCGTCTGGGCCGCGATGCTGGCCCGATGACCGGGCTCGCCTCATGATCGGCGACCGCGCGGCCTTCATCCGCCAGAACACCCGCATCCTCCCCGTCCCGCACGCGCCCGAGATCAGGCTCCATCTCGCCGACGAGGCGACGGAGCTGTGGCGGAAGACCGAGGAGGAGCTCGGCGAGCTCGGGCTGCCGCCGCCGTTCTGGGCCTTCGCCTGGGCCGGCGGCCAGGCGCTCGCGCGCTACCTCCTCGACCATCCCGAGGTGGTCGCCGGCCGGCGCGTGCTCGACTTCGCCTCGGGCTCCGGCCTCGTCGCCATCGCGGCCGCGATGGCCGGCGCGCGGTCGGTCGAGGCGAGCGACCTCGATCCCTTCGCGATCGAGGCCATCGGCCTCAACGCAGGGCTGAACAGCGTCGCGGTCGAGGCGCGCCTTACCGACCTCGTCGGCCGCGACGAAGGCTGGGACGCCGTGCTTGCCGGCGACATCTTCTATGAGCGTGACACCGCTGCGAAGGTTACGGAGTGGCTGTCGGGACTCGCGAAGCGGGGCGCGACGGTGCTGATCGGCGATCCGGGCCGCAGCTATCTGGAGCAGGAGCAGCTTGAGACGCTTGCCACCTATGAAGTGCCGGTGACGCGGGCCCTGGAGGATGCCGAGATCAAGAGATCGAGCGTGTGGCGGTTCCGTCGTTAAGAATTCAGTACGCGCGGGCCTCCGACGGATCGCGCCGGAGCGCCCGCCGGAAGCCGTAGATCATGCCGGCAAGGCCGCACAGCACGGCCCCGAGCACGCCGACGCCGCCGGCGACGTAGCCGCACAAGCCCTCGAAGCAGCTCACCGAGGCGAGCTCGGTGTAGATCAGCCCCAGCATCAGCCCGAGCCAGAAGCCGCCGACGGCGCCCAGCACCAGTCCTACGAGGCCATACCCGACCGCACGCATTGTTCTTCGCCCTCCCTGTCATCGGGGCCTTGCGCAAGGTCTAGGGTCGGAAGCTCGGCCTTGGTGTGCGCCGGGACACACACGCGGCAAAGGCCGCGGCGGCGAATCAGGAATAGGCCTGCCGCAGATCCAAGGTGCTGCGCTCGCCGACGGCGTCGTAGTTCTCGGCGAGCCAGGCGCGGGCGGCGGCGCGGCCGAGGTTCTTCAGCTCCTTGAAGAAGCCCCACTCGGCGTTGAGGCGGGAGGCCGCCGTGTACTCGTCGAGCCGCCGGCCGCCGTGGATGCGGTGCATGTTGACCCGCTTGTACTCGTCCCGCGAGAGCTTGCCCTCGGCAATGAGGCGCGTCACGAAATCGACGGCGCGCAGCTCGCGCAGGAGGGTGCCGTTGAAGCTGATCTCGGTGAGGCGGTTCTCGATCTCGTGCGCCGTGCGCGGCGTCTCGCGGCGCTCGACCGGGTTGATCTGGATCAGCACGATGTCGTCGGTGCGGGTCTCGTAGAACAGCGGGAACAGGGGCGGGTTGCCGGTGAAGCCGCCGTCCCAGTAGGGCTCGCCCTCTATCTCGACCGCCCGGAAGACCTTCGGCAGGCAGGCCGAGGCGAGGACGTGGTCGACGGTCTTGCCGGTCCATACGTTCGTCGCGGCGACGAAGAGCTTCGCGGCCGTGCAGGCCCGCACGCGCGAAAAATCGATGAGCTCGACGAGCGCGTCGCGCAAGGGGTTGATGTCGAGGGGGTTGAAGTCGTACGGGGTCGCGGCCTGCTGCCAGGCGTTGAGCCAGGCCTGCGCCGGCGTGCCCTTGGCGCTCCAGAAGCCGATGAACTGGTCGAACAGCGAGCGCTGGATCGGCGACAGCACGCCATCGAGGCTCACCCGCTTCCAGAACTTGCGCAGCTGCTCGCGGGCGCCCTCCGGTCCGCCGTCGATCCAGCCCTCGAGGAGGACGACGGCGTTCATCGCGCCGGCGCTTGCGCCGGTGATCGCCTCGATGGCGAGGCGCCCGTCCTCGACGAGCTGGTCGAGCACGCCCCAGGTGAAGGCGCCGTGCGCGCCGCCACCCTGCAGCGCGAGCGAGACGGTCTTCTCGGCTTTGGGGCCGGCAAGCCCGCGCGGTACGGCGGGCTTCCTGCCCGCGCGCCCGCTCATTCGGACGATCCGGCAGGCGAGGGCGGCGCGGGCCTCACGTCACACCTGCCTTGCGATCATCATCTTCTTGATCTCGGCGATGGCTTTCGCCGGGTTGAGGCCCTTGGGACAGGTGTTGGCGCAATTCATGATCGTGTGGCAGCGGTAGAGCCGGAACGGGTCGTGCAGGGTGTCGAGGCGCTCGCCCGTCGCCTCGTCGCGGCTGTCGGCGAGCCAGCGGTAGGCCTGGAGGAGGGCCGCCGGCCCCAAGAAACGGTCGCCGTTCCACCAGTAGCTCGGGCAGGAGGTGGTGCAGCAGGCGCACAGGATGCACTCGTAGAGGCCGTCGAGCTTACTCCGCTCCTCCGGGGTCTGGCGCCACTCGGTCTCCGGCGTCGCAGTCTGCGTCTCGAGCCACGGCTCGATCGCGGCGTGCTGGGCGAAGAAGCTCGTCAGGTCCGGCACGAGGTCCTTCAGCACCGGCATGTGCGGCAGGGGATAAATCTTGATCGTCTCGGCCTTGCAGTCGTCCATGCCGAGGGTGCAGGCGAGGGTGTTCTCGCCCATGATGTTCATGGAGCACGAGCCGCAGATGCCCTCCCGGCACGAGCGCCGGAAGGTCAGCGTCGGGTCGACCTTGTTCTTGATCCAGATCAGCGCGTCGAGCACCATCGGCCCGCAGTCGTCCCGGTCGACGTGATAGGTGTCGACGCGGGGGTTCTGCCCGTCGTCCGGGTTCCAGCGGTAGATTCGGAAGGCCTGGGTGCGATGCCCCGACGGCGGCCGCGGCCACGCCTTGCCTTCGGTGACCTTCGAATTCTTGGGGAGGGTGAACTGGGCCATTTTGCCTACTCGTTTGCGGCTTGGGATTCGCCCAAGCGGAGAAGTTTCATGTAGCCTGCATGAACCGTCGACATCACGGACATGATGTAGCCGATGTCCTTTTGAGGATCGCCAGCGAACATCGAGCGCGCGCGGTCGAGGAGAGGCGGGAACGGACCGCGCTCATAGTCTCGGCCGAACCAGCCGAGTGCGATGACCTGAGCCCGTTCCTCATCCGTCAAGCCCAGGGCTAGCTCCTTCAAGCGAAGATAGGCGGGGGACTCGAACGCAGGCTCGTATATTTTCGCGGGAAGGAACCGGAGCTGCCCGCCCGTATGCGCATCCTGCAATGACTTGAACGTTTCAGACACACGTTGGGCCAAACGGCCAATGCTTTCGACGGTCGCTCTGGGAAGGGCGAGTGGCCCTCGTTCTGGCCGGTGTTCAGGTTCCGACAAGCCTTGGATGGCTGTCCCCAACCCTGCCGAAACAACCTTTGCATGGAACGCCTCGTCGGCTGTTACGAGTGACGCACCGGAGGTCAGAGATAGGGCGAGGTAGACGCAATCATAAAACCCGTGATCAAGCCGGATCGACAAACGCATCGCTTCCTCGGTCACAGATGCGGAAGGAACCAGTTCATCGAAGTATGTTGAGAGATCGGCTCCTGCGCGCAGGAATTGCCCTTCAATCACATCGCCTGCCCTTAGCTTCTTGCGTAACGCGTGCATCGTTTCAGGGATGACAAGGTCGGGCGCAATAAGAGGCTCTCCCGAGCCAAGCACAGCGAGCGCTGCTTCGTGGTTCGCCTCGGGTACAAACCACTTCACGGCCACTGATGCATCAATGACAATCACAAGCCTCTTTCTTCCCGCAGTAGGGCGACCGCGTCGGTCGTCTGGGCACGTGGGGTTAGCGCTGCGATGGCGCGAGCACGTTCGGCGCGCTCCGAAGATACTGGCCGCCCATGTCCAAGAGCTTCCCGAAGGATGCTGAGGGCTTCCTGCTCCATGGAGTGATGCCGCTGCCGAGCGCGATCTCGAAGAAGGCGGGCCAAGCCGTCATCCATATCTCGGAGAGTTAGCGTTCCCATCTCTAGCCTCGTCACTGTGTCGGGCGCGGGAGACTGCCACCTCCGGCCAGGAGGCCGGCGGCGTGCGTGCGCCCTTCGGGCGGAACGCTCTCGAACGCCTTCCTCTGCTCCTCGGTCATGGCCACCTTGGTGTAGCCCTTCGCGATGATGCATTCCTCCGCGGCGGCGTGCCCGGCCGCGGATCCCTGATAGCCGCGGGCGAAGCCTCCGACCGCTGCGCCGACGAGACCCGGCTGGAACGGCACCTGTTGGGCGGCGCCCTGATAGGCCCTTTTCGCGGCCTCGACGCACGCCGCCTCGTCGGCCGCGTATTGGGCGGGCGTGACGCCCGGCTTGCGGTGGTAATGCGTGATCGGGCGGCTTGAGACGCAGCCGGCCAGCAAGAGCCCGGCAATCAGGCCGACGAACAGCGATCCTCGTTTCACGTTCTCTCCTCTGCGCCCCTCAATACACCCGCGCCTTCGGCTCGATGTACTGCACCTCGTTCGTCATCGTGTAGGTGTGGACCGGGCGGTAGTCGATGGTGACGCGGTGGTTCACATCGTCGAGCCACGAGAGGGTGTGCTTCATCCAGGTCCTGTCGTCGCGCTCCGGATAGTCCTCGCGGGCATGCGCCCCGCGGGACTCGGTGCGGTTCAGGGCCGACTCTATGGTGACGACAGCCTGGCCGATGAGGTTGTCGAACTCGAGCGTCTCGATGAGATCGGTGTTCCAAATCAGCGAGCGGTCGGTGACGCGGATGTCGGCTGCGCCGCGCCAGACCTCGTGGATGAGGCTCTTGCCTTCCTCCAGCACCTCGCCGGTGCGGAAGACGGCGCAGTTGTTCTGCATCGTCTGCTGCATGCGCAGGCGCAGCTCCGCGGTCGGCGTCGCTCCGTCGGCGTAGCGGAAGCGGTCGAGACGGGCGAGCGCCTTGTCGGAGGCGTCTCGGGGCAAGTCCGTGTGCTTGTCGCCGGGAACGAGAATCTCGGCGCAGCGCAGGCCCGCGGCGCGGCCGAACACCACGAGGTCGATGAGGGAATTCGAGCCAAGGCGGTTCGCCCCGTGCACGGAGACGCAGGCGGCCTCGCCGAGCGCCATCAGCCCCGGCACGATGTAGTCCGGGTCGCCGTTCTTCAGCGTCAGCACCTCGCCGTGAAAGTTCGTGGCGATGCCGCCCATGTTGTAGTGCACGGTCGGCAGGACTGGGATCGGCTCCTTCGTGACGTCCACCCCCGCGAAGATCTTGGCGCTCTCCGAGATGCCCGGCAGGCGCTCGTGCAGGATCTTCGGGTCGAGGTGGTCGAGGTGCAGGTGGATGTGGTCCTTGTTCCGGCCGACGCCGCGGCCGGCCCTGATCTCCATGGTCATGGCGCGGGAGACGACGTCGCGGGAGGCGAGGTCCTTGGCGGAGGGGGCGTAGCGCTCCATGAAGCGCTCCCCTTCCGAGTTCGTGAGGTACCCGCCCTCGCCGCGCGAGCCTTCCGTGATGAGGCAGCCGGCGCCGTAGATGCCGGTCGGGTGGAACTGCACGAACTCCATGTCCTCGAGGGGAAGGCCCGCGCGCAGCACCATGGCGTTGCCGTCGCCCGTGCAGGTGTGGGCCGAGGTCGCCGAGAAGTAGGCGCGCCCGTAGCCGCCGGTCGCGAGAATCGTCATGTGGGCGCGGAAGCGGTGGATCTCGCCCGTCGTCATGTTGAGCGCGACGACGCCGCGGCAGCGCCCCTCGTCGTCCATCATGAGGTCGAGGGCGAAGTACTCGATGAAGAAGTTGGTCTGGTTCCGCACCGCCTGCCCGTAGAGGGTGTGCAGGATCGCGTGGCCGGTGCGGTCGGCCGCCGCGCAGGTGCGCTGCGCCGTGCCCTTGCCGTAGTCCGTCGTCATGCCGCCGAACGGGCGCTGGTAGATCTTGCCCTCGTCCGTGCGGGAGAAGGGCACGCCCCAGTGCTCGAGCTCGTAGACGGCGGCCGGCGCGTTGCGGCACAGGTACTCGATGGCGTCCTGGTCGCCGAGCCAGTCCGAGCCCTTGACCGTGTCGTACATGTGCCAGCGCCAGTCGTCCGGCCCCATGTTGCCCAGCGCCGCCGAGATGCCCCCTTGCGCCGCGACCGTGTGCGAGCGCGTCGGGAACACCTTGGTGATGCAGGCCGTGCGAAGCCCCGCCTGCGAGCAGCCGACCGTCGCGCGAAGGCCCGCGCCGCCGGCGCCGACGATCACCACGTCGAAGGTGTGGTCGACGATGGCGTAGGCCTTGCCGTTGGTCTTCGGAGCCGCGACGCCGTTCTTTCCGTTTTCCTCGAGCATCGGGAAGCTCCTAAAAGCGGCCGAAGCTGATCTTGGCGATCGCCCACAGGCATGCGGCCGCGATCACGACGGCGTAGAAGTTGTTCGCGATCACCGCCGCGATCTTCCAGCCTTTGTCGTGGACATAGTCCTCGATGATGATCTGCATGCCCATCCGCATGTGGTTCGTCACCGACACGACGCAGAGGATCAGGAGGAGCGCCACGAGCGGGTGCGAGACGACCCGCACGGCGTCCTGCCAGGGGCGGAAGGCGAGGCTCGCCACGATGATGATGAAGGCGACGATGAGGGGGATGTTGGACACCGCCGTCATGCGGTGGACGAACCAGTGCTCGGCGCCGTGGCCTGCCGCGCCGAGGCCCTTGGCGCGGGCGAGCGGCGTCCGCATCGAGACGCGGGTGTCGGGCCTGTTGTCGACCATCTCGGGCCTCCCTCAGCGCATGACGAAGGCCACGATCCAGATCAGGACCGTGAGCGGGACCGAGGCGAAGAGCGTGTAGCGCGCCATGGCGAAGCGCGTGCCGGGCTCCATCCCGTGGCCGAAGTCCCACACGAGGTGGCGCACGCCGCCGAGCATGTGGTGGACGAGGGACCACGTGTAGCCGAACAGGACCAGGAGCCCGAGCCAGGAGCCGAAGAGCCAAGACACCCGCGCATAAGCCGCCGGCCCCGAGGCCATGGCGACGAGCCAGATCGCCACGAGCGCTGCCCCGAAGTAGTTCGCCGCCCCGGTGACGCGGTGGACGATGGACATCGCCATCGTCCAGGACAGGCGGTAGATCGACAGATGCGGCGACAGGGGCCGGTCCGGCACCTTGACCTGAGCCATGAGGCGCTCCAACTCGCGACTAGGAACAGCGCGCTTGCGACGACGGTTCCCGTAGCCGAAGCCTGGCCATGCCGCAATGCACCGAAAGTCCGCCGGTCCTCTTGCCGACAGGCTTGGAAGCGATTGGCGACCTCGCGCCCCGGAACGGCTAAGGCTTCGCTGATTGCGAAGATCGCCTAAGACCGCAGACGGCACAATTGGCGTTTGATGGAGCTTGCCTTCGCGTGCCGCGAAGGCCACGCTCAAAATTATGCACTTCGACCTTACGGATCTTCGCCTCTTCCGCTACGTCGCGGAGGCCGGCAGCATCACCAAGGGAGCGGAGCGGGCGAACCTCGCGCTCGCGGCCGCGAGCACCCGCATCCGCCACATGGAGGAGTCCCTCGGCGCGCCGCTCTTCACCCGCGCCCGCCAGGGCGTCACGCCGACGGCGGCCGGACGCACGCTCCTCGCCCACGCCCGCGCGATCCTCGGCCAGGCCGAGCGCCTGCAGGACGACCTCGCGGCCTATTCGGGCGGGCGCGCCGGGCAGGTCAGGATCCTCTCTAACACCAACGCACTCACCGAATTCCTGCCCGAGGCCCTGAGCGATTTCCTTGCCCGCCATCCCCAGGTCAGCGTGGACATCGAGGAGCGGCTCTCGGACGAGATCGTCGGGCTCATCGCCGAGGGCGTCGGCGACGTCGGGATCGTCGCCGGCACGGTCGACACGGGCACGCTCGAGACCTACCCCTTCCGCTCGGACCGCTTCGTCCTCGTCGTGGCGAAGAGCCATCCGCTCGCGAAGCGGCCAGGGTTAAGTTTCGCCGAGGTGCTGGAGCACGACTTCGTCGGCCTCGATCGCACGAGCGCGCTGCAGCGTTTCTTGGCCGACAAGGCGGGCCGCATCGGGCGCCCGCTTCGCCTCAGGGTGCAGCTCCGCGGCTTCGAGGGCGTGTGCCGCATGGTCGAGTGCGGCGTCGGTCTCGGCATCGTGCCCGAGACCACGGCGCGCCGCGCCTTGAAGACCATGGCGATCGCCATCGTCCCCCTGACCGAGCCCTGGGCCGCCCGCGACCTCACCATCTGCGTGCGGGCCCTGAAGGACCTGCCGCCCTACGCTCGGGAGCTGGTGGAGCACCTCGGGCGAAACGCGGAGCCTCCCGCCGTGCCCTAAAGCCTCGATCGGGGGACTATCCCCGCCAGGCATGGGCCTGCATTCCCGAAATCGATCGGTGGCGCCCCAACCATCACGCTCCCCTTATGGATCATCCCCGACGATGACGTGCGAAAACCCCGACGATGACGCGCGTCAGCCGACGATGACGGGCGGGCCGGGGCCGGGCCGGCGAGCGGAATGCCCTCAGGCAAGTGCGAAGGTCTTGGTTCACAGCCATGTAGATGCTACGTTACATGTAACCGCTTGGGAACTCCGATATGACCCGCGCACGTCCAGTCTCGTCCCGGGAGAAGGTCCGTGCCCATCGTGAGCGGCTGCGCAAGGAGGGACTTCGTCCGATCCAGGTTTGGGTGCCCGATGTCCGCTCGCCCGCGTTCGCCGCCGAAGCCCATCGACAATCCCTCGCCGTCGCGATGAGTGCGCATGCCGACGAGGACCAGGCTTTCATCGACGCGATCTCGATTCGAGGGGATGAATGAAACGGGGCGAGGTCTGGACCGCCGCGGGCGGCCCGGACTACGCCGGCAAGCCACGGCCCGTCGTCATCCTGCAGGACGATCGGTTCGACGCGACGGGTTCCGTCACCGTCTGCGGCCTGACGACGGACCCGACGGACGCGCCGCTCTTCCGCCTGCCTCTCGAGCCGAACGAGCGCAACGGGCTGCGCGAACCCTGCCGGATCGCCGTCGATAAGATCACCACAATGCCGAGATCGAAGCTCGGTCGCCGGATCGGCCGTATCGAGTACGACGACCTCGTGCGGCTCAACCGAGCTGCGATGGTGTTTCTCGGCCTCGCTGCGGCTCCGATAGAGGCGGCGGTTAAAAGCCCTACTTCGGAATGACAGCCCAATCGTCTCACTTGAAGGAAGTGAGACGACAGTCAGGCGAAGGTTCGAAAGCTCAGGTTCGAATGTGCTCGACCTTGAGCTGAATCACCGGGCCGGGAAGATGCGCATGCTCTGCGCGCGGCAACAGCCTGGCGCGGATGCGCTCGGCCTGATCGATTCCGAACGTGTCCCCGTCCTTCACGATGGGACCGTTGATTGCGAGGTACTGCCCCATTCCGAGAAGGCGCTGGGCGACGACGTATGCTTCGAGGGGGCTAGGAACGAACTCGAGCTCGCGTCCGATGAAGGGTGTCAGGCCGACGGTGAAACCGCCGATCGTCGTCTGCCCTTCAGGCAATGTCCGGCCGCGCATGAAATCGATCCGCATCCAAACGTCGATCGGGGCTTGCCCGGCAGGCAGCTGCTGCTCGCACGATCGGATGAACTCGGCGGACGGCGTCAGGAGCCGGGCGTGCGTCCAGTACACTCCGATGGAAGAGGTCAGCGCCGCGATGGACGCGGTGGCGAGCGATATGGCCACCATCCCGTCGCGAATGCCTTGGTGCTCCCGGCCGGAGTGCAACGTCGAGACGATCACGTGTCCTCGGTGTCCGGCGATCTCCTCTCTTACGCCTTTCCAGGTGATCCTGCTTCCGCTGATGGGCTCCTCCAATTCCGGGCTCGGTATCGGCCGATCGATGAACATGAGGACCAGCGCGAGGTCGTTCAGGGTGAACATGAGCGGCCCGCCGGCTTCGCCGGGAGCGACATTCGGGCCGATCGCGAGGCCCAACGATTCGAAGCGGGTCCGCAGATCGGCCGCCAGCGCGTCGTAGGCGACGGCGCCGGGGGTCGACAGGGCCACCATGGCCATCGGCCGAATCCCTTCGCCCGAAGGCGACGCCGACGGGGAATCAAGACGCGGCTCGACACGGGCCGGTTGCTGTTTCCGATCGAACAACGAGCGAATCTTTCCGAACACGGCTTGCATCTCCGCCTCGCGGATGCGGCTCACCGCACCATCAGCGCCCAGTAATCCAAATCAAGGATCACCGCCGGGTCGTACCCCTGCTCCCCCGCTCTTCGACATCGCGACCGCCGCCGCCCTGGGAGCCCCGCGGGATTCCGCATGTCCTCACGCCTTCGCGGCGTGCGCGCGGTCGACATAGACGATGCGGACCATGTTGGTGGCGCCGGGGGTGCCGAAGGGGACGCCGGCGACCACGATGATGCGCTCGCCGACCGCCGCGAACTCCTCGCGCACCGCGAACTTCGCGGCTCGGAAGGCCATGTCGTCGGCGTCGCTCGCGTCCTTGGTGACGATCGGGTGCACGCCCCACACGAGGGCGAGGCGGCGCGCCGTGTCGCGCTTCGGGGTCAGCGCCAGCACGGTCGAGTTCGGGCGCTCGCGGGCGAGCCTCAGCGCGGAGGTGCCCGAGAAGGTCCACACCGTCACGGCCTTGAGGTTGAGCGCGTCGGCGATCTGGTGCGAGGCCGCCGCGATCGCGTCGGAGCCTGTCGCCTCGGGGGCGTTGCGCTGCGCCGCGACGATCGACCAGTAGATCGGGTCGCGCTCGACCTCCTCGGCGATGCGGTTCATGGTCGTGACCGCCTCGACCGGGTATTGCCCCGAGGCGCTCTCGGCCGAGAGCATGACGGCGTCGGCGCCCTCGAATACCGCCGTCGCCACGTCCGAGACCTCGGCCCGCGTCGGCACCGGGCTCGAAATCATGCTCTCCAGCATCTGCGTCGCGATCACGACCGGCTTGCCGCGGCGACGTGCCGCGCGGGTGATGCGCTTCTGCAGGCCCGGCACCTTCTCGAGCGGCATCTCGACCCCGAGGTCGCCGCGGGCCACCATCACGGCGTCGGAGGCGTCGAGGATGTCCTCGAGGCGGGCGATCGCCTGTGGCTTCTCGAGCTTCGTCATCACGAGAGCGCGCCCGCGCGCCATCTTGCGCCCCTCGGCCACGTCCTCCGGCCGCTGCACGAAGGACATGCCGATCCAGTCGACCCCGGCGTCGATGGCGGCTTCCAGGTCGGTGCGGTCCTTCTCGGTCATGGCCGCGACCGGGATCTCGGTGTCGGGAAGGTTCACGCCCTTGCGGTTCGAGATCTTGCCGCCGACCGCGACCCGCGTGACGGCGCGGCCCTTGCCGACCTCCTCGACTTCGAGGCGCAGCTTGCCGTCGTCGACGAGGACGCTGTGGCCCTCCTCGAGCGAGCCCAGGATCTCCGGGTGGGGCAGGAACACGCGCTTGCCGTCGCCGGCGCTCTCGTCGGAATCGAGAACGAAGCGGCTGCCCTGCTTGAGCACGGCGGAATCGCCGCCGAAGGTGCCGACGCGCAGCTTCGGTCCTTGCAGATCGGCAAGGATCGCGATCGGGCGCTTATAGCGCGCCTCGATCTCGCGGATGGCGGCGACCTTCTCGCGCAGGCGGTCGCGGGCGAGATGGCTCATGTTGAGGCGGAAGGTGTCGGCGCCGGCCTCGAACAGCTTCGCCATCATTTCGGGGCTATCCGAGGCGGGCCCGAGCGTTGCGATGATCTTGGTGCGTCGCGACCGCTTCATCTCATCCCTCTCAACGGGTCGGAGCCGGGGCGGCCGGAGCGGCCCCGGGGGCGCTCCCCGGGCGGCCCGGGTCGGTGAGCTGGATCGTCCAGGTCTTCTGCTCGCCGGTGTCGACCTCGAAGAAGCCGTTGCGGTCGAAGCCGCGGGCGAAGCAGTCCTCGACGCCGCGAATCGTGAACTCGCGCTCCCGCGTGCACATGAAGGAGCGCCCCGACCACTCGCCGCCGCGGTCGTAGTCGACGGCATAGACGTAGTAGAACCGCGCCGCGAGCGAGCCCTTCAGCAGCGTCTCGCAGCCGCGCGGAGAGATGTTCCACCACCCCTCCGTGACCCAGCCCTGCGGGTCCCGGTAGCCGATCGCGATGCCGACGCGGCTCGGCGTCAGGTTGCACATGCGCAGGTCGGCGTGGGCGGGGGTCGCGAATGCGCCCAGCACCACCGCCGTCGCTGCCATGAGATACGCGGACGAGGCCGCCGCCCTCTCTCCCCCCTCGTGGGGGAGAGCCGACTCGGGCGCAAGCCCGAGCGGAGAGGGGGGGCGCAAGCGTAGAGCGCGAACGCGTCCGAAAAGAACGCTGCATGTCAGGAGGCAATCGAGAACCAGCCGTAGCGCTCCGGCCTCGCGCCCCCCACCCCTGCCCCTCCCCACAAGAGGGAGGGGAAAGGCGGAGCGTGCCCCTCCAGAGGGGATTTCAACCGACGAGGATGATGCGGCAGTCATTGACGTTGGTTCGGGTCGGTCCGCAGGCGACGAGGTCGCCGAGACGCGCGAAGAAATTTGTCGAATCGTTGTCGGCGAGGAGCGCCGCCGGGTCGAGGTTGAGCGCCCGGGCGCGCGCCAGCGTGGTCTCGTCGACGATCGCGCCGGCGGGGTCGACGGCGGAGCCCGCGCCGCCGTCGGTGCCGTCCGTGTCGGCGGCGAGCGCCGCGATCTTCTCGCCCGCGCCATCGAGGGCGAGCGCCAGCGCCAGGGCGTATTCCTGGTTCGGGCCGCCGCGGCCCTCGCCCCTGATGGTCACGGTGAGCTCGCCCCCGGAGACGATCGCGACGCGGCGGCCGGCCGCGAGCGCCTCGCGGGCGAGCCGCGCGTGCGCGGCCGCCACCTCCCGCGCCTCGCCCTCGACATCGGCGCCGAGGACGATGGGCTCGTAGCCCGCCGCGCGCGCGCCTTCGGCCGCCGCCGCGATGGCGTCGGCCGGGCGGGCGACGATGCGGAACTCGGTACGGTCGAAGACGGGGTTGCCGGGCTTCGGCGATTCGCTCAGCCCGCTTTCGAGCAGCGCCGCGGCCGAGGGGGGCAGCGCCACGCCGCGGCGCTCCACGATGGCGCGGGCCTCGGCCAGCGTCGAGGGGTCGGGCACCGTCGGGCCGGAGGCGATCACGGCGGGGTCGTCGAAAGGCACGTCGGAGATCGCAAGGGTCAGCACCCGGGCCGGGGCCGCGACCTCGGCGAGGCGCCCGCCCTTGATGCGCGAGAGGTGCTTCCGCACGGTGTTGATCTCGCCGATGTTCGCGCCCGAGCGCAGGAGGGTCCGGGTGATGCCCTGCTTCTCCTCCAACGTGAGCCGGCCGGCGGGGGCGATCCAGTTGGCGGAGCCGCCGCCGGAGAGGAGCACGAGCACGAGGTCGTCGGCCGTCGCCTCGCCGGCGAGTTGAAGCGTGCGCTCGGTCGCCTCGACTCCCGTCCGGTCCGGGACCGGGTGGCCGGCCTCGACCACCGGGATCGCGCCGGCGCTCTCGGCATAGCCGTGGCGCGTCACCGCGAGGCCCGTGAGCCGGCCGGGCCCGAGGCCATGGTGTTGGCGGTAGTGCCGCTCCGCCACCGCCGCCATGCTGGCTCCGGCCTTGCCGGCGGCGAGCACGATGAGGCGGCCGCGCTCCGGCGGATTGGGCAGGTGCGGCACGAGGCAGACGGAGGGATGCGCCGCCGCGACCGCGGCCTCGAACAGGCGCAGGAGCGTCGCCCGCCGGTCCCGCGCCCCGTTCATGCCGGCACGGCTCCGTTGCGGGGCCGGGCGACGTAGATCCCTAATAGAATCAGCGCGCCGCCGAGCCCCTGCACCGGGGTCACGCGCTCGCCGAGGATGATCCAGCCGAAGGCCGCCGTCGCGACCGCCTCCAGGAAGATCACGAGGGAGGAGAAGGTGGCGGGGAGCCGCCCGAGGGCCACCGAGAGCAGCCCCTGCCCGCCGGCGTGGCTCACCCAGGCGAGGCCGACGAGGGCGAGCCAGCCGGAGGCGTTCGACGGCAGGATCCTGCCTTCGAGCGCAAGCGCGACGGGTAGCAGCACAAAGGTCGTGACTACGCTCGCCTCGAAGGTGACGCGGCCGGCGCCCGCGCCGTCGCGGGCACGCTCGACGGCCAAAAAGTAGAGGCCGAAGAAGAACGCCGTCACGACGCCCTGGAAGTCGCCGCGCACGTGGGCGGGATCGAGCCTGAGACTCGCGCCGACGAGGGCCGCGCCGCCGAGAAGGCAGAGCAGGAGCCCCGCGACCGTCGCCCCCTCGACGCGCCGGCGCAGGACGAGCCAGGAGACGAGCACCACGAACACCGGGGCGGTAGTCGCGAAGAAGGTCGCGTTTGCGACCGTCGTGTTGAGGATCGCGAGGTGCCAGAAGAAGAGGTCGCCGGCGAAGGCAAGGCCGGCGAGCACGGCGGCGCGGCTGAAGGCCTTGCGCGGGCGCACGCCCTGCGCTTCCTCCAGCCGCATCCAGGCGTAGAGCACGGGGAGCGCCAGAGCGACGCGCCAGAAGGCGCTGGCGAAGGGGCCGATCCCCTCGGCCGCCGCGAGCCGCACGAAGATCGCCGAGAAGCCGAGCGCCACCGCGCCCGTGAGGAGAGCCAGGAACGCCGGCGCGAAACCGGAATCGAGCCGGGCGGTGGTCTCGGAGGAGGCCATGAAGCTGCCGCGATGGGCTGGAATCAGGTGACAAGGTCGCGCTGCCGGCACTCCTATGGCAGTTTCGCCGCCCCGTCACCCCGCCAGAGCCCGAACCCAAGCCGATGTCCCCGTCCTCCGCCGCCGTCCTGCGGCAGACGCCCGAACCCGCAATCGAGCCCGGGCCGCATCCTGTCGAGGCGATCGAGGGCTCCGCCCGCTCCGGCGTCATCCTCCTGTGCGACCACGCCTCGAACGTGGTGCCGCCGGACCTCGGCGACCTCGGGGTGCCACCGGAGCAGTTCCAACGGCACATCGCCTACGACATCGGCGCCGCCGCCGTGACCCGCGGGCTCGCCCGGCGGCTCGGCGCGCCCGCCCTCCTCACCACCTTCTCGCGCCTCGTCATCGACCCGAACCGGGGGCGGGACGACCCGACTCTGGTAATGCGCCTCTCCGACGGCGCCGTGGTGCCTGGCAACCGCCGCGTCGACGCGGCCGAGACCGCGCGGCGCATCGCCCGCTTCTACGACCCTTACGACGCTGCGATCGACGCCGCGGTCGGGCGCGCCATGGCCGGGGGCGTCGTGCCGGCGATCGTATCGGTGCACAGCTTCACCCCGAGCTGGCGCGGCTATCCGCGCCCCTGGCACGTCGGCATGCTCTGGGATGCGGACCAGCGCTTGGCGCGCCCGCTCCTCGATGGCCTTCAGGCCGAGGGCGGCCTCGTCGTCGGCGACAACGAGCCCTACGACGGGGCGCTTGCGGGCGACACCCTCGACCGGCACGCGACGCGCCGCGGCCTCGCCAACGCCCTGATCGAGATCCGCCAGGACCTCATCGCCGACGAGGCCGGCGCCGAGGCCTGGGCCGAGCGCTTCGCGCGGCTGCTGCGGCCCCTCCTCGCCGACCCGGTCTTGCGCCGGATCGAGCCCCATCCGACCCGCACCCGCGAGCGGCTGCGGCGCCATTGAGGTCTCCCATGAAGGTACTTCCATGAAGGATTTGGACCCGAAGACGCAGACCGAGCTCGAGGCCGCGGCCTTCCGCCGTCTCCTCGAGCACCTGCGCGAGCGCACCGACGTGCAGAACCTCGACCTCATGAACCTCGCGGGCTTCTGCCGCAACTGCCTCTCGAACTGGCTCAAGGATGCCGCCGACCAGAAGGGCGTGCCGCTGTCGAAGGACGAGAGCCGCGAGCACGTCTACGGCATGCCCTATGAGGAGTGGAAGGCGCACCACCAGGGCGAGGCAAGCCCCGAAAAGCTCGCTCAGTTCGAGAAGAGCAAGCCGGCCCATTAGGCGGGCTTAGTTGCGCCCCGACGTGCGACTCGCCTCCCGCTGCCCTGGAGGGATGCGCAGGCTGTCCGTGACCTCGACGCTCGCCGCACGGTCGGCGCGGGCGCTCGCGCCGACGAAGAGGTCGAAGCGTCCGGCCTCGACCACGTAGGTTCCGTCTTCAAGGTGGAAGCCGAGCTCCTTGACCGGCACCCGGAGGGTGACCGCGCGGGACTCGTCGGGCTGCAAGAAGACCTTCTGGAAGGCCTTCAGCTCCCGTACCGGACGGCTGCGGCTCGCGACCGGGTCGCGGACGTAAAGCTGTGCCACCTCGGCCCCGGCGCGCTCCCCGACGTTCGTCAGGGTGACGCGCACATCGAGAGTGTCAGAGGCCGTAAGACGCGGCGCCGCGACCTGAAGGCCCGAGAAGCGGAAGCGCGTGTAGCTCAGGCCGAAGCCGAAGGGGAACAGGGGCTCGATCGACTCGTCGGCGTAGTTCAGGGTGAAGCGGTTGTGCGGGCTCGTCGGACGCCCGGTCGGCAGGCGGTTGTAGTGGATCGGGATCTGGCCGGACGTGCGCGGCCAGGTGATGGGCAGCTTGCCGCTCGGGCTGAAGTCGCCGAACAGGGCCTCGGCGACCGCCGGCCCGCCTTCGATGCCCGGATACCAGGCCATCAGGACCGCTTGAGCTTTGTCGAGCACCCGCTGGAGCTCCAGGGGGCGGCCCGCCACGAGGACGACGACCACGGGCCTGCCGGTTGCGGCAAGCGCGTCGAGAAGCTCGCCCTGGCGACCGACGAGCCACAGGTGAGCGCGGGAGGCCGCCTCCCCGGACATGGACTCAGGCTCCCCAAGCACCGCGATCACGGCGTCCGCCCCCCGTGCTGCCTCGACCGCGGCGGAAAAGCCGTCCGGAGTCTCGCAACGTAAGGAGCAGCCCTCAGCGTAGGCGACCGCGACGCCGGCTTGTTCGGCGCGCCACCTGATGCCGTCGAGGATGGTGACCGTATCCTCGATATGGCCGCGGGCGGCGTGCGGGCCGAGCTGGTCCTTGGCGCTCGCGGCGAGCGCGCCCACGACCGCGAGCGAGCGGATGCGGGGCCGCAGCGGCAAGGCCTCGTCGCGGTTGTGCAGCAGCACGAGGGATTCCCGCGCGACCGCCCGCGCGACCTCGCGCGACTCTTGCGTCGGGAACACCGCGTCGACCCGAGTCGGGTCGATGTCGGGGCGCTCGAACAGCCCCATGCGGAACTTGACACGCAGGACCCGGCGCACCGCCTCGTCGACGGCGCTCTCGGGGATGCGCCCGGAGCGCACCTCGTCAGCGAGGTGCGCGTCGTAGAGCCCGCCGGCGAGGTCCATGTCGACGCCGGCCAGGAACGCCTTGCGGGCGGCCTCGGCGCCGTCCGCCGCGATGCCATGGGCGATGAGCTCCTCGATCGCGGCCCAATCGGAGACGACGAAGCCGGAAAAGCCCCACTCGTTGCGCAGGACCTGCGTGAGGAGCCAGGGATTCGCGGTCGCCGGTACGCCGTTGAGCGCATTGAAGGCGCTCATGACGGTCTCGCTGCCGGCATCGACCGCGGCCCGGAACGGAGGCAGGAAGGTGTCGCGCAGCTCCGTGGGCGGGATATCGGTCGCGTCGTAATCGCGCCCGCCCGACGCCGCGCCGTAGCCGGCGAAGTGCTTGACGCCCGTCGCGAGCCCGCCCGCGTGCAGGCCCTCGACCCGGGCCGCCGTGAACACACGGGCGAGGTACGGGTCCTCGCCCGCCCCCTCGACGATGCGGCCCCAGCGCGGGTCGCGGGCGACGTCGGCCATGGGGGCGTAGGTCCACTGCACGCCGACGTAAGCCGCTTCCCGGGCCGACCACTCGGCTGCAAGACGCGCGAGCGCCGGGTTGAAGGTCGCGGTCTCGGCGAGGGGCACGGGGAAGATGGTGCGGAAGCCGTGCAGGATGTCGAGGCCGAAGATCAGGGGGATGCCGAGGCGCGATTGCCTGGCGAGCTTCTGGGCCGCGGCCACGTCCTGCGCGTTGTTGAAGTTGATGCCGGCCCCGACGCGGCCCTGCGGCACCTGCTCCGGCCGGTAGAGCGGGCCGTTCGAGACGAGGACGAGCTGGCCGACCTTCTCGGCAAGCGTCATGCGGCCGAGAAGCTCCTCTACTCGGCGCTCGATCTCGTCCGATGAGGCCGGCACCGCCGTGGCCGGCGCGAGCGCCGCCGCGACGGCGATCAGGAGGGCGAGCGCCGGTCCGAACGTCGCGCTCAATCGTGTCGTGCGGGCCATCGTTCCTCGCGCAAGCCTCGGCGCAACGTCCGGACGCGGGCATCGGTTGCATGCTTCATGGCGGAGCGCTTGAAGCATCCGCGCTGCCGCGTCTCGCACATGCGGAAAGGCGCGACTACCGTCCGCCCTCCAGGATCCGCGACACCACCTTGGCGGTGTAATCCACCATCGGGACGATGCGGGCGTAGTTGAGGCGGGTCGGGCCGATGACGCCGAGCACTCCGACGATCTTCTGGGAGGCGTCACGGAACGGCGCCGCGATCATCGAGGAGCCGGACATCGAGAAGAGCTTGTTTTCCGAGCCGATGAAGATGCGCACGCCTTCGGCGCCCTCGGCCCGGGTCAGGAGCTCGATCACGTCGGTCTGGGTCTCGAGGTCCGAGAAGAGCAGGCGGATGCGCTCGAGGTCCTCGAGGGCGTGCAGGTCCTCCAAAAGATTCGCCTGGCCGCGCACGATGAGGTGGCGCGCCCCCATGCCACCCGCACTCGTCGCGACCCCGGCCTCGACGAGGCGGGCCGTGATGGCGTCGAGCTCGCGTTCCATCTCAACGCGGCGAGCCTCGATGTCGGCCTTGAGCTCGCCAAGCGTCCGTCCGCGGATGCGGGCATTCAAAAAGTTCGCGGCCTCGGTCAGGGCCGAGGGCGGCAGGCCCGGCGGGAGATCCAGGAGGCGGTTCTCGACCGAGCCGTCCTCGGAGACCAGCACCACGAGGGCGCGGGCCGGCTCGAGGCGCACGAACTCGACGTGCTTGAGGCGCGGGTTCTGCTTCGTCGTCACGACCACGCCGGCCCCGCGCGAGACGCCGGAGAGGAGGCTCGAGGCCTCGGCCAAGGCGCTCTCCAGGGTGTGGCCGGCGGCCGCCGCGCGCACCTGCGCCTCGATGCGCCCGCGCTCCTCGGCGGGAAGATCGCCGATCTCCAGCATGGCGTCGACGAAGAAGCGCAGGCCGACCTCGGTCGGGAGCCGGCCGGCGCTCGTGTGCGGGGCGTAGATCAGGCCGGCGTGCTCGAGGTCGGCCATGACGTTGCGGACGGAGGCCGGCGAGAGCGTCATCGGGATGATGCGCGAGACGTTGCGCGAGCCGACCGGCTCGCCGGTCGCGAGATAGCTCTCGACGATCTGCCGGAAGATCTCGCGCGAACGCTCGTTCAGCTCCGCGATGGCGCGGGCCTGGGCGGGCGAAGGCAGGGGGCTCGGCGGCACGTTCATCGATGAGGCGGGCGGCTCGGCTAAGGGACGCGTCCTGTCACGCTCATCATGGGGAGGGGGGGAGGGCTGCGCAAGCGGCAGCTTGCCGCCTCAGGGCGGCGGCTCCTCGCCGGGAGACAGGAGCCGCTCGTAGTCGCGGGCGCCGTGGATGACACGCACAATCTCGATGGCGTCGCCCAGGACGTGGTAAAGGATCAGATAGTTCCGATAGGGTCGCCGTCGCACTTGCGCTTGCTCATGGCCGGGCACGACCGGATATGCGCGGGGCATGTCGGCGAGCTTCTCGCAGCGGTCCCGCAGTTCCTGGACGAAGGTGACGGCACGATCCGGGTTACTTTCTCCGATCCAATCGCCGATGCGCTCGAGGTCGGCCTCGGCGACATCGGTAAAGAGCACCTTCATCCGGCCTTCGCCTTCCTGGTCTTTCTGGCCATGGCCTTGTATTTCGCTTCCAGTCGGTCGAACACCTCGGACGCAGGCTTGACCCGCCCCGCGGCGGAATCGGCCAAGCCCCGCTCGATCGCGGCATCGAGCGCCGCGAGCTTCGCCTCGCGCTCCTGCACGAGGCGCACGCCCTCGCGCAGCACCTCGCTCTTCGAGTTGTAGCGGCCCTTCTCGACGAGGCCCGCGATGTACGCCTCGAGCTGGGGGCCGAGATCCACGCTGCTGGCCATGGCCGGTCTCCTTTCAATAACTATTATTGGTTGGACTTCGGTTCGCGGCAAGAGATCTTGGCCGCTTGCCCGCCGCACCCCGACCCTCTATCAGCGCGCGACCCTCGCGGAGACCCCCATGCGGCCCTCGAAACGCGCGCCGGACGAGCTCAGACCCGTGACCCTCGAGCGCGGCGTCGCGCGCTATGCCGAGGGATCGTGCCTCGTCTCCTTCGGCGACACGAAGGTGCTGTGCACGGCGTCGCTGGAGGAGCGCGGGCCGCCGTGGCTGCGCGGCTCGGGCAAAGGCTGGGTCACGGCCGAGTACGCCATGCTGCCGCGGGCGACGCACGAACGCACCCGCCGCGAGGTCACCTCCGGCAAGCCCTCGGGCCGCACTCAGGAGATCCAGCGCCTGATCGGACGGTCGCTTCGCGCCGTGTGCAACCTGCCGGCCATCGGCGAGAAGCAGGTCGTCGTCGACTGCGACGTGATCCAGGCCGACGGCGGCACCCGCACGGCCGCGATCACCGGCGCCTGGGTGGCGCTCCACGACTGCTTCTCCTGGATGCAGGCGCGCTCGATCATCTCGGTCAATCCGCTGCGCGAGCACGTCGCGGCCGTCTCCTGCGGCATCCACCAGGGCGCGCCGGTGCTCGACCTCGACTACGCCGAGGATTCGTCCGCCGAGACCGACGCCAACTTCGTGATCACGGGGGCAGGCGGCCTCGTCGAGGTGCAGGGCACCGCCGAGGGCAAGCCCTTTTCCGAGGACGAGTTTTTGGGATTGCTGCGGCTCGCGAAGGCCGGCGTTGCGCAACTCGTCGAGAAGCAGAAGGCGGCGGTGGCGGCCTGACCATTGCTCGTCATCCTCGGGCGCGCGGAGCGCGACCCGAGGATATTGCGCCACAGAAGGCGCCTTCTACCTAACGAGGTCCTCGGGTCTCGCTTCGCTCGCCCGAGGATGACGAGGTTGCAAGGAATGCCCCGCTCCCTCACCGGAAAACTCGTCGTCGCGACCCACAACCCGGGCAAGCTCGCCGAGATGCGCGAGCTTCTCGCGCCCTACGGCGTGGAAGCTGTCTCGGCGGGGGAGCTCGGCCTCCCGGTCCCGGCCGAAACCGGGCACATGTTCTCCGAGAACGCCGCCATCAAGGCGCATGCCGCCGCGAAGGCGACGGGGCTTCCGGCCTTCGCCGACGATTCGGGCCTGTGCGTCGAGGCCCTCGACGGCGCGCCGGGGCTCTTTTCCGCCGACTGGGCCGTCGCCAAGGACTTCCGGCCCGCCATGGAGCGGGTCGAGCGCGAGCTGCAGCGCCGCGGCGCCACGAGTCCGCAGGCGCGCCGCGCCTACTTCGTCTCGGCCCTGGTGCTCGCCTGGCCCGACGGCCACGAGGAGCTCTTTGAAGGCCGCGTCCACGGCACGCTGGTGTGGCCGCCACGCGGCGAGCGCGGCTTCGGCTATGATCCGATGTTCCAGCCAGACGGCGCGGACAAGACATTTGGAGAAATGCCGGCCGAGGAGAAGCACGGCATCGACTGGGCCCACGGCGGCGCCGCCCTTTCCCACCGGGCCCGCGCCTTCGTGAAGCTCGCCGAGGCGTGCCTGCGGAAGGCGGGGGCTTGAAGGCGAGGCCCCGCTCAGTAGCGGTAGACGTGGTAGTGGACCATGCAGCCGCAGCGATGCTTGCGGACGTAGGTGCGCTGGCCGACGTACACGGTGCGCGGCTGGGCGGCCTGCGCCGCGATCGCGCCGACCGCGAGGCCGCCGATGACGCCGGCCGCAAAGGCGCCGCCGCGCGCCTCGGCCGGAGCCGCGGAGCCGAGGACCGCAGCGCCCATGGTGATGGCTGCGAGGGCGGACGAGATGGTCTTCCTGAAGGTGGTCATGGTGTTCCCCTGTGGCGGTTGTTGAGCCGGACGGTGCGTCCCGCGTTGACGGGCGCATCAATGGCGGCTCCGGGGAACGAAGGCTGTGCGGGACAGCACGCGCCACGCTTGCTTCCAAAATGAAACGGGGCGCCCGAAGGCGCCCCGCTGCACGTTTGCGAGAGAAAGGCCGCGTCAGGCCGTGGCCGGCCCCTGACGGCGCTTCGCCATGAAGGCGTCGAACTCGTCGCGGTCCTTGGCGCGCTTCAGCTCCTCGACGAATTCCGCGAAGGCGTGCGCCTCCTCGTCGAGCCGGCGGCGCTCCGCCTCGAGGCGCTCGAGCTCCTGCCTGCGGTACTCCTCGAAGGCGAAGTTGCCGGTGGACGAGAACGGCCGCGCCCGGAACGCCCCGGCGGCGCTGCCCCAGCTGCTGGCGCCCCAGCCGCTGCCGCTGCCGAGGCGGCTGAAGTTCTTCTCGAAGAAGCTCTTCGCCTCGTTCGGCACCGGATAGCCGGTGAGCTTCCAGATCAGGTAGGCGAGCGCCAGCGGCCAGACGAAGATGAAGCCGAGCACGATCCCGGCGATCTCCAGCCCCCGCGGAGGGCCGCAGCGGCGCTGGGACGAGCCGGCTTGGGAGCCGGCGTTCCAACCGGCAGTGGAGGCATGGCACGACATCGCGGTCTCCGCATGTGAATGTCAACAACATTAACATGCAACGGGGTGACGGGAGTTTCAAGGAAGTGGAGAGGCAAACGTAAGAAAAAATTTTGCGGCCCGGAGGCAGGACGCTTCTCACCCCCTCCCCCGCGCCATCGCCCCGTGCACCAGGGCGAGGACGCCGGCGCGCAGGAGCTCGACCTTGTCGGGCATGCCGGGGCCTTTCGGGAGCTGGCCCGCGGCGGAGAGGGTCGCGATGCCGTGGGAGAGGGCCCAGACTTCGAGGGCGATGAAGCGCGGGTCGACGCCGTCGAAGCCTTCGGGGAAGGTCATCATGAGGGCGTTGACGAGGAGGTTGAAGGGGCCGGGCGTCTCCTCGTCCTCGCCCGGCGGCGGCCCCCAGGGTCGCGGCGGCGTCTCGGCCTCGGCCGTGCGGGGCGCGAACATCGCGGCGTAGAAGCCCGGCTCCTCCTCGGCGAAGGCGAGGTAGGCCTCGCCCATGCGGGTGAAGCGCTCGATCGGGGTGCCGGGGCCGCGCAGGGCCCGGGCGAGGCGCGCCGCGAGCTGGTCGAAACCGCGGCCCGCGACCTCGGCGACGAGGGCCTCGCGGCCGCTGAAATGCCGGTAGAGCGCCGCCGGCGAGACGCCGACGAGCTTCGCGGCGTCGGCGAGGGTGAAGCCGGACAGGCCGCGCTCGGCGATGAAGCGCCGCGCCGCCTCGATCAGGGCTTCCTTCAGGTTGCCGTGGTGGTAGCCCCGCTTGTCGAAGGGGCCGTGCCAGTGTCGCATGCGGCGATCCGTGCTCGGGCGCAAAGCCTAGACGGCAACGCCCGGCGGGGCCAGCCGGCGGCAGCCGCCCCTCAGTCGTGGGAGGCCTGGGCGATGCGGGCGTCACGAGCCTTCATGAGGCGGTCGTGCTCGGCCGCGAGCGCCTCCAGGAGCGCCGGATCGGTCACCGGGGCGCCGGCCGCATCGCGGAAGCTGCCGTCGCGGGCGCGGCGGTAGGTCCGGCCCTCGTGCGTCACGGCGTTGGGCTTGCGGTACAGGAACCACAGCGCCGCCACGCCGCCGACGACCACGAGGACGATCAGCCCATCGAAAAGATCCATCCCGTTTCCCTCACCTTTTCTTCTGCCTGCGCCAGAGCTCCCAGGCCCCGTAGGCCATGCCGAGGACGGCGACGAGCCGCAAGACGTCGGTCCAATCCAAGGCTGCTTCCCCTATTTCGGACGCCGCTTGCCAAAGGCGGCCGGCCGGCTCACATCGGCCTCATGATCGACCATCCCACCCGCGAGGCGGGCTTCGGCGTCTACGTGCACTGGCCGTTCTGCCTCTCGAAGTGCCCCTACTGCGATTTCAACAGCCATGTCCGCAAGGGGGGCGTTGACGAGGCGCGGTTCGTCAAGGCGTTCCGGCGCGAGATCGCCCATCGGGCGGCGCTTGCGCCCGGGCGCACGGTGACGAGCATCTTCCTCGGCGGCGGCACGCCGTCGCTGATGGCGCCCGCGACGGTCGGGGCGATCCTCGACGCCGTCGCGGCCGCATGGCCGGTGGATCCTCAAGCCGAGGTGACCCTCGAGGCGAACCCGACGAGTGTCGAGGCGACGCGCTTCGCCGGCTACCGCGCCGCCGGCGTCAACCGCGTCTCGCTCGGCGTGCAGGCCCTCGACGACGCGGACCTGCGCGCGCTCGGCCGGATGCACACGGCCGCGGAGGCGCTCGCCGCCGTGACAATCGCGGCCGAGAGCTTCGAGCGCACCTCCTTCGACCTCATCTACGCCCGCCCGGACCAGACGCCTCAACGCTGGGCGGCGGAGCTCGAGGCGGCGATCGGCCACGCGGCCGAGCACCTCTCGCTCTACCAGCTCACCATCGAGCCGGGCACCTGGTTCGAGCGCCTGCACGCGGCGGGCAAGCTCGCCGTCCCGGACCACGAGACGGCGCGGGCGCTCTACGACGTGACCCAAGAAATCTGCGAGGCCCGCGGCCTGCCGGCCTACGAGATCTCGAACCACGCGCGCCCCGGCGCGGAATCCCGCCACAACCTCCTCTACTGGCGCTACGGCGAATACGCCGGCGTCGGCCCCGGCGCCCACGGCCGCCTCGTCACCGAGACGGGCCGTGTCGCCACCGCGACCGAGAAGCACCCGGAGACGTGGCTAGAAGCGGTCGAGCGGCAGGGGCACGGCCTCGTCGAGACCGAGCGCCTCACCCCGGAGGAGGAAGGCGACGAATTCCTGCTGATGGGCCTGCGCCTCAAGGAGGGCGTCGACCCCAGGACTTACGAGGCGCTGTCCGGGCGCGCCCTCGACGGGGGCCGCGTCGCCGGCCTCCTCGGCGAAGGCCTCATCGCCCGCCCGGCCGGCGCGCGCCTCGCCGTCACGCCCGCGGGCTTCCCCGTCCTCGACGCGGTCGTGGCCGACCTCGCGGCGTGAAGCGCCGGCGTGAAGCCGCCCGCAACCTGCCGCAGGCCCGCCGCAATCGGCCGTGAAGCTTTCGTCAACCAATGCA
>DASVVU010000117.1:0-4162 GCA_036386395.1 Beijerinckiaceae bacterium | reverse complement strand
GAGGACCTCAGACCGCAGAAGGCGCCCTCTGTGGAACGAGATGGCCGGGTCAAGCCCGGCCATGACGATCGTGGGGTGTTTACAATCCCAGCATCAGCTTCGCGTTCTGCACCGCCGCGCCGGAGGCGCCCTTGCCGAGGTTGTCGAGGCGGGCGACGAGGAGCGCGTGGCCGTGGGCCGCGTTCGCGAAGACGTAGAGCTCCAAAAGGTCCGTGTCGTTGAGGGCCTCGGGCTCGATCCGGTCGAGCCGCGTGCCCTCGTCCATCGTCGGCACGACGCGCACGAGTTCGCAGCCCGCGTAGCGCTCGGCGAGCGCCGCTTCGAGGTCTGGCGCGGACGGCTTTTCGGGCAGCGCGTCGAGGTGGAGCGGCACGCTGACCAGCATTCCTTGCCGGAAGTTGCCGACGGAGGGCACGAAGATCGGCCGCCTCTTCAGCCCCGTGTAGACTTCAGTCTCGGGCAGGTGCTTGTGCTCCAGCGAGAGGCCGTAGAGCTCGAACGCCGGGGCGCGGCCGCTCTCGAAGGCTTCGATGAGCGAGCGCCCTCCCCCGCTATAGCCCGAGACCGCGTTGATGGTGACGGGGTGGTCCGGCGGGATCAGTCCGGCGTCGACGAGGGGCCGGATCAGCGCGATGGCGCCGGTCGCATAGCAGCCAGGGTTCGCGACCCGCAGCGCCTGCGCGACCCTCTCGGCCTGCCTCGGCTCCATCTCGGGGAAGCCGTAGGTCCAGCCGGGCGCGACCCGGTGCGCCGTCGAGGCGTCGAGCACCCGCGGGCCGGCCTCGCCCATGGCGTCGACGAGGGCGACGGTCTCCCGCGCCGCGGCGTCCGGCAGGCACAGGATGACGAGGTCGACGGCAGAGAGGAGATCGCGCTTCGCGCCTGCGTCCTTGCGGTGCTCCGCCGCGATGCTTTTGAGCGCGACGCCCGCGACCGCGGAGAGCCGGTCGCGGATGCCGAGGCCGGTGGTGCCGGCCTCGCCGTCGATGAAGACGCTTCTCGTCGTCTGCGCCTGCGCGTTCAGGGTTTCTTTGGTGGTCAGCATGGCGGTCTCCCGCGGGCATCCGGCTGTCGGTGAATATGGCGAGGGCCGGCCGGGGCGCAAACGCGCACACGGCCAACAAAAAAGCCGCGCTCGGCGCGGCTCGCGGGCGTGCCGTCAGGCAGCCGTCATCGCGATCGCGCCGTCGCGGCGACCGTTCGGCGTCGGATGATGGTCCGGCTCGTCATGCGCGGCTGTATGATGCGGACGGGCCCGCCTGTCAATGCTCAAGCTGGCGTGCGCCTTCCGGGGAGCGCCGCGCGCCTCCGATGAACGGACCCAACCGGGCCGGCCGGGGTTGATCCGTGATGCCCGTCTACCGCCGCGCCATGGCCTATTTCGCGCCCGACCGGGCGTGGATCGCCGTGCTCGTCCTCCTCATCGGCGTCTCGGTCGTGGTCGGACTTCTGGAGGCCTGGCCGCTCGCGGTGCTTATCGACAGCGTGCTGACGAAGGAGCCCAAGGGCGACTGGATCCACGGGCTCTTCCTGTCGGTCCTGCCGGAGAGCCGGATCGGGCAGGTGGTCGGCCTCGTCCTCATCGGCATGGGCCTGCACATCGTCGGCTATCTCGCCTGGATGGCCCGGATGATGATCAACTACCATCTCAACTACAGCGGCACGACGCGGGTCCGCCACGATCTCTTCCGCAAGCTCCAGGAGCTCGGGCTCACCTACCACCAGGGCCGCCCGCAGGGCGACGCGATCTACCGGCTCACCACCGACGCCTTCGGCCCATGGGGCATCATGGACGTGGTGATCGGCACCTCCGTCGCGGCCGTGACGCTCACCGTGATGACCGTGATCCTGCTCTCGCGCAACGTGCCGCTGACGCTCGCGGCGTTCACGGTCGCGCCCTTCATGATCTGGAGCAACTGGCGCTTCGGCCTGAGGATCCATCACCGGGCGCTCGAGTCGAAGCAGATCGACGCGGATCTGACGGCGCACATCCAGCAGGCGATGGCGCGGGTGCCGCTGGCCCAGGCCTTCCGCCGCGAGCCCCACGAGTTCCGCCGCTTCAGCGGCGCCGTCTTGCGCAGCGTGCGGGCGTTGCTCAGGCTCAACTGGCAGGAGCAGCTCTATCCGCTCGCCCGCGACTCGATCCTCGCGGTCGGCGGCGCGATCATCCTCGGCTACGGCGGCTATCTCGTCTGGCGCGACCAGTTCGCGGCGCCGGCACCGGTCGCGGGCGCGATGACGGTCGGCACCCTCATCGTCTTCATGGACTACATCCGCAAGCTCTGGGACCCGCTCAAGTGGCTGACCGAGTTCGTCGCCAAGGTGCGCATCTTCGAGGCGGCGTCCCGGCGCGTGTTCCACGTCCTGGACACGCCCGAGAGAATCGTCGAGCGACCGGACGCCGTCCCGCTGCCGCGACGTCCGCGCACCCTCGTCCTCGACCGCGTCGGCTTCGGCTACCGCGACGGGCAGACGGTGCTGGAGGATCTCTCGGCCGCGATCCGCCCCGGCGAGATGGTCGCCTTCATCGGCCCGAGCGGGACCGGCAAGAGCACCCTGCTCTCGCTCATGCTGCGCTTCCACGACCCGACCGAGGGCGCGCTCCGCCTCGACGGCGTCGACTTCCGTGACGCGCGCCTCGGCGACCTGCGCGCCCACATGGCCCTCGTCGGGCAGGACAGCGCCGTGCTGCCGGCGAGCGTCGCCGAGAACATCTCTTATGGCCGCCCGGACGCGAGCCGGCGCGAGATCGCCGAGGCCGCGCGCTTGGCCGGCGCCGCGGTCTTCATCGAGGCGCTGCCCGAGGGCTACGACACCGTGCTGGCGGAGGGCGGACAGAACCTCTCGGGCGGCCAGCGCCAGCGCATCGCCATCGCCAGGGCGCTCCTCACCGAGGCGCCGTTCCTGATCCTCGACGAGCCGACGAGCGCCCTCGACCTTACGCACGAGCGGCACCTCGTCGAGACTCTTGTGGCCCTGAAGGGCCGACGCACCATCGTGCTCGTGACGCACCGTCTTGAATCCGTCGCGGCCTGCGACCTTGTCTTCGTTATGGAGGCCGGGCAGATCGTCGAGGCGGGCGCCCCGGCCGAGCTTCTCGGGCGCGGTGGGCGCTACGCCCGAATGGCGGGCATGGCCGGGCGCCCAGGGCCGGAGCCGGCCGCCGCGCGTTTCCAGGGGATCGGCCGGGGGCGCTTCGACTTTCGTCGGTAGCGGGAAGGCTGCGGTTCGGGTATACAGCCGCCCGCGCCGCGGAGAGCGGTCCCGGGGCATTAAGTCATGGATGCGCCAAGAGCTTTCAGCCCTGCTTTCGGGCCGGCTTCCGCTGCGCCGGCCTTCCGCGCGCCGGGCTTCCTTGCGACGGCGGCCCTCGCGGCGGCGGACGACTTCGGGCCGGGCGTCGTCGCCCGCACCGTCCTCGTGGTGGAGGACGACGAGCTCGTCCGCGAGACCGTCGTGGGCGAGCTCGCGGACCAGGGCTATGTGGTGGTCGAGGCCGTGACCGCCGAGGAGGGGCTCGAGGTCCTCGAGAAGCGCCCGGTCGGCGTGCTGTTCACGGACATCCGCCTGCCGGGTCGGATGGACGGCTGGGACCTCGCCGAGGCGGCCCGCTCCTTGAACCCGCACCTCCCCGTGATCTACGCCACCGGCTATTCCCCCGAGGCGCCGCGCTTCGTCGAGAAGAGCGTCTTCCTGCGCAAGCCCTACCTGCCCTCGGCGGTGATCGCGGCCATCGAGCGGCTCGTCGGCCCGCCGAAGTAGCGCCAGGAAGCGCGGTATTAAGATACCGCAAAGCTGAACCGATTGCGCCGTAAGGGTTTTCAGCGTCGTCTGCACACGAAAAGCGTTGACATCGCGCGCCGCCGCCCTTATCTCCCCGCCGTCGCCGCCGCGGTCCTTCGCGGCGGCTTGTCGTTTCGAACCCGGGAACCAGCGCGATGAAAACCACTTCGCTGAAGCCCGCCGAGGTCGAGAAGAAGTGGGTCGTGATCGACGCGAAGGGGCTCGTCGTCGGCCGCCTCGCCTCGATCGTGGCGATGCGGCTGCGCGGCAAGCACAAGCCCGCCTACACCCCCCACGTCGACTGCGGCGACAACGTCATCGTCGTCAACGCCGCCGAGGTGGTCTTCACCGGCCGCAAGCGCGAGCAGAAGGTCTACCA
>DASVVU010000116.1:0-7180 GCA_036386395.1 Beijerinckiaceae bacterium | reverse complement strand
CAAGGGCCCGCTCGACATGATCATGAGGCGGGCGTGCGGGGGCGCCGCCCGGTTCTTCAGCATCTGCTCCCGGCACGCCTCGCAGGGCTCCTTGGTCGGGGTCAGCCGACGGTGGATGTCGATCATCGGCAAGGAGAGCTGCTCGTTCACGGCCGGCGGTCGCGCGCTTCTCTAGAGTCTGCGCCGACTGCATGCCAGGACGGGCGGGGCCGTCAAGAGCCATCGGGGGACGGTTGCGCTGTTCGGGCTTTCGTGAAACGCAGAGGCCACAATCGGCGGCTTGAGCCTTGGGGACAACGGGGACGGCGATGGACTACCGCAATCTCGGAAAAAGCGGCGTGAAGGTCTCGCCGGTCTGCCTCGGCACCATGATGTTCGGCGGCCCGACCGACGAGGCGACCGCGGCCCGCATCGTGGCGAGCGCCCGCGACCAGGGCGTCAACTTCATCGACACCGCCGACCAGTACACGGAGGGACGCTCGGAGGAGATCGTCGGTCGCGCCATCAAGGCCAAGCGCGACTGGTGGGTGCTCGCCACGAAAGTCGCGAACCCGACCGGCGAGGGCCCGAACGGGCAGGGCCTCTCGCGCAAGTGGGTCATGCAGGCCTGCGAGGCGAGCCTGAGACGGCTCGGCACCGACACCATCGACGTCTACTACCTCCACAAGGAGGACCACGGCACGCCCCTCGCCGAGACGGTGCGGGCCATGGGCGACCTCGTGCGGGCCGGCAAGATCCGGTATTTCGGGGTCTCGAACCACCGCTCCTGGCGGGTCGCCGAGATCTGCAGCATCTGCGACCGCCTCGGCATCGACCGGCCGGTGGTCAGCCAGCCCTACTACAACGCCATGAACCGCATGCCCGAGGTCGAGCATCTGCCGGCCTGCGGCTTCTACGGCCTCGGCGTCGTGCCCTACTCGCCGCTCGCCCGCGGGGTGCTGACCGGCAAGTATTCGCCCGACCGGCCGCCGCCGGAGGGGACCAGGGCCGGGCGCCAGGACCCGCGCATGATGCAGACCGAGTGGCGCACGGAGTCCCTCGAGATCGCCCAGGAGATCAAGCGCCACGCCGAGGCGCGGGGCGTGACGCCCGGCCGGTTCGCCGTCGCCTGGGTGCTCAACAACCGCTTCGTCACGTCGGTGATCGGCGGCCCGCGCACGCCCGAGCAGTGGGACGACTACGTCGGCGCCCTCGCCTACAGGTTCACGGCCGAGGACGAGGCTCTTGTGGACCGCCTCGTCCCGACCGGCCACCCCTCGACGCCGGGCTACAACGACCCGGCCTACCCGATCGAAGGCCGGATGGCGCGGACCGGATAGCCGCTCCGAGCATTATCCGTCCGGATTGAACCGGCGACCGAGCGCGCTTCCCTCCCCCTTGCGGGGAGGGCCGACTCGGGCGGAGCCCGAGCGGGGGTGGGGGTCGCGGGCGTAGAGCCCGGTGGAAGTGGGGTCCTGTACGAGCGGGGGGCTCAACGGCGTCATTCCGCCTGACCCTGCGACCCCCACCCCTGCCCCTCCCCGCAAGGGGGAGGGGAATGCGTTCGCCGATGAGGCCGCGCACGGTCACCGCCCGAGGAACGCCGCGATCTTCGGGCCGGCCTGGGCGATGTGGAGGACGCCGTTGAGGTGGCCGTTGGGGCCGCCGATCTCGACCGTCTCGACCGCCGTGCCGTTCGCCTTGATGGCGGCGGCCGTGCGCTCGATCCACTCCTGCCTGAACACCTGGTCGGTCGGGGTGTAGACGATGAGGGCCGGGGTCTTGATCTTCGCGGGGTCGGCGGCGGCGAGCTGGTTCGCGCGCACGAGGTAGAGCATGTGGTTCGCGTCCGCGACCGCGGCGCGGGCGGCGCCCGCGGCGTCGAGGGCCGCGATCAGCTTGTACTTGTTCTCGACGGCCTTTGCCGGGTCCTTGCCCTCCTCGGCCGGCGCCGCGCCGAAGTTCTTGGCGGCCCACTCGGGGCCTTGCGCGTGGAGCGTCACGATCTTGAGGGCCGCCGCGAGGCCGTCCTTCGGCGGGTCCTGCGGGTCGTAGGCGCCGCCCTTCCACTTCGGGTCGAGGCGGATCGGCATGCCCCAGACGTCGATCCAGGCGCCGAGGTAGGGGTCGCCGCCCGCGGCGCCGATCACCGGCACGATCTTCTCCACCATGTCGGGGTAGGCGACCGCCCACTCGTAGGCCTGGAGCGCCCCCATGGAGGCGCCGACCACCGCTTTCAGCCGCGTGACGCCGAGGCTGTCGAGGAGCGCCTTCTGGACGTTCACGAAGTCGCGGATCGAGACCACGGGGAAGGAGAGGCCGTAGGGCTTGCCGGTCTCGGGGTTGACCGTCGCCGGCCCCGTCGTGACCACGTTCGGGTCCTTGGGGGAGAGGTTCACGAGGGTGTCGGACGAGATGACGTAGTACTTCTCGGTGTCGATCGCCTTGCCCGGGCCGATGATCGAATCCCAGTAGCCGGGCGCCCGGTCCTCGGCCTTGTACTTGCCGGCCGCGTGGCTCGTGCCCGAGAAGAAGTGCGTCACGAGGATGACGTTGGATTTGTCGGCGTTGAGGCGGCCGTAGGACTCCCAGCCGATCTTCACGCCCTTGATCGTCGCGCCGCCGGCCGTCGTGTACTGCGGCAATTCGAACGTCTTCTTCTCGACGATGAGGTCCTGCGCCTGCGCCGCGGCCGCTGCGAGCGCCAGCGCGAGGCCGGTCGCGAGCCGGAGAAAGGTCTTGGTCATGAGAGCCCTCGTCGGATGAGCCGGTCGGGGCGCGATCAAAGCCGAATTCGGAGCGCCGCGAAAGCCCGGTTTTCGGCCGGCCGGTTTGTGCTAACGGGAGCGGCCCAATCCGAGGATCGCAATGCCCGCCATCCGATCGATCGAGAGCGGCTTCCACCGCATCCCCCTCCCCGAGGTCCTGACCGACTCGACCCACGGGGAGATGACCGCCTTCGAGCTCGTCACCGTGCGGGTGCGGGATGCGGACGGCGCCGAGGGCGTCGGGTACACCTACACGGTCGGGCGCAACGGCGCCGCGATCGACGCGGTGCTGCGGCGGGAGATCGCCGAGATCATGGCCGGCGAGGAGGCGGACCATATCGAGCGCCTGTGGCTGAAGGCCTGGTGGGCCCTGCACTACGGCGGCCGCGGCGGGCCGACGGTGCTCGCGCTCTCCGCCTTCGACATGGCGCTGTGGGACCTCAAGAGCCGGCGCGCCGGCCTGCCCCTGTGGAACTTCCTCGGCGGCTTCGACCCCGCCGTGCCGGCCTATGCCGGCGGCATCGACCTCGACCTCCCCCTCGACGCGCTCCTGCGCCAGACCGACGGCAACCTTGCCAAGGGCTTCCGGGCGATCAAGATGAAGGTCGGCCGCAAGAACCTCTCGGAGGACGTCGAGCGGGTGCGCGCCATGCGGGCGCACCTCGGGGCGGACTTCCCGCTCATGGCCGACGCCAACATGAAATGGGGGATCGACGAGGCGATCCGCGCGGCCCGCGCGCTTTCGCCGTTCGACCTCACGTGGCTCGAGGAGCCGACGATCCCGGACGACCCCGCCGGCCACGCCCGCATCCTCCGTGAGGGCGGGATCCCGATCGCCGCCGGCGAGAACCTGCGCACCCTCTGGGAGTTCAAGCTCTACGTCGCCGGCGGCGCGGTGTCGTATCCGGAGCCCGACGTGACGAACTGCGGCGGCGTGACCCCGTTCATGAAGATCGCCCGCTTGGCCGAGGCCTTCAACCTGCCGGTGACCTCGCACGGGGCGCACGACGTGACGGTCCACCTCCTCGCCGCCTGCCCGAACCGCTCCTACCTCGAGGCGCACGGCTTCGGCCTCGACCGCTACATCGCCGAGCCCCTCGTCGTCCGCGACGGGGTCGCGGTGGCGCCCGACCGCCCCGGCCACGGCATTTCCTTCGACTGGGCCGGCCTCGCAAAGGTCGCGGCCTGATGGCCGGCATCCTCGACGCCTATGCGCCCGGCCTCTTCCAGGGCCGCGGCGTGCTCGTGACCGGCGGCACGAGCGGCATCGGGCTCGGCGCGGCGATCGCCTTCCGCGACCTCGGCGCGTCGGTGCTCGCGACCGGCGCGACCGAGGCGGAGCGCGAGCGCGCCCGTTCGGACGCCGCGAACGCCGGCATCGCCTTCGCGCCGCTCGACGTGCGCGACGGGGCCGCGGTCGAGGCGGCGGTCGCCGGCCTGCCGCGGCTCGACGTCGTCGTGAACGCCGCCGGCACGATCCGGCGCGACGCCGAGCATGGTCCCGAGACTTTCGCCGACGTGGTCGCCATCAACCTCACCGGCACGATGCGAGTGTGCGCCGCCGCGAAGGCGAAGCTCGCCGAGACGCAAGGCTCGGTCGTGAACCTCGCCTCGATGCTGACCTTCTTCGGCGGCCCGCGGGTGCCCGCCTACAGCGCCTCGAAGGGCGGCATCGGACAATTGACGAAAAGTCTGGCTGCGGCGTGGGCGTCCGAGGGAATCCGCGTCAACGCGGTCGCGCCCGGCTGGATCGCGACGCCCCTCACCGAGGCCCTGCGCCAGGACGCCGAGAAAAGCGCCCCGATCCTCGCCCGCACGCCCATGGGCCGCTGGGGCACGCCCGAGGAGGTCGCGGGCGGCATCGTCTTCCTCGCCTCCCCCGCCGCCCGCTTCGTGACCGGCGCGATCCTCGCGATCGACGGGGGTTATCTGGCCGTTTGATAGGATGAGCTTTCAGGGAGCGAATCGATGACCAAGCCGCAGGAAGCCGCCGCGCCGATCAGCGACAAATGGGTGCCCTACCGGCATCCGCAGCCCAAAGAGTCGCCGCCGGAGCTCGTCGTCCCGAACGCGATCCCGGCGGACGAGCGCGTCTGGGTGCCGGTCGAGGAGAACGTGTGGTTCCGCCCGCTCCTGATGTGCGTCTCGCGCGGCTACTGGATGAACCTCCTCAAGGTCAGGAAATCCGGCGTGCTGTCGCGCCACCGCCACCCCCTGCCGGTGCACGGCCTCGTGCTCAAGGGCGAGTGGCGCTACCTCGAGCACGACTGGGTCGCGACCGAGGGCTCCTACGTCTACGAGGCCCCGGGGGAGACCCACACCCTCGTGGTCGACCCGCACGTCGAGGAGATGATCACCTTCTTCCAGGTCAACGGCGCCATGATCTACGTCGACCCGGATGGGCGCACCACCGGCTACGACGACGTCTTCACCCGCATCGACAAGTGCCGCGCGCATTACGCGAAGAACGGGCTTGGAGTAGACTACATCGACCAGTTCGTCCGGTGAGCGGAGCCGCACCATGGGCAGGATGACGAAGCGCCTGGAGGAAGCCGTCGCGCAGGCGCGCGAGCTGCCGGACGAGGAGCAGGACGAGTTGGCCGAGATGCTCTTCGCCCTCATGAGCATCGACGAGGCGGACTATGCGCTTGCGCCCGAGGATGTCGAGGAGGTGAAGCGGATCCAGGAGGACCTGCGCACGGGTAAGACCCGTCTCGCGACCGACGAGGAGGTCGCTGAGATGTGGAAGAAATTCGACGCATGAGGGTCCGGTACACGGTCAACGCCCTCCGGCACCTTACCGCAATCGCCGCCTATATCGGCGAAAGGAACGCAACGGCCGCGCCGCGCGTGCGCGAGAGGATTGAGGCCGCTGTGCGGATCGCCTTGGTGCATTCCCTCACATTGGACGCAAAGGTGCGGCGCCTGGGACGCGCGAGTGGAAGGTGACCGGCTGCCCTACGTCATCGTGCACGAAGTCCGGCCCAAGGCAGACGAGGTCGTGATCCTCGGCGTGTTCCACGAGGCGCAGTTGCGTCCGGGGCAGGCCGGGCCCAAGGGCGACTGACCTTCGGTCGTGCGTCGGCTTGAATCGGCCACGATGTCCGAGATCGGCCGATCTCCCGAGACCGCGACCGCCCTTCATCGGCGGTGCTTGGATCGTCGGGTCAAGCCCGGCGATGAAGGCTCGCCCTTCCGTCATGATGAGTGCTTCAGGCCGCCTGCTCGTTCAAGGCGGTTTCCCGGGCGAGTTGCTTGGAGGCGTTCAGGAACTCGACCGCCACGATCCGCCCTTCCGCGTCGTAGTCGAGGATGAGGCCCGGCGAGACCTCTTCGCTTTCGATGATCGGCGTTTCGGCGAAGCGGACGAACATCGTGTCGTTGCGCTCGTCGTAGATGGTTCTCATCGTCTCCGCCTTCGCGTCTCTCAAGCCCTCATCCTGAGGTGCGAGCGTAGCGAGCCTCGAAGGACGCAATACCGCCGACACGGCGTCCGCCGCCGGTGCGTGCTTCGAGGCTCGGCCTCCGGCCTCGCACCTCAGCATGAGGAGAGTTGTGCGAGGCGGGCACTCAGCTCTTCACCGCCCCCGCCGTCAGCCCGCCGACCATGTAGCGCTTGAAGGTATAGTAGATGGCGGCCGGCGGGAGCGAGTAGATCAGGCCCGTGGTCATGAGGAGCTCCCACGGGGAGTCGTCGGCGGCGAGGAAATTGCCGAGGGCCACGGGGAGCGTGATGTCGGTGTCGCGGGAGAGGAGGAGGAAGGCGTAGAGGTACTCGTTCCAGGCGAGCAGCAGCGCGTAGGTGCCGATCGCGACGAGGGACGGCATCATCAGCGGCAGGTAGACGAGCCGGAAAAGCTGGAGCGGCGAGGCGCCGTCCATGACGGCGGCCTCGTCGAGCTCGACGGGGAGCTTGTCCGAGGCCTGCTTCAGGACCCAGATGGCGTATGGCGAGGCGATCGTCACCATGGCGAGGATCAGCGCCCAGTGGCTGTTGAGGAGCCCGTAGAGCCCCATGGTCCGGTACATCGGCACGGCGAGGAAGGCCGCCGGGATGAAATAGGTGAAGAGGGCGAGGTTCATCACCGTGCGCCCGCCCCGCACTTTAAGGCGGCTGATCGCGAAGGCGGCGCAGGTCGCGACCATGAGGGTGAGGAGCCCGGTCGCGACCGCGATCACGACGGAGTTCCAGAGCTGGAGCCAGAAGTTGTGCAGGAAATAGTGCTGCTGCCCGAACACGACCGAGAAGTTGCGCAGCGTCGGGTGCGCCGGCCACAGCTGCCCCGAGAAGGCCTCCTGCTTCGGCGAGATCGCGAACAGGACCATGTGGTAGATCGGCAGGAGGGTCCAGATCAGGACCGGGATGCCGACGAGGAGGAGCTTGGCGTCGGTCGCGACGGTGCGCCACGTGTCGCCGCGGTCCCGCTCGACGG
>DASVVU010000115.1:0-8059 GCA_036386395.1 Beijerinckiaceae bacterium | reverse complement strand
GGCAGGGTGATCTTGCCCTCGCGGAAGTCGTCGCCGACGTTCTTGCCGAGGGCCTGGCTCGCGCCGCCGTAGTCGAGGGCGTCGTCGACGAGCTGGAAGGCGATGCCGAGGTTCATGCCGTAGCTGCGGCAGGCGGCGGCCTCCGCCTTGGGGCGGCTTGCGATCACCGGCCCGACCTCGCAGGCGGCGGCGAAGAGCTCCGCCGTCTTCGCCCGGATGACGGCGAGGTACTCGTCCTCGTTCGTCTCCGTGTTCTTGGCGGCGGCGAGTTGCATCACCTCGCCCTCGGCGATCACCGCCGCGGCCGAGGAGAGGATGTCGAGGGCGCGAAGCGAGCCCACCTCGACCATCATCTTGAAGGCCTGGCCCAAGAGGAAATCGCCGACGAGGACGCTCGCCTCGTTGCCCCACTTGACCCTGGCCGCGACCTTGCCGCGGCGCATGTCGCTCTCGTCGACGACGTCGTCGTGGAGGAGGGTCGCCGTGTGCATGAACTCGACGGAGGCCGCGAGCTTCACGTGCCCGTCGCCGCGGTAGCCCGAGAGCTGCGCCGTCGCGAGCGTCAGCATCGGGCGCAGGCGCTTGCCCCCGGACGAGATCAGGTGGTTCGCGACCTCCGGGATCATCGCCACCTCGGAGCCCGTGCGCGACAGGATCATGGCGTTGACCCGCTCCATGTCGGCGGCGGCGAGGCCGACGAGGCGGGCAAGGCCGGGTTTTTCCGGGTGCTTGTCTTCGAACGGGACGACGAGGCCCACGACAGCGTCTCTTCAGGTTGCCGACGGCCCGCGCCGGTCCGATGATGGCACTCTAGTGGCACGCTTGCTGCGGTGCCGCAACGGGCGCGGTTGCCGCAAGGCGGGCGCGGCGAGGGACAAGAGCTTGATCGAGATCATCCGCACGAACGACGTCGTGGTCATCGGCTTCGTGCAGTCGCTCCTGGAGCGCGCCGACATCCCGGTGCTCGTGGCAGACGGCCACATCAGCGTGCTCGAAGGCTCGATCGGCGCCTTTCCCCGGCGCATGCTCGTCCCCGAGGAACACGCGGCGCAGGCCCGCCGCCTCATCGCCGAAGCCGGGCTCGCGGGCGAGCTGCGGCATGGCTGAGGAGTGCGAGGTCACCGAGGATTCGCTTCTCGGCGGCCGCATCCGGCTGCGCCAGCCCCGGCGCGGGCACCGGACCGGCACGGATGCGGTGCTGCTTGCCGCGAGCACCGAGGTGCGGGACGGCGAGACGGTTTATGATCTCGGCGCCGGCGCCGGCGCGGTCGGCCTGATGCTGGCGGCACGGGCGTGCGGGGATGTGATCTTCGTCGAGCGCGAGCCGTGGCTCGCAGCCCTCTGCCGGGAGAACGTCGCGCTGAATGGTCTCGGCGGGCAGGCCCGGGTGGTCGAGGTCGACATCCTGGCGCCCGCGGCCGAGCGGCGCGCGCGGGGCCTTCAGCCCGGGAGCGCCGACGTGGTCGCGACCAACCCGCCGTTCCTTGAGGCGGGGCGCGCGCGGCGCTCGCCGACGCGGCTCAGGGCCGTGGCGCACGAGCTGCCGGAAGACGGTCTCGAGCGCTGGATCGGGAGCGCGGCCGATCTCCTCAAGCCCAAGGGCCGGCTCGCCCTCATTCACCGGGCCGACGCCCTTAAGACTTGCCTCGACCGTTTTGAGCGCGGCTTCGGCGCGGTCGCGGTCCGCCCGGTCCATCCCCGCCCGGACGAGCCGGCGATCCGGATCCTCATCACCGCCGTGAAGGGGAGCCGCGCGCCGGCCTCGCTGCTGCCGCCCCTTGTCCTGCACGACGCCGCGGGCGCCTTCACGCGGGAGGCGGAGGCGGTGCATCGCGGCGAGCGCTTGCTTGTCCCTTGAATGGAAACGGGCGCCCGAGGGCGCCCGCATCGACGATTTCAGGAAGTTCCCGCTCACCAGCGGCGCCAGCACACCCGGCGCGGTCCCCACGGGGTGTAGCGCCAACGGCACACGAGGCGCGGTCCGCCCCAGCCGTACACCGGGCGGTAGCCCCAGTGGCGGCGGTAGCCGTAGCCGCCCCAATGGCGGCGATGGCCATAGCCACCCCAGTGGCGGCGGTGACCCCACTGGACCTGCTCCACGAGCGGAGCCTCGTCCTGGACGAAGGGCAGGGCGCCCGCGCCGACCGGGGCCGCCGAGGCCGCGCCGGGGAGAGCCAAATATCCGCCGACGATCGCAAAGACCATCGCGGCCAATCTCAAGAGACGCATGATCGCTGTCCTCCTCAATGGAACGCATCGTTTGGTCGGCGCGCGGACGCACCGGATGGAAACGAGCCCCTCCACTGGCCCGGAGCCACGATAGAACGACCAATATGAACGGAAGGCAACAGGTGCGCGAGGCACAACGCCCGAAGCCGGGGCAGGCTCTCCCGCAGGTGGGAGACCGTTAAGTCAGCGGTTGGCGGTGGCGGTCGGCGAGGTGACGCCGCCGAGGGAGACCCAGGCGGTGCCCTCCTGGCCCTCGCGCTTGACGTAGACGTAGCCGGTCTCGCCCCAGGGCAGGACGGCGTTGGTCTTGTTGTCGAGGATGTAGTCGCCCTTGTCCGAGCGGATCATCAGGACGGCATGGCCCTCGTTGAGCTCGTCGATGACGACGGTCATGCGCATGGCGCGCCGCGGGATGCCGCGCTCGGAGAGGAGCTTGCGCTTGAGGAGCTGGTAGTCCTCGCAGTCGCCGTAGCCGTCGTCGGGGAAGTCCCAGCGGTCGACGACGCCCCAATGGGCCTTGTCGGTCATCGGGCGGATGCGGCCGTTGACGCGCCGGTTGACCGCGACGATGGTCTTCCAGAGCTCCGGCGTCATCACGATCTTCGCCGGCTCGGAGGTGTCGACGGCGCATTCGGACGGGTAGCGGCGGCAGAAGTCGTTCCAGGCCGCGACCGGGCGGGCGCCGCCGCTGTTCTCGATCGCCTGCCCGCCCGAGGGGAGGGAGGCGACGGTCTGCGCCTGGGTCGCGCCGCCGAGGATCAGGGTCAGCCCGACGAGGCTCGCCTTGGCGAAGCCGGAGAGCGTGCCGAGCACGCCGGCCGGATTCCGGACGCAGATATCGGGACCCCCACCAAGCGTGTGCCGCATGCCCCACCAGCCGTTTTTTGGTTTAATGTTCTTTTTACCAAGGTGGACGCGGCGGCTGGCCCGGTCAACCGAAAAAACAAAACCTGAATTAACCCGTCCCCCGAACTTTGGTTCCAAAGCGGGACGGAATTTTTATCACACTCTATTGCCAAGCTCGATTTTTAAGGTGCGACAAGGGTTTACGCGGCGTGATGCTTCGCTGTTGCGAAAAAACGACGGGGCCGGCCTTTCGGCCGGCCCCGCTTGCGACCCGGTCGGGGACGGGGAGGGGTGGGACGGGGACCGGGCGCGCAACTCTCGAAAAAAAGCCTCAGCGATTCGCGGTGACGGTCGGGGAGGTGGCGCCGCCGAGCGACACCCAGGCGGAGCCGTTCTGGCCCTCGCGCTTGATGTAGACGTAGCCGGTCTGGTGCCAGGGCAGGACCGCGCTCGTCTTGTTGTCGAGGACGAAGTCGCCTCGGTCGGTGCGCACCATCAGGACCGCGTGGCCTTCGCCCTTCTCGTCGATCACGACGGTCATGCGCATCGCCCGGCGCGGCAGGCCGGCCTCGGCGAGCTGCTTGCGCTTGAGGAGCTGGAAGTCCTCGCAGTCCCCGTAGCCGTCGCTGGGCAAGTCCCAACGGTCCGGGACGCCCCAGTGCTCCTGGTCGGTGACCGCCTGGATCGTGGCGTTGACCTTGCGGTTGACAGACACGATCGTCTGCCACGTCTTGGGGTTAATCGCGACCGCGGCCGGCTCGGCCGGATCGAACGCGCACTCCTGCGGCTGGCGCTGGCAGAACTCGACCCAGCCGTACACCGGCCGGGCCTCGCCCGTGACCGCCGCCGGCGCCGTGCCGGTTGGCAGCGACGCGACCGTCTGCGCCGTTGCGGTTGTGCCGCCGACAGTAAGCGCCCCTGCAACGATGCCGGCCAGAACGGCCGCTCCCCTTATATTTTTCATGACTGCCCCCTTCGTCCGTGAGGGGGATCATGCCGACGGGGATTTCAGGCGCGCTCAATCGAAAGCGCGCAATTTTATCGACCTAAGCCTCTGGAATAGTTGATGGAAAGGTAGGCACAACCGCGCCTTTGCAGGGTGCATCGATTTGTCGGCGATCAAGGGGAGGAGGCGTTTACCATCGCGGCTGTTCTTCTTCGGAAGGAGGGGATGAGCGATGCCCACCGCAGAAGCTATGGTGTGCTCGACGCGTGCGGACCGCACCCCAATGAACGCGCACCCGTGCCACAGATGGGTTGTTGCGAGATTTTCGCCACCCGCGCCGGGCGACACATCCAAAAGGCGATCCTCTCCCCAAGAGAGTGTCGCGTCACCCGAACAGCTTGTCGATGTCGTCCTGGGCGATGCCCTGGCCCTCGGCCGCGGGGCCGTGGAGCATCAGGCGTTCGCGGCGCGCGTCGCGCCGGGCGTCCTCGGGATCGGCGGGGCCGTCCGCGCCGTCGCGGACATGGAGCGCATTCGCGAAGCGCTCGAGGCGGCGCTCGAGCTGGCCCAAGGCCTCGACCACCTTCGCGATGCGCTGGCCGGTGATGTCCTGGAACGAGCAGGCCTCGATGATCGCCAGCATCTTGGCCTCGACCCTGGCGCGATAGCCTTCGAGCGACGTGTCGTCCGCGCCGAGGATCTCCTCGGCGGCCGCCATGATGTCGTGGGTCGCCGAGGCGGTCGTCCGCACGACGGTCCCGAGCTCCTCGTTGGCGCTCGGGATGCGGTCGCGGCAGAGCTCGTTGACGCGCAGCGCGCCGATCTCCTGCTTGACCCGGGCGATGTAGTCGGCGACCGCGGCCAACTCGCGGACGAGGGCCTTCCCCTCGGGGCCGACAGCATAACTCGGGGTTGTCTTAACGGGCACGGTTTCGCGCGGAGCGCGGGCCGGTGCAGGCGGCATGATGAACCTCGTCGAGAATAAAGAGGAGCGAGGCGGCTCAGGCGCCGCAGACGCCCTCGATCTTGGTCTTCAAAGTCTGGGCGTTGAATGGCTTCACGATGTAATTGTTCACGCCAGCCTTCTTCGCCGCGATGACGTTCTCGGTCTTCGATTCCGCCGTCACCATGATGAACGGGGTCGAGCGCAGGTTCTCGTCGGCGCGCACGTGGCGCAGGAGCTCGTAGCCGGTCATCGGCTCCATGTTCCAGTCGGAGATCACGAGCCCGTACTTCTTCTGCTTGAGCTTGGCGAGGGCGGTGGTGCCGTCGGAGGCGTCGTCCACGTCCTCGAAGCCGAGCTGCTTGAGGAGGTTGCGGATGATGCGCACCATGGTCTGGTAGTCGTCCACGACGAGGATCGGCATCGACAGATCAAGGGCCATTACCCAACCTCCAAGTCCCGCGGTCGCGAGGGCTCGCCTGTCCCCGCGAGGAAATCCATCTTGTTCAGCCGGCACCCTAGCGAAAGCGCGTTGCAAACCGGTTAATCGCGCCGCACCGGGCGGACCGTCCGTCCGGATTTGCGGGAGTTTGCGGCCCAATGTGGCGCGCGGGCCGGCAACCCCCGCAATCAACACCCGTGCCCGCTCTTTGGGCTTGATTGTGACGGCCGTCTCCGGAACGTCGGGAGCGACTCGACGCAAGAGCCGGCCATGGACCCCGACGCCGACCTCACCGCCGCCGTTTACGATCCCCCGGCCCCCGGCCTTCCCCACATCGCCGTGCTGTTCGACGGCGACGGGGCGCTCGTCGCCGTGCGCCAGGTCGAGTCGATCGAGGCCGGCGAAGCGGCGCTGGCGAGCCTCGTCGGCGACGTCACGGCGAACCTCGAGGAGGCGCGCGCTTGACCCGGCGCGGGGTTTTGGACACAGGCTGCCTGCCCTGAAACGCCGCAGCGGGAGCGGATGCCCACAGAAGAGCCGAGCGAGGCGGCGCGCGCCTTCGCGGTCTGCCGCGACGGCGAGAGCGTGCCGTCCAGGCTGTCCGGCGCGGTCGTGGCGATCGGCAACTTCGACGGCGTCCACCGCGGCCACAAGGCCCTGATCGCGGCGGCGATCCGGGAGGGGAGGGCGCGCGGCGCCCCCGCCGCGGTGCTGACCTTCGAGCCGCATCCCCGGAAATTCTTCGCGCCGGAGAAGCCCCTGTTCCGGCTCACCCCCGAGCCGGCGAAGCTCGCGATCCTGAAGAAGCTCGGGCTCGACGGCGCCTTCGTGCGCCGCTTCGACGCCGCGCTCGCGGCGACGCCCGCCGCCGGCTTCGTCGACCGTCTCCTCGGGCGCGAGCTCGGCGCGGCGGGCGTGGTCGTCGGCCACGACTTCCGCTTCGGCAAGGGGCGGGAGGGCACGACGGCACTGCTCGAGACGCTGTGCCGGGAGCGGGGATGGGCCTGCGCCGTCGTCCCGCCCGTCCTCCTCGACGGCGAGACGGTCTCGTCCGGCGGCGTGCGGGCCGCGCTCGCCGCGGGCGACGTCTTGCGCGCCAATGCGCTCCTCGGGCACCGCTGGTTCGTCGAAGGCGAGGTCCGGCACGGGGAGAAGCGCGGCCGGACCCTCGGCTTCCCGACCGCGAACCTGCGCCTGCCCGACGACTGCGCCCTTCGGCACGGCATCTACGCCGTCCGTGCGGCGATCGCCGGCGAGGTCTTCGGCGGCGTCGCAAGCTTCGGCCGCCGCCCGACCTTCGACGACGGCGCGCCGCTCCTCGAGGTTTTCCTGTTCGATTTCGCCGGCGACCTGTACGGGCGCGCGCTCCAGGTTGAGCTCGTCGGCTGGATCCGCGCCGAGGAGCGTTTCCCCTCCGCCGAAGCGCTCGTGGCGCGGATGGAGGAGGACGCGCGCGCGGCCCGCGCCATGCTGGTCGAGGCGGGGAGCGAGCCGGCGTCGCTGATCGGCTGACGGGCCATCAGATGAGCCGGCTGTCGTAGGCCCAATGCAGGAGCGCCTGGCGCTGGCGGCGCCGGCACAGGAGGTCGCCGCGCTCGCAGTGGCGCTCGATCTGGCGCACGTGCCGGCGCATGGCCTTCCAGCGCCCGATCTGGCGCGCGTCGTCCGACATGCGGCGGCCGCGGAAGTAGCGGCAGTACCACTGGAACCAGCCGCGCGGGTCGTCCGGATGCAGCCAGCCCTTGTCGCACCACACGGACAAGGGCTGGCTCGCGTCGACGCCGAAGAAGTTGAGCGCCGGATCGCGCCGCCCCGCCGCGAGCTTCGCGCCCGCAAACCAGCGCGCCGGGAATTCCTCGCGGCAGTCCGTCATGTACTTGCCGCCGAACACCCCGAGCCGCAGCATCTCCTTCGGCGTGAGCTCCGGCCGGAACGCCGGATCGAAGTCGCGCCCTTCGGGGGCGGTCAGGGCATAGACGTAGCCCTGCTGCATGCGGTCGTTCACGGTGACGGTGCGGGGGCGCATGGGCGGGCTCCGGAGCGCGCCGGGCTACACGGGCCTCGAGCCGTTGTCATCGCTCGGGCCGCCGGTCCCGGCCGGCGCGGCCTGCCCGGCGCCGACGGGCGCGTCGCGCTGCGCAGCCTTGGTGCGCTGGCGCTGCCAGAAGCGGCGGATCTCGCGCATGCCGTCCTGCATGTGGGTCGCGAAGATCTCCGGATACTCGAAGAGGCAGGGCGGCCCGTAGCCGCCCTGGCAGCGCCGGGTCGCCCGGCAGGCGCGCTTGCGGCAGAGCGGCGGGAAGGCGATGAGGTCGGAGAGCTGCCGCATGAGGTCGTCGATGTCGGCGAGGCCCTCGAGGGAGATGCGCCGCAGGTCGGGGCGTTGCCGCATCAGGTCGGCGATGGCGGCGGCGGAGCCTTCGCGGACGTAGGGCCTGAGATCGACGGGTGGCCGGTCGCGGGGCTGTGAGTCGTGCGTCATCGTTCTCGCGGTCCTTGTCGGCCCGAGGCGTGGGAGGGAGGAGATCGAGGGGTGCGCGGGGCGCACAGCGAACCCGATCGAAACTTGGGCCCGCCGGGCCCCGCGCACGGTGTTCTGCGTCCGCTGACGAGGCCGGGTCTTCCCCGGGAGCGTCGGGCGAGGGGAGCTCAT
>DASVVU010000114.1:0-3292 GCA_036386395.1 Beijerinckiaceae bacterium | reverse complement strand
CCTCCTCGGCCTCATCAACGACGTGCTCGATCTGTCGAAGATCGAGGCCGGCCAGCTGACGCTCTCTCTCGACGACTACTCGGTCGGGCAGATGGTGCAGACCGTGCTCTCGGGGACGGAATCCCTTGCCAAGGCCAAGGGTCTGTCGCTCACCGCGAGCGTCGCCGAAGGGCTGCCGCTCGGGCGCGGCGACGAGCGCCGCCTCACGCAGGTGCTGCTCAACCTCGTCGGCAACGCGATCAAGTTCACCGACCATGGCTCGGTCGAGATCCGGGCGCGCGTGGTCGACGGCTTCTTCGACATCGCCGTGAGCGACACCGGGCCCGGCATCGCCCCGGACGATCAGAAGCGCATCTTCGAGGAGTTCCAGCAGGTCGACAGCAGCTCGACCCGCCGGAAGGGCGGCACCGGGCTCGGCCTCGCGATCTCGAAGCGGCTGATCGAGATGCACGGCGGCACGCTCACGGTCGAATCCGTGCCCGGCGAGGGCTCGACCTTCCGGGTGGTCATCCCGGTTCGCGCCGAGGAGCGCAGGGAGGCGGCGGAATGAAGCGCATCCTGATGGTCGAGGACACCGAAGACAATCGGCAGATCGTCCGCGACCTCATCGACAGTGTCGGCTACGAGCTCCTCGAGGCCCATGACGGAGCCGCCGGTCTCGCCATGGCGGCCGAGCACAAGCCGGACCTGATTCTCATGGACATCCAGCTTCCGGTGCTCGACGGCTACGAGACGACGCGGCGGATCAAGGCCGATCCCGCGCTCAAGCACATCCCGATCATCGCGGTCACCTCCTACGCGCTCTCGGGCGACGAGGCGAAGACCAAGGCAGCCGGCTGCGACGGCTACGTGGCGAAGCCCTTCAGCCCGCGCCAGCTCCTCGCCAAGATCAACGAGTTTCTGCCTTGACGCGGAAGGGGAGCCGGTGCGCGACATCCCCCTGATCCTCGCCGTCGACGACACGCCGGAGAACCTCGAGATCCTCCAGGTCCGGCTCGAGGCCAACGGCTACGAGGTCGCGACCGCGGCGGACGGGGAGGAAGGGCTCGAACGGGCCCGCGCGCTCGAGCCGGACCTCATCCTCCTCGACATCATGATGCCGAAGCTCGACGGCATCGCCGTGGTACGCCGGCTCAAGGAGGAGCCGCGCCTCAAGACGATCCCGGTGATCCTGGTCACGGCGAGGGCCGACACCCGCGACGTGGTCGAGGGCCTCGACGCCGGCGCCGACGACTACCTGACGAAGCCGTTCGAGCATGCCGCGCTCCTCGCGCGGGTGCGCTCCGGGCTCCGCCAGAAGGCCCTGCACGACACGGTGCGGGACCAGGCGCGTGAGCTCGCCGAATGGAACACGGCCCTGGAGCGGCGCGTCGCCGAGCAGGTCGGAGAGATCGAGCGGATCGGCCGGCTGCGGCGCTTCCTGCCGCCGCAGGTCGTGGACCTCATCGTGTCGTCGGCCGACCACGAGGCGGTGCTCGGCAGCCACCGCCAGGAAGTCACCGTGGTGTTCTGCGACCTGCGCGGCTTCACGGCTTTCTCCGAGAAGGCCGAGCCGGACGCCGTGATGGCCGTGCTCGCCGAGTACCACGCGGCGCTCGGCGAGCTGATCCTCGCCTACGAGGGGACCCTCGAGCGCTTTCTCGGCGACGGGCTCCTTGTCCTCTTCAACGACCCGATCCCCTGTCCGGACCACCCGGCGCGCGCCGTGCGCATGGCCCTCGACATGCAGGCCCGGGTCGGGACGCTGGCCGAGGGGTGGGCCCGCTCCGGCCACGAGCTCGGCTTCGGGATCGGCATCGCCAAGGGCGAGACCACCCTCGGCCCCATCGGCTTCGACCGGCGGCTCGATTACGCCGCGATCGGCCGCATCCCCAACCTCGCCTCGCGCCTGTGCTCCGAAGCCAAGGCCGGTCAGGTCCTGGTCAGCGAGCAGGTGTTCCTTTCGGTCGAGCCCCGCGTCGAGGGCACCCATGTCGGACAGTTCGCCCTCAAAGGCATCGCCGAGCCGGTTCCCGTCTTCGAGATCAAGGCGTGGCGACCGGAGCATGTTGTGCCGGGCGAGCCTGGGACCGTGTCGTCCGAAGCTTGCGAGAGTGCCGGTTAAGCCCGGCCTCGGCCGAGGCCGCCTTCCCTTATGGAAGGAGGATCGCACCGCCTCGTATCGCCGAGACGAGCCATGCCTCGCGTTGGCATTGCGTTAACCACGTTGGGCAAGCTCCTGGGGTCTTTACCGCTTTTTAGACCGCAGGCCGCGATTGTCGCCATGAGCCCGACCAGGAAGGCCGGGCCGAGCAGAAGCTCACGCGACCAGAAAGGGTCTCATCATGGCGAACAACATCGTTCTTTCGAGCGCGATCCGCTCGAACCTGATCACGCTCCAGAACACGGCGCAGTTGCAGGCCCAGGTTCAGGAGCGTCTGTCGACCGGCAAGAAGGTCAACTCGGCCCTCGACAACCCGAACAACTTCTTCACCGCCGCCGGCCTCAACCGCCGCGCCTCGGACCTCAGCGCCCTCCTCGACGGCATGTCGCAGGGCATCAAAACCCTCGAGGCCGCCGACAACGCGATGAAGTCGATCAACAAGACCGTCGAGACGATGCAGGCCAACATCCGGCAGGCGCGTCAGGACAAGTCGTTCAAGGGCGCGTCCTACTCGATCGACGCGACGACGATTGGCACGGTCTCGGCGAAGACCCTCGCGATCTCCGGCGGCGCCGTCACCGGCACCGTCAACGTCGCCCTCAACACCACCGGGGCCGGCTCCGCCGCCACCGCCGCGACGGTCACGGCCGGCGCCTTCAGCGCCGTCGACTTCGAGAACGCCGGCGGCAACAACGGCCAGATCAGCTTCGACCTCGCCCTCGACGGCGCGGCGGCGCAGACCATCACGGTCGCCTACGCCGACGTGAACGGCGTCGCCGCCGACAGCGGCGCGGTGACCGCGGCCGAGCTCGCCGGCATCATCAACACCAAGGCCGGCTCGACCGTCGCCTCGGTCAGCGCCGGCAAGCTGGTGTTCACCTCGCCCACCACCGGCGCCTCCTCGTCGGTGGCGATCACCAACTTCGCGGTCAGCAACGGCGCCTCCGGCTCCGGCATCGCCAACGCCTCGGCCACCGGCGCCGCCGCGGTCGCGGCCGGCGCGGTCAAGACCGTCGACCAGCTCGTCACCGCGATCAACGGCAATTCGAGCCTGACCGGCAAGGTCAAGGCCTCGAACGACGGCGGCAAGCTGCGGATCGAGAACCTCTCGACCGAGGCCCTGACGGTCGTCGGCGCCACCTCCTCCGA
>DASVVU010000113.1:0-35235 GCA_036386395.1 Beijerinckiaceae bacterium | reverse complement strand
GAGAGCAGGATGATGCGGTGCCCGTCCGGGAACTCGATCTCGTCGACCTGCGGCTTGATGTTCTGCCACTTGAGGTTCTTGAGGCCGGCGACCTGGATCTCGTTGTCGAAGTGGCCGATGTTGCAGACGATCGCCCGGTCCTTCATGGCGCGCATGTGGTCGAGGGTGATGACGTCCTTGTTGCCGGTCGCGGTGACGAAGATGTCGGCCCGGGGCGCGGCGTCGTCCATGGTCGTGACCTCGTAGCCCTCCATGGCGGCCTGGAGGGCGCAGATCGGGTCGATCTCGGACACGAGCACCCGGCAGCCGGCGTTGCGCAGGGACGCGGCCGAGCCCTTGCCGACGTCGCCGAAGCCCGCGACCATGGCGACCTTGCCGGCCATCATCACGTCGGTGCCGCGGCGGATGCCGTCGACGAGCGACTCGCGGCAGCCGTAGAGGTTGTCGAACTTCGACTTCGTGACCGAGTCGTTGACGTTGATCGCCGGGAAGAGGAGCTTGCCCTCCTTCTGCATGACGTAGAGCCGGTGGACGCCGGTCGTGGTCTCTTCCGAGACGCCCTTGATCGCCTTGGCGAGCTCGCCGAACCAGCCCTTCGGCTTCTCCTTGAGGGTGCGCTTGATCAGCGCGAACAGGACCTCCTCCTCCTCGGCGCCGGGCTTGTCGAGGAAGGCGACATCGCCGCCCTCGGCGCGGACGCCGAGATGGACGAAGAGGGTCGCGTCGCCGCCGTCGTCGAGGATCATGTTGGGGGTGCCGCCGTCGCCCCACTCGAACAGCTTGGCCGTGAAGTCCCAGTACTCCTCGAGGCTCTCGCCCTTGTAGGCGAAGACCGGGATGCCGGCCGCCGCGATCGCGGCCGCGGCATGGTCCTGGGTCGAGTAGATGTTGCACGACACCCAGCGGATGTCGGCGCCGAGGGCCGACAGCGTCTCGATCAGCACGGCCGTCTGGATCGTCATGTGCAGCGAGCCGGCGATGCGCGCGCCCTTCAACGGCTGCTTCGCGGCGTACTCCTCGCGCACCGCCATGAGGCCGGGCATCTCGGTCTCGGCGATGGCGATCTCCTTGCGGCCCCACTCGGCGAGGCCGATGTCCTTCACGGCGTAGTCATGCTGGGGGACGTGCTTCCGGGCGGCGGCTTGCGGCATGGTCGGCTTCCTTGTGCGGTGTTTTAGGATCGCTTGCTCGCGGCTCCATAGCAGCAACCCACCGGAGAGGCAATCAAGATATAAAGATGTCTTTATGTGTTGCCCGCATGAGCCCGGCCCACCGAAAACGGTGGATTTCCCGAGGCGGGGCCTCGACCTGAGGCCGGCGCCTGCTGTTATGGCGGCGCTTACCCGAGCGCCCCGATGGCCGAACCCGACGCCTCCCGCAGCGACAGCGACCGCTTCAACAACACCGTCGCGATCATCGTCGCCCTGATCTCGGCCTTCATGGCGGTGTCGAAGATCAAGGACGACAACGTCGTGCAGGCGATCCAGCGCTCGCAGGCGCTCATCGTCGATTCCTGGAACCAGTACCAGGCGAAGCGCATGCGCCAGTTCGAGCTCGACCTCGAGGTGCAGCGCGCCGAGGCCCTGACCCGCGACGGCGTCCTCAAGGACACCCCCGAGAACCGCGCCCTCATGGAGGGCTGGCGCCGCGACATCGAGCGCTATAGGGCCGAGCTCAAGGAGCTCACGGACACGGCGAACGGGCACGAGGCCAATTACAAGCGCCTCAACGATGCCGACGACCTGTTCGACTTCTCGGACAGCTTCCTGTCGCTCTCGCTCGCGCTGCTTGCCGTCGCGGCGCTGACCCGCATCCGCTGGCTCCTCGGCCTCGCCGCTGGCGTCAGCCTCGTCGGCCTCGCATTCGGCCTCTCGGGCTTCGCCGGCTTCGACGCGATCCGGCCGGAGTGGCTGTCGAAGCTCTTGGGGGCGTGAGGCAGCCGCTTCACGGGACCTTAAGAGAGGGGCGGCGAGGCTTCGGCGGAAGCCCTCATTTCCGTAGCCTCAGGTTCGGTCATGGCCCGACTCCGGCCCGCCTCGCTCGCCGTCACATTGGCGGCCGCCGTCGCGCTCGGTCCCCTGCCGCCGTTGTCCCAATACCGGAATGCGGTGCTCGCCGATCTCGTAAAGGACGGCCGCAGCGATCTCGCCGCCCCTTTCCTGAGGGCCGGGACCATCCTCGGCGACCAGATCGCCAGGAACAACCTGGGCGTCCTCCAGATGCGGGGCGAGGGCGTGGCGGTGGACTGGCACGCGGCCCAGGCCAACTTCGTCCGGGCCGCCAACGCCGGCATCATGCCGGCGCGCTACAATCTGGGGACCCAGCACGACATCCAAGCCTTCGACCGGCCGTCCGGCGACCCGGTCAGGACGGCGTCCCAGCGCTTCGCCGTCAAGGTGCTCCGGCCCGCTGCCGAGGCCGGCGACTGGCGGGCCGCCGCCCGTCTGGCCCATCTTCTCTTTTGGAATGAACTCGCTTCGGAGGTTCCCGATCGCGTGGATCTGCGCGACGCGATGCTGCGGCAGGCGGCCGCGAGCGGCGATCCGGAGGCGCGCCTGACGCTCGCCTATGAGCTGCTGATCCGCCGGATCGGCACGAACCCGCCGGATGCCGATGCCGACCGCCGCCTCTGGGAGGAGGCTTGGCCGCACGTCCGGGCCGCCCTCGACCAGGGCATCGGAAAGGCGGCGTGGCTGATGGCCGTCTTTCGCCAGTTGCAGCGGAGCGGTCACCTGCCGCTGCCGCCCGAGGCGGACCGCACGCCCGTCCAGTGGCTCGTCGCCGGGGCCGAGCTGGGGGACGAGCTCTCGATCTGCTACGCGGGCCAAATCCTCTCGCTCGACGACGGGAGCGGGCGCGGCTGGGGCGTGACGGCTCCCGATTACCCACGCGCCAGGGCGTGGCTCGAGCAGTGCGGAGCCGCCCAGGACAAGAGGAAGCTTCCGCCGGTTGCCGGCGAGGTGGCGCTTTATGCGGCCGACCCCGACCGTGCCTTCGGACGAGGGCGAGACGACGCCGCGTCGGCGCTCCTGCGCCTCGGCGACCTGAGCCGGGACGGCCTCGGCCAGCCGCCGGACAGGGCGGCGGCCCGGGCCTTCTACGAACGGGCGGCCGAGAAGGGTCTCGAGGAGGCGAGGCGCCGGCTCTCCGAGCTGCCGCCGCCCTGATCCGATCACTCGTCCTCGCCGAACCGTCCCGCTACGAGCCCCGCGAGCGCGTCGAGGCAGGCCTCGGCGTCGTCGCCCTTCGCCGTCACGGTGATCGTGGTGCCCTGGGCGGCGCCGAGCGTCAGGAGGCCCATGATGGAGCGGCCGCCGACGGTCTCGCCGCAGCGGGTCACGGTCACGTCGGAGGAGAAGCGGTCGACGGTCTGGACGAACTTGGCCGAGGCACGGGCGTGCAGGCCCTTGCGGTTGACGATCGGCATCTCCCGGGCGAGCGCGCCCTCGGGGATCGGCGCCGGGGGGCAATCCTCTGGCGCCTCCGGCGCGTCGGCGGAAGAGGCCCCGTGGAGCATGAAGTCGGCGCTCACTTTCCGGCGAGCACCCGGGAGGCGACGTTGATGTACTTACGGCCGGCCTCCTGGGCGTGGAGGACGGCCTGGCCCAGCGGCTCCTCGTCGCGCACGCTCGCGAGCTTGATCAGCATCGGCAGGTTGATGCCGGCCACGACCTCGACCGAGCCGCCGTTCATGCAAGACAGGGCGAGGTTCGAGGGGGTGCCGCCGAACATGTCGGTGAGGACGACGACGCCCTCGCCGGAGTTGACGCGGCACACCGCCGCCATGATGTCCTTGCGGCGCGATTCCATGTCGTCGTCGGGACCGATGGTGATGGTCTCGAACTGGGCTTGCGGACCGACGACGTGCTCGAGAGCGGCCCTGAACTCCGTCGCGAGCTGCCCGTGCGTGACGAGCACCATTCCGATCATGATGGCTTAGTTCCGTCGCCCCCTTGGGGGCGGGCCGCTATTTTGTGCACTGCGAAGACAAGCGCAAGGCATATGCGACGAAATGTTTATCATACTGTCGGCCACGTGTCACAAAGGTCACTAAGCTGCCACAGGACGACATGGGCGAAGCCGCTCTCGCCGCGGTGGACGAGGCGGGGCAGGCGCACGCCCTCGACCTCGGCCGTCCTCTCGGATTCTCCGGGATGGCGCTCCCCTAAGGTTTCCCCGCAATCCACGACGAGGCGCACGACAGCGGCGTCCTCGAAGGGCCTCGCCACAATGCCGACGCCGCGGATCTCGATCCGGCCCTCGATCGCGGCGACCGAGCGGGCGACTAGCCGCCCGTGCCGCGCGTCGACCGCCGTGCGATCGTCGGAGACGAGGCGGGTGAAGCGGCCCGCCGCCTCGGCCGCCGCCAGGAGTTCCCGCGCGAGGTGCGATTTCCCGCTCCCCGAGGGGCCGCGGATGAGGACTCCTGCTTCGCCGATGACGACGCAGGTGGCGTGGATCGTCATGCCGGGCGCGCTTCTCAGCCGAGCGGCGGCAGGCGGACGGTGAAGCGGGCGCCGAGGCGCCGCGGCTCGCCGTCCTCGTCTGCGGGCCCGAGGCGGTTCTCGGCCCGGATCGTGCCCCGGTGCGCCTCGACGATCTGGCGCGAGATCGAGAGGCCGAGTCCCGAGTTCTGGCCGAAGCCCTGGTCCGGCCGGTCGGTGTAGAAGCGCTCGAAGATGCGCTCCAGGGCGTGCGGGGGGATGCCGGGCCCGTCGTCCTCGACGATCACGTCGATGGCGCCCGGCACGCGGCGCAGCGTCACCCGGACGGCCCCGTCGCGGGGCGAGAACGAGCGGGCGTTGTCGACGAGGTTGCCGAACACCTGCGCCAAGCGGCTGTCGTGGCCGAAGACGAAGAAGGCATCCTTGGCCATGGGGTGGGGCTCGACGGAGAGCACGATCAGCGGGTCGTGCTCGCGCCGGCGCTCGTTCGCGATCGTCACCACGGCGTCGAGGAGCCGCGCCATGTCGACGGGCTCGGCGTCGGCGCGGGCGAGCTCCGCGTCGAGGCGGGAGGCGTCCGAGATGTCGCTGATCAGCCGGTCGAGGCGGCGCACGTCGTGCTGCACGATCGCGAGAAGCCGGCCGCGGGACTCGTCGCTCTTCGCGAGCGGCAGGGTCTCGACGGCGCTGCGCAGCGAGGTGAGCGGGTTCTTCAGCTCGTGCGCGACGTCGGCGGCGAAGCGCTCGATCGCGTCGATGCGGCTGTAGAGGGCGCGGGTCATCTCGCGGAGCGCCCCCGAGAGATGGCCGATCTCGTCCGAGCGCTCGGTGAAGTCCGGGATCTGCTCGCGCGACTTGATGCCCCGGCGCACGCGCTCGGCGGCCTCGGCGAGGCGCCGCACGGGACCGGCGATCGCGCCCGCGAGCAGCATCGACAGCACCACCATGACGAGGGCCGCGACCAGGAACACCTGGAGGAGCGCGAAGCGCTCGGAGGCGATGATCTTGTCGATGTCGCCGCCTTGCGTCGACAGCACGAGGGCGCCGCGTATGGCGCGGGAGCGCTGCACCGGCACCGCCACCGAGACGATGGTCTCGCCCCGCGCGTTCTGGCGCACGACGTGGGCGCGGGTGCCGTTCAGCGCGTCCGCGACCTCGGGCAGGGTCCTGCCGTTCGTCGGCGCCACGTCCTCGACGGGAGGGCCCTCCTTGCCGAAGAGGTCACGGACCCAGTTCCAGGTGCGCTCGACGAAGCCCTCGTCCTTCTTGCGCAGGGGGGCGAGCTCGAAGCGCAGCACGTCGCCGCGGGAGAACAGGCTGCGCGAATCGAGGAGGAGGCTGCCGTCGCGGTCGTAGATCAGGGCGCGGTTGCGGGTCGGGGTGACGAGGCGGCGCACAAGCGGCGCGACCCGCTCGGGGTTGAGCGAGAAATCGAGGGGCGAGAGCGCCTCCTCGCCAAGCTCCGCGGACTCGCCGGCGTGCAGCTGCAGGAGCTTGTCGGGATCGATGTTGATGGTGTCGGACTCGACCGTCGCTGAAGCCGCGATCGCGCCGGCGATGATCTCGCCTTGCGTCAGGAGGCTCTGGACCCGGGTCTGGATCAGCCCCTGGCGGAACTGGTTGAGGTAGAGGAAGCCGACCAAGAGGGCGACGAGGCCGGCGAGGTTGAGGACGACGATGCGGCGCGTGAGGCTCGACGAGGCGCGCTGCACGAGCGCCCGCCACGTCGCCCGGACGCGCGTGAGGAGGCGCAGGCGGCGCATCCGCCTGCGGCGCGGCCGCGCGGAGATGTCTGCGGGCGTGGCGGCGTCCATGGCTCAGGGCCCGCGGTCAGGTTTCCCTGAAGCGGTAGCCGACCCCATAAAGCGTCTCGATCATCTCGAAGTTGTTGTCGACCGCCTTGAACTTCTTGCGCAGGCGCTTGATGTGGCTGTCGATGGTGCGGTCGTCGACGTAGACTTGGTCGTCGTAGGCCGCGTCCATGAGGGCGTTGCGGCTCTTCACGACGCCGGGGCGATGAGCGAGCGCCTGGAGGATCAGGAACTCGGTCACCGTGAGGGTGACGGGGTCGCCTTTCCAGGTGCAGGTGTGGCGCTCGGGGTCCATGACGAGCTGGCCGCGCTCCAGCGCCTTCGCCGAGTCCTCCTTCGGGGCCGACTGGTCCTTCGGCGCGAAGCGGCGCAGCACGGCTTTCACCCGCTCGACGAGGAGGCGCTGCGAGAACGGCTTCCGGATGAAGTCGTCGGCGCCCATCTTGAGCCCGAACAGCTCGTCGATCTCCTCGTCCTTGGAGGTCAGGAAGATCACCGGCAGGTCGGACTTCTGGCGAAGCCGTCTAAGAAGCTCCATCCCGTCCATGCGCGGCATCTTGATGTCGAAGATGGCGAGATCGGGCGGCGAATGGCGCAGGCCGTCGAGGGCCGAGGCGCCGTCGGTGTAGGTCTGGATGCGGTAGCCTTCCGCTTCGAGGGCGATCGAGACCGAGGTCAGGATGTTGCGGTCGTCGTCGACGAGGGCGATGGTGGGCATGGACACGCTTTCCCTTGTGACGCCGGCCCGCATGATGCCGGCGCGGCCGGGCGTTCCGAGCCCGCGCCGCATGCTTCATCGGGCTCCTGGTTCCGACGCCTTGGGCGTCAACGGTTTGACCTAATTAAGGCTTTCGGGCGCGGATCGCCACCCTTGGGCGTCTTCCTTGAGCCGCCTCTTTAAACCGTCATGGCCGGGCTTGGCCCGGCCATCCACGCCTTTGCGCGCCACGGGCGCTGCGTGGCGAGAGTTCGCGGCCCAGGGCGGCAGGCCGGTCGGCGTCGTGCCCTTCCCCGGCAAAGACGTGGATGCCCGGGCCAAGCCCGGGCATGACGGCGAGGGGTGAGCATGAAGGCAGGCGTTACGCCGCGATCTTCACATATTCGAAGTCGCCGGGCTTGTTGTCGATGCCGACCTTCGGCGGGGCGATCCAGCTCGCGAACTTGCCCGGTTCGGCCTCGGGCTTCATCAGGGCCTCGATGAAGTCGCCGTCCTCCTTCGAGGGCAGCCAGGCGTCCTTGCCCTTCTCCCACTCGGCCTCGCCGATGGCCTGCCCCTGCGGCGAGACCTTCACGTCCTTGAACTCGCCGATGTGGCGGTGGAAGGCGACGTGCGGCAGCTCGAGGCGGAACTTCACGCCGGTCTTCTCGATGATCTTGTTCCAGCGCTCGACGCCCTTGGCGCAGTCGGCGACGTAGTCGTCGCGAAGGCGCATGTTGAGCGCCGTCAGCGCCGGCTCGTCGACGAGCTTCACCTGTCCGTCGATCAGCTTCGACACCGGATAGGTGGCGTTGGTGAGCCGGTGGTCGTCGTCGATCTTGGTCTCCTGGAAGCGGCCCTTGAGCCCGGAGTTGTAGAAGTTCGCGGCGTTGGTCGAGACCTCCGAGCCGAAGAGGTCGAGGGACAGGGTGAAGTGCAGGTTCATCTTCTTCTGGATCGTCGGCAGGTCGACGACCCGGAGCGCCCGCACGCGGTCGCGGTCGTAGGGGTCCTCGATGCCGGCCTGGACCATCGCCTCGCAGGTGCGCTGCAGCGTGCGCCCGACGCCGGTCTCGCCCACGAACATGTGGTGCGCCTCCTCGGTCAGCATGAAGCGGCAGGTGCGCGAGAGGGGGTCGAAGCCCGACTGCGCGAGGCTCTCGAGCTGCATCTTGCCGTCGCGGTCGGTGAAGAAGGTGAACATGAAGAAGGACAGCCAGTCCGGCGTCGCCTCGTTGAAGGCGCCGAGCATGCGCGGCGCGTCCTCGTCGCCGGAGCGGCGGCGCAGGAGGTCGTCGGCCTCCTCGCGCCCGTCGCGGCCGAAGTACTTCTGCAGGAGGTACACCATCGCCCAGAGGTGGCGGCCCTCCTCGACGTTGACCTGGAACAGGTTGCGCATGTCGTAGAGGGAGGGCGCGGTCTTGCCGAGATGCCGCTGCTGCTCGACGGAGGCGGGCTCGGTGTCGCCCTGGATGACGATCAGGCGGCGCAGCATCGCCCGGTACTCGCCCGGCACCTCCTGCCAGGCGCTCTCGCCCATGTGCTCGCCGAAGTTGACCTTGCGGCCCTCCTCCTGGGGCGCGAGGAGGATGCCCCAGCGGTATTCGGGCATGCGCACGTAGTCGAACTTGGCCCAGCCCTTCGGGTCCACGCTGACGGCGGTGCGCAGATAGACGAGGGACTCCTGGAAGCCCTCCGGCCCCATGTCGTTCCACCAGTCGAGGTAGCCTGGGTGCCAGCCCTCCAGCGCCTTCAGCACCTGCCGGTCGGTGGATAGGCTGACGTTGTTCGGGATCTTGGTGGTGTAGTCGACGTTCAGGCCGTCCATCGTTCGCTCCTCAAACCCGTGAACATTTCGAAGCGTCACTCGCGTGGTGCGTGCTTCGAGGCTCGCTCCGCTCGCACCTCAGCATGAGGAGGGTTGAGCAAACTCCGCGGTCCTCATCCTGAGGTGCGAGCGCGAAGCGCGAGCCTCGAAGGACGCACCCCGGCGCCGCATCACACCCGCCCCATGTCGAACGCCGCCTTCTGTCCCGTGCCGTAGCGGCGGAGCGCCCCCTCCGGCCCGACCGCGTTGGGGCGCTGGAAGATCCAGTTCTGCCAGGCCGTGAGGCGGGCGAAGATCTTGGTTTCCATTGTCTCCGGGCCGCCGAAGCGCAGGTTCGCCTCCATGCCGGTAAGCGCGTCGGGCGAGAAGCTCGCGCGCTCCTCCAGGAAGACGCGGACCTCGTCTTCCCAATCGATGTCGTCGAGGGCGAAGGTGACGAGGCCGAGGTCCTCCGCCTCGCCGGCGTCGAGGGCGCGGCCGGCGGCCGCCTGCGCGGCATCCACCGCTTCCGGCGTGCCGAGAAAGCGGGTTTGCAGGCGCGTGAGCCCGTTCGACATCGGGTGGGGGCCGAAGTTGGCCGGGCCGAGGGTCAGCGTCGCGGGCGGTCGGTTGTCGCCCTCGAACCGGCCAATCAGCATGTACGAGCGGTCGGCCGCGAAGGCGAGCTCGGCGAGCGTCCCGGCGAAGCACGAGCCCGGCTCGATCGCGACGACGAGGGTGCGCGAGGTGAGGTCGATGCGCTTCAGCACCCGCTTCCACAGGTGCCGGATTTCTTTCGCGAGCCAGTGGTCCTGGGTTGCGTCGATAAAGGCGTCGTGGGCGGCCGCGAGGGCGGGGTCTCCAAGAGTCTTGAACAGGACGATGGCGGTCCCGCGCTCGTTGAGGCGAAGGTGCAGGACCGCGTCGTCGAGCTCGCGCGCCGCGCGCAGCATCCAGGTCGCTGCACCTTCCGCGACGAGCGCTTCGGGGCTCGCGGGCGGCGGCGCCTCGGGGCCATGAATGGTGAGGGTGGCGACGCGCGTTCCGCGGTCGATCTCGAGGTCGACGGCGGAATAGCGCACCCGGTCGGGGCTCATCTCGCGCTTCAGCGGGGTGAGCGCGATGCCCTTGAGGCCCGTAGGCCGGGTCGAGCGATTTAAAAAGTCCTGCACCCGCGCGGCGACCTTTTCTTCCACGCGGGAGCGCGGCACGACCTCGTCGACGAGGCGCCACTCGACGGCGCGGCGGCCCTTGATGCCCTCCTCGATGGTGCAGAACACGTCGGCGTGGTCGCGCCTGACCTTGCGCTTGTCGGTGACGCGGGTGAGGCCGCCGGTGCCGGGCAGCACCGCGAGCAGCGGCACCTCGGGCAGCGCCACGGAGGACGAGCCGTCGTCGACCAGCATGATGTGGTCGGCGGCAAGGGCGAGCTCGTAGCCGCCGCCCGCGGCGGTGCCGGTGACGACGCAGACGTACTTCTGGTCGGCGAAGGCCGAGGAGTCCTCGATGAGGTTGCGGGTCTCGTTGGTGAACTTGCAGAAGTTGACCTTGTGGCCGTGGCTCGCGCCGGCGAGCATGCGGATGTTGGCGCCGGCGCAGAACACCCGGTCCTTGCCCGAGCGCATCACCACGACCTTCACCTGAGGGTGCTCGAAGCGCAGGCGCGTAACGGCGTCGGCGAGCTCGATGTCGACGCCGAGGTCGTAGGAGTTGAGCTTCAAGGCGTAGCCCGGGAAGAGGCCGCCGTTCTCGTCGACGTCGAGGGTCAACGTCGCGACCTCGCCGTCGACGGCGAGCTTCCAATGGCGGTAGCGCGAGGGATCGGTCTCAAAGTCGACCACGCCCTCCCGGGGCCCGTCCTCGGCCATGCGCCTTTCCCTCCCTTTGCCGAATTATAGTGCCGCCGGCCCGCCGGTCGGATGCATTATAGTGCAGCTCTACCGCCCAAGTCCAGCGCGGCCCCGTCGAGGGGGCGCAGGATTCGCGCGACCGCCGGGTTCACCTCCGCGAGCGTTCCGGTGCGAACGCCGTGTGCGTTCCGGTGCCGGTCGCCGTCGGAATCCGCTCCGTCGCCCACGGCATCAAGGGCGTCGGCAAGCTCCCGTATCGCGGCCCGCAACCGGGCGGGCGCGACCCCCATCACCGGCCCGGCGCCCACCTCATTCAAGACCTCGTCCGCCTCCCGCAACAGCCGCAGCGCCGCCTTGGGCCGCCCCATCCGGAGCTTGAGGGCGGCGTTGGCAAGCGCGATCAGCCCCCGCAGGAGCCGCCGCTCGACGCCGTTCGGCGGGCAGGCCATCCAGACCGCTTCCCAGACCTCGTGCGCCTCCCAGAAAAAGCTTTGGACGTAAAGACTTGCGCCGTAGCGGTAGGCGATATCGCCCTCCCAGGCCGCGGCCTCGACCGGCGCCCGCACGAGCCGCTTCGCAGCCTCCAGAGGGGCGCGGTCTGGCGTGCTCCCCGAGCCCGGGACGTGGGCGCGGGCCGGCCGCGCAAGCGCGGTCAGGCGGCGCGCTCCATCCGCGCCTCGCCGTGCAGCACGAGGATGCGTTCGAGGAAATCCCCAACAATCTCAACGGCTTCTGTCGGTTTGTCCCGGTGTGGAGCATGACCGCAGCCCGGCAGCAGAACCGCGTCGACAGGGCAGTAGCACTCCTCCTCGGCGACCTCGATCTGCCGCACGGTGCCGTAAGGATCGTCCTCTCCCTGCACGATCAGCACCGGCACGCGAATGTAGGCAAGTGGTTCGATAATATCGAAAACCTTCGGGAAGTCCGGATCGAGCCAAGCCCCGTTCCAGCCCCGGAAGGCAACGTCCACGTCGGCATGGTGGCGGGCCAGCCTCTGGCGCAGATCGCCTTTTTCGTAGCGCTCTCCGGCGCGCTCGATCTCGCGCAGCGAAAAATCCTCGACGAAGAAGTGCGGCGCCATGAGCGCGAGGCCGCGCACCCGGTGGTCCTGGACGCTCCCGGCATAGACCGCCGCGATCGAGGCGCCGTCCGAGTGGCCCAGGAGAATGCCGCGGCGGAAGCCGATGGCGTCGAGGAGCTTCGGCAGGACCTCGGCCGCCTCGCGCTGCATGTAGTCGAGGGGGCGCGGCAGGGAGACGGGGGAGGAGCGGCCGTAGCCGGCGCGGGAATAGGCGAACACGCCGGCCTTCGTGCGCTCCGCGAGCCTCTCGGGAAGGTCGCCCCACAGGCTTGCTGAGCCGAGTCCCTCGTGCAGCATGACGATCGTCGGCGCCGCGTCCGGGCGCGGCCCGATCATGCGGTACTCGAGGCTTGCGCCGTCGATGTCGAGAAAGCCTTCGTCCGCCAATGGCATACGTTTCTCCTCATCTCCAACGCCGTCATCCTCGGCCGGTGCGCCCCGGGTCCGGCCTAAGGCCCGCCCGAGGATAAACTCCGCGCGCAGAGCCGAGGACCTCAGGACGGTTAAACGCTCATCCCCCACGGGGTCCTCGGGTCGGCGCTACGCGCCGCCCGAGGATGACGGCTTTGGGGTTTACGCCCCCGCCCGCAGCTTGAACCGCTGGATCTTCCCCGTCGCGGTCTTCGGCAGGCTCTCGACCACCTCGATCCAGCGCGGGTACTTCCATGGGCCGATGGCGCTCTTCACGTGCTCCTTCAGCTCCTCGCCGAGGCCGTCGGCGCTCCGCGCGGCGTCCTTCAGCACGATGTAGGCCTTGGGCTTCTCGAGCCCGTCCGCGTCCTTCGCCGGCACGACGGCGGCCTCGAGGACGGCGTCGTGGCTGATGAGCGCGGCCTCGACCTCGAACGGCGAGACCCAGATGCCGGAAACCTTGAACATGTCGTCGGTGCGGCCGCAGCAGACGAACCGTCCGTCCGCCTCCCGCACGTACTTGTCGCCGGTGCGGGTCCAGGCGCCCTCGAAGGTACGGCGCGACTTCTCGCGCTGGTTCCAGTAGCCCTCGGCGTGGGAGGGGCCGCGCACCAGCATCTCGCCGATCTCGCCGACGCCGACCTCGCGGCCCTCCTCGTCGACGAGGCGCAGCTCGTAGCCGGGCACCGCCCGGCCGGAGGTGCCGTAGCGCAGGTCGCCGGGGGCGTTCGTCAGGTAGATGTGCAGCATCTCGGTCGAGCCGGTGCCGTCGAGGATGTCGACCCCGAATTTCTTTTTCCACGCCAAGCCGACGTGCTCCGGCAGAGCCTCGCCGGCCGAGACGCACAGGCGCAGCCGCCGCGAGCCGTTCTCGGGCGTGCACTCGGGATCCGCGAGCATCGCGGCGTAGAGGGTCGGCACGCCGAAAAAGATCGTCGGCTGCTCGCGCCGCAGGACGGCGAATACGGACTTCGGCGTCGGGCGCTCGTCGAGGAGCGCGGCGCAAGCGCCGACCGCCATCGGGAAGGTCATGGCGTTGCCGAGGCCGTAGGCGAAGAACAGTTTTGCCGCCGAATAGACGACGTCGTCCTCAGCGAGCCCGAGCACGCCTTCGCCGTAGAGCCGGGCCGTCTCCATGAGGCTCGAATGGACGTGCTTGACGCCCTTCGGCATGCCGGTCGAGCCCGAGGAGTAGAGCCAGAACGCGACCTCGTCGGCCAGGGTGTCGGCTGCCTCCGGCGCGGGCGCCGCCTCGTCCAGAAGGTCTTCGAGGCGCGGATGCGCGCCGCCGCTCTCCGCGCCCGCGGTCACGATCTTCACGCGGCGGCCCGACGCCGCGACGGCGGCTTCGGCCGTCGCGACGAGCGGCGCCGATGCGATGACGAGGGGGGCGCGGGAGTCCTCCAGCACGTAGGCGTACTGGTCCGGCCCCAGCAGCGTGTTGAGCGGCACCGGGATGACCCCGGAACGGATCGCGCCCCAGAAGAAAACCGGGAAGTCGACCGTGTCGAGCATCAGCATGACGACCCGCTGCTCGCGGGTAACGCCGAGCCCTTCGAGCGCCGGGCCGACCCGGGCGGCGCGGTCGGCGAGCGCGCCGTAGGTCAGGGACCGGCGCGGGTCGCGGAACGCGACCTTTTCGGCCCGCCCTTCCTTCAGGTGGCGGTCGACGAATTCGACAGCGGCGTTGGTGCGCGCGGCCAATGTTTCCTCCCGGCCCGCGAGAGCGAGCCACACTGCCCAGGCGGTCCCCAGGTCTTTTCAAGACCGGCAGTATATTGCCTGCCCGACACCCGGCAAGGCGCACCTCATCCGGCGCCGAGCACGGGGTGCATGAGTTATGGTTTCAGACCGGCCTGCTTTCAGGTCAGACTTTCGATCCAGGCGGCCAATGCATCGAGGATCTCGGCCCTGACCTCGGCCTCCGTCCGGCCCGAGCGGGCCGGGACCTTGAAGGAGTGGTCGGCGTCCTGCCACAGGCGGAGCGTCGCGCGCCCGCCGAGGCGGGCCGCGAGGGCCTGCATCTCGGAGAGGTCCGCGAGGGCGTCGCGGGTGCCCTGCAGGAACAGCATCGGGACGTGGACGTCGGACAGGTGCCGGGCGCGCTCCGTGGATACGCGCCCGGCCGGATGCAGCGGGAAGGCCAGGAAGGCGAGGCCGCGCACGCCGGGGAGCGGCGCTATCGCCTGCGCCTGCGAGGTCATGCGGCCGCCGAAGGAGCGGCCGCCGGCGACGAGCTTGAGGCCGGGCAGCCGCCGGGCGGCCTCGGCCACCGCCGCCCGGACCGCCGCGTGGGCGACGGCCGGAGGATCGGGCCGCCGCGAGCCCTGCTCCATGAACGGGAACTGGTAGCGCAGCGTCGCGACGCTGCGCTCGGCAAGGCCCGCCGCGACGGCCGTCATCGACGGGTGCGTCATGCCGGCCCCGGCGCCGTGCGCCAGCACGAAGCAGGCCCGGGCGCCCGCCGGCGCGTCGATCAGGCCGGAGACCGGCTGCGCGCCCTCGACCGCGATGGCGAGCGGCTGCGGGCCGGAGGGCATCCGCCTTATCCCGCGCCCTTCGCCCGCTCGATCCCCTCCTGGATCAGGCGCTTGGCGTCCTCGGCGTCGCCCCAGCGCACGACCTTGACCCACTTGCCGGGCTCGAGGTCCTTGTAGTGCTCGAAGAAGTGCTCGATCTGGCGCATCGTGATGTCGGGCAGGTCGGTGTAGCTCCGGATGCGCTCGTAGCGGGCCGTGAGCTTGCGCGAGGGCACCGCCACGATCTTCTCGTCCTGGCCGGCCTCGTCCTCCATGAGGAGCACGCCGACGGGGCGCACGCTCATCACGGCGCCCGGCGCGATCGCCCGGGTGTTGGCGACGAGCACGTCGCAGGGGTCGCCGTCGCCCGAGAGGGTGTGCGGGATGAAGCCGTAATTCCCGGGATAGCGCATCGCCGTGTAGAGGAAGCGGTCGACCACGAGGGTGCCGGCGGCCTTGTCGAGCTCGTACTTGATCGGCTCGCCGCCGATCGGCACCTCGATCACGACGTTCACGTCGTGCGGCGGGTTCACGCCGATCGGGATGGCCTCGATGCGCATGGGCGACCTCCTCAAGGGCGCGCCTGTCTAGAGGCCGGGACGCATCGGGACAAGGCCGCGCGCTCCTCCCACGCGGCCCGGCCGAGGCGGCTTATGACGACATCGCCTTCTGGCGCTGGGCCTTGAGCTCGGCGATGGCAGTCTCGATCTCGCCCTTCTGGCGCTCGAGGTGGGCGATCTGGTCGTCGATCTGCCTGACCGAGAGGCGCAGCTTCGGGGCGCTCTCGCCGCGCTCCTCGCGCTCGAGGAGGGCGCGGATCTCGGTGAGCGTGAAGCCGAGCTGCTTGCCCTTGAGGATCAGCTCGAGGCGGGCGCGCTGGCGGGCGTCGTAGATGCGGGACGAACCCAGGCGGACGGGGCTGAGGAGGCCGCGGTCCTCATAGAAGCGCAGGGCCCGCAGGGAGACGCCGAACTCGCGGGCGAGGTCGCCGATGGTGTAGGTCCGGCCGCGCTCCTCGGCGGCGCGCCGGGCATCTCCCGAGGCGGAGGCCGCCAGGACGGTGGTGCTGTCCATGGTTTCTTTTTGTCCTTGTTCGTCGAAGGTTGTGAAAAGGGCGAATCATGGCATCGGCGGTCGCGCGACCGGCCGCCCGCGGTTCAGATAGGCGCATCCTGCGGTTTCGGAACCCTTTGGGGGAGTAAGCCTGCCGTTACGTCAGCGAGCTAACGGTAACGCGGGCCGGGCCCGTGCGGTTGCGGGCCCAGAGGCGGGCTCCTTAACGGCTTGTTTACCTTGGCCCCTCAAAAGTGACCGGCGGGGCAGGCGCGGGCGACGGACTTCACGGAGTTTTAAGCCTTCGCGGATTCGGCCGGCCCCGCCGGACCGGCCATGGAGGCGCGCCGGTCCCGACGTATCAGCCTTCACCTGGGCTGCAGGAGCGCCCATGAGCGCCGCGACACGACGGAAAACGCCCCCCGGGCCCGACGACCTCGGCAAGGAGGCGCGCGACGCCGCCCGCAAGGCGGCCCGCCACGCCGGGATGTCCCTCGACGAATGGCTCGCGGCCGTCACCCGCAACGCCGGCCCCGAGGCCGGGGCGAAGCCGGCCCGCAAGAGCGCGAAGCGCAAGCGGGCGGAGCCCGCGGCGGACGACGGGCTCGACGCCGCGGTCGCGAAGCTTCAGGCCGTGGCGCAGCTCGCCTACAAGCCCGCCGGCGTCGCGGCGGACGAGCTCGAGGCGATCCTCGCCCGCGCCTCGGAGGAGACCGAGCGCCGCAGCCGCCAGCAGGCCGAGAAGACCGCCGTCGCCCTCGATTCCGTCGCGAGCTGGATCGAGCGGGCCGAGACCCGCCTCTCAGCCGCCTCCCGCAGCGCCGCCGAGCGCCAGGACCGCACCACGGCCCTCCTCGCCGACGCGCTCTCCGCCATGACGGGCCGCCTCGACGAGATCGAGCGCAAGCTCTCGGACGGCGACCGCCCCTCCATCGACGCCGCCCTCAAGGCCATCGAGCGCATCGAGACGCAGCTGGCGGCGCCCGAGCGCGCGACCCGCGCCGCCGACGAGTCGATCGAAGCGGTGCTGCGCGGCTTCGAGACCCGCATCGCCGAGATCACCGACCGCATCGCCGCGCCGCCCGCCCGCGCTGCCCGCGCGCCCGACGTCAGGAGCGCCGTCGCCGAGATTCGCGCCCGCCAAGCCGAGCTCGACGCGGCGCCGGCCTCGGAGCACGCCGCTCCCCGCCTCCCCGGCGACATCCTGCAGTCGCTGCGCGGCGACATCGCGCGGCTCGCCGGCCAGCTCGACACGCTGAACCCCGGCCGGGCCGCCGCCTCGTCCGAGGCCGCGGGCCTGCGCGCCGAGATCGAGCGCCTCCAGACCATGGTCGGGTCGCTCGCGACCCGGGACGAGGTCAAGGGGCTGGAAAATGCCCTGCACGGCATCGCGGCGCAGGTCGCGACCGCCCGCCGGCCCGGCGACCTCGCGGCCGTCGCACGTCCGGCCGAGGAGCTCCAGGCCGAGGTGCGCCGCGTCGCCGACCTCGTCGCGACCGGTGTCCACGCCCGCCTGTCCCGCGACTTCGAGGCGCTCGCCCGCCGGATCGACGCGGTCGCCGGCATGGGCCTCGACCCGGCCGTGGTCGACGGTCTCGCGCAGCAGCTCCTCGACGTACGCCATCATCTTGCGGACCTCGCCGAGCCGCAGCGCGTCCACCAGCTCGCGACGCAGGTCGCCGAGCTCAACGAGCGCCTCGCCGAGATGGGCCGCCGGCAGGTCGACACGAAGGAGTTCGAGCGCCGCTTCGACGGGCTGTCGCGCAAGCTCGATTCCTTGGGCGACCAGCGCGCCCAAGGCGCGCCCGACCTCTCCGAGCGGATCGAGGCGCTGTCCCAGAAGCTCGACCGCTTGGGCGAGAAGCCGCGCATCACCTTCGCGGCCCCGGCCAAGGGGATCGACAGCCTCGTCCAGCGCCTCGACCGCCTCGACGAGGCCCTGGCGCAGGGCGCGCCGCCGCAGCTCAAGCCCATCGAGGACATGCTGCGCACCCTCGTCGAGCGGGTCGAGCAGGCCGAGCGCCCCGGCGCCGGCCTCGAATCCCTCGACGCCCTGGAGAAGCAGGTCGGGATCCTGGCGCGCCGCCTCGAGCGCGGCTCCGGCGACCCGGCGCTCGCGGCCCTCGAGCGCACCATGGGCGACCTCATGGCCCAGGTCGAGCTCATGCGCACCGGCGCCTACGAGGCGGCCGAGCGCGCCGCCAAGGCCGCCGTCGCCGACACCCTCGCGGCGCTGCCGAAGGCCGCGCCCACGGGCGAGGATGAGCCCGAGCTCGGGCTCATCCGGCGCGATCTCGACGACCTCAAGAGCCATCGCAGCGCCGCCGACAAGCGCATGCAGACCACCCTCGAGAGCGTCCACGCGGCGCTGGAGAAGGTCGTCTCGCGGCTCGGCAACCTCGATCCGCAGGCCTTGCCCGAGGCGATGCCGGCGGAGCCCGCACCCCGCCCCGCGGGCGAGCGGCCCCAGGTGCGGGTCAAGGCGCCTGTGCCGCCGATCCGCACCGGCGAGGGCGCGCCTCCGCTGACACTGACCGAGGCCGACCGGCCGATCCCGCCCCCTGGCGAGGAGGTGCTCCTGGAGCCCGGCGCCGCCCGCCCGCGCCCGGGCGCCGCCGCGCCCGCTCCGGCGACGCCCGAGGCCAGCGTCGACATCAAGGCGAGCTTCATCGCCGCCGCCCGCCGGGCCGCCCAGGCCGCCGCCGCGGAAGCCGCCGCGAACAGCAAGGCGAAGCCCGGGAAAGGTGTGTTGAAGGGCGCGCTCTCCGCTCAGGCCGAAGGGGCGAAGGCGAGCCTCGCGGCCCGCATGAGGGGCGCCGTCGACAAGCACCGCCGCCCGATTCTCTTGGGGCTCGCCGCCATCGTGCTGGCGCTCGGGGCCTATCAAACGCTCGGGATGTTCGGCTCGCAGCCTGTTTCCGAGCCCGCGCCGAAATCCGAGGCCCGGGTCGCGGCACCGGCTCCCGCGCCAGAGGTACCGCAGGCGGTTCCCGCGCCGAGCATGGCCGAGCCGCGGCCGGACGAGCCGCGGACCACGCAGGCCATCGCGCCGCCGTTGCCCTCCGTCGTAGCACCGCCGTCGTCCGTCGTTGCCGCCCCGCCGTCGCCGGCTGTTGCCGACACCGGGAACGGCACCGGTGGTGCAGCCGGACCCGTCACGGAGAAGGCACCGGCCGTGTCTCCGGCCACGGCGCCGCTCCAGCTTGCTCCCCAGGCGCCAGCGATCACCGGCGCCATCGACCCCCGTCCGGCCCTCGAGAAGATCGCGAACGTCGCCGCGGTTGGGGAGATCCCGACGGCGGCGGGAATCGCCGGCCTGCGCCAGGCGGCGCTTTCGGGCGATCCGGTCGCGGTGCACGAGCTCGCGTCGCGTCTCGCGGAGGGGCGCGGCCTCCCGCGCGACCTGAAGCTCGCCGCGAAGCTGTTCGAGAAGGCGGCGGCGGCCGGTCTCGTGCCGGCGCAGTACCGGATCGGAAACCACTACGAGAAGGGCCTCGGCGTGACGCGGGACCTCGCCCTCGCCAAGGCCTGGTACGAGCGCGCGGCCGAGAAGGGCAACGCCCGGGCCATGCACAACCTCGCGGTGCTCCTCGCCGAGGGCGGGCCGGACGGCAAGCCCGACTACGGGGCGGCGGCCGAGCAGTTCCGCAAGGCCGCCGAGCACGGCATCAAGGACAGCCAGTTCAACCTCGCGGTGCTGCTGGCCCGCGGGCTGGGGGTCTCCCAGAACCTCGGGCGCTCCTACACCTGGTTCGCGATCGTCGCGGCGCAGGGGGACGATGACGCCGGAAAGAAGCGCGACGAGGTCGGCCAGCGCCTCTCGGCCGCCGAGCTTTCGGCCGCCAAGGCCGCCGCCGAGAGCTTCAAGCCGGCGGCCGCGTCCCGCGAGGCGAACGAGGTCGCGCTCCCGCCGCAAGGCTGGCCCGAGCCCGCCGCCACCGCCGCCCCGAAGGCGGCCCCCGGCGGCGCCGCGAAATCCCCCGCGCCCACGAGCGCGAGTCGCCCGGCGGGGACGGGCAAGCGGGTGGGTGTGACCGCACTTTAACGGCCGTCATCGCGGCGCGCGCTTCGCCAGAATCCGCTGCAGCGTGCGGCGGTGCATGTTGAGGCGGCGCGCCGTCTCGGAGACGTTGCGGCCGCACAGCTCGTAGACGCGCTGGATGTGCTCCCAGCGGACGCGGTCGGCCGACATCGGGTTCTCGGGCGGGTCGGCGCGCTCGCCGGGCTGGGCCATCAGGGCCGCGTGGATCTCGTCCGCGTCGGCGGGCTTCGCCAAGTAGTCGAAGGCGCCGAGCTTCACGGCGGTCACCGCGGTCGCGATGTTGCCGTAGCCGGTCAGGATCACCCCCCGGGCCTCGGGCCGGCGCTCCTTCAGGCGCGCGATCACGTCGAGGCCGTTGCCGTCCGCGAGGCGCATGTCGATGACGGCGAAGGCCGGCGCGCTCGTCTCGACGGCGGCGAGCCCCTCGGCGACCGTGTCGGCGACCCGCACGGCATAGCCGCGGCCCTCCATGGCGCGGGCAAGCCTGGTCGAGAACGGCTTGTCGTCGTCGACGATGAGAAGGCTCTTGTCGGCGCGGGCCTCGAACGGGACCTCCGCCTCGGCCATTCTGATCTCTCCTTGCGTCACGTGACGCCCTTTCCAAGTCTATCTGAGGTCAAGCCTCTATATAGGAAGCGTTTTCGCCTTCAGGGAGACCGGGCCGGCCGTCCGGGCGGCCCTCCGTGCCGCGCTCGAAGCTCGCCCTGGGCCAAACGATCCGCACCACGGCCCCGCTCGCCGGCGGAGCGGCGTTGGAGAGGGTGAGCTGGGCCCCCGAGCGCTCGATCAGGGTCTTGGCGATGAAGAGCCCGAGGCCGAGGCCGCCGGCTTCCTCGTCGGCGGCCCGCTCCTTCGGGCCGCGGGTCGTGACGTAGGGCTCGCCCGCCCGGAGCAGCACCTCGGGGGCGAAGCCCGGCCCGTCGTCGCGAATCTCGATCCGGACCTCCTGAGGCGTCCAGCGGGCCTCGACCTCGACCAGGTCCTTCGCGAAGTCGGCCGCGTTGTCGAGGATGTTGGCGAGGCCGTGGATGAGGCCGGGGCTGCGCCGGCAGGCGGGCTCCGGTCCCTCGCCGCCGGTCTCGACCGCAATTTCGATGTCGAGAGCCCGCTGCGGCTCGACCACCTCCTCGAGGAGGTGGGAGAGCGTCATGGTGCCGAGGAAGGCGGGCTCGTCCTCTCCGAGGGAGGTGAGCTTCGCGAGGATTTGGCGGCAGCGCTCGACCTGCTCGCGCAGGAGCGCGATGTCCTCGGCGACCGGCCCCTCCTTCGGCAGGGCGTGGTCGAGCTCCTTCGCGACGAGGGCGATGGTGGCAAGCGGCGTGCCGAGCTCGTGCGCGGCGGCGGCGGCGAGGCCGTCGAGCTGTGACAGGTGCTGCTCGCGGGCCAGCACCCGCTCGGTCGCGGCGAGCGCCTCGGCCAACTGGCGCGCCTCCTCGGCGACCCGCCAGGCGTAGACGCCGGTGAAGGCGACCCCCAAAAGAATCGCGGTCCAGACCCCGCTCACATAGAGGAAGGGCAGGTCGATGGCCTGCCCGGCCCAGGGCAGGGGCTTGTGGAAGCTGACGAGGAAGGAGGCCGCGCCGACGGCAAGGCAGCCGAGGGCGAGGGTCCGCTGCGGCGGCAGCGCCGTCGCCGAGATCAGGACCGGCGCCAGGAACAGCATCGCGAAGGGGTTCTGGAGCCCGCCCGTGAGGTAGAGGAGCACGGCGAGCTGGAGGATGTCGAAGGCGAGGAGCAGGGTCGCGGCGTCGTCGCCGAGGCGGTGGCTCGCGGGATGGCGGATGGCGAGCCCGAGGTTGAGGAGCGCCGCCGCCGCGATGACGGCGAAGCAGGCCCCGAACGGCAGGGGGAAGCCGAAGCCGAAATGCACGCCCGCGACGGCCGCGCTCTGGCCGATGACGGCGAGCCAGCGCAGCCGCACGAGGGTGTCGAGCCGCAGGCGCCGGGCGCCCGCGGCGAAGACGGGGGCGCCTTCGACCATGCGGCCTACATAGGCCGCCATGGCGGAGAATCCTACGCCGCCGTCTTCTCGGCCCCGGGGCGCGGTCGCGCCGTCAGCGCAGCCAGCGCCGCATGGCGGGATAGGGCTCGACGCCTTCCGACGCGGCCTGGCGGGGCTCCAGCGTCATGCCGTACCACTGCAGCAGGGGCGTCCCGACATAGCGGCCGGCGGCGAAGTTCGACAGGAACCCCGAGGACGCGCCCCTGTAGCCGGCCGGATGGAACACGATCGCCGGGTCGATGCCGAGGTGGCGGACCGCGGCATACGACCAGGCGATCGCAGCGATCTCGTCGCCGAGCTTCGTCGGCTTCAGCGTCTCCCGCCCGCGCTCCTCGGGGCTCGCCACCGCGATGTGCCCGGCCTCGTGCAGGATGTCGCCGGGGTAGAGGAGGCGCGCCTCGTCCACCAGGAGCGCGCCGTAGCGGATGCCGAGCCCGGGAAGGAAGGTGCCCTTGTCCAATTCGGCCTTGCGCACCGGGATGCCGATGCCGCCGACGAAGGCGGCGAGCCGTGCCGTGAGGGGATCGGAGAACATGGGAAGCCGTCCGGAGAAACGCTGAAGCCTAACGGCACGTCGGCAGGCTTCAATCACCCCCGCCTCGGCAGTTCCTGCCCGCAGATCCTGCTCCGCCTCAGGACCCTTGCCCGGCCTCCGCCCGCGCCAGCACCGGGTCGTAGCGGCGGCGCAGGAGAGGCGTCAGCGCCGCGCCCGCCGCGAACCCGCCGAGATGGGCGTACCAGCCGACGTTGTCCTCGGCGTCGGCGACGAGCGCCGCCAGGATCTGCAGGACGATCCAGAACCCGATCGCCCAGGCGGCCGGCACCTTGAGCGGGACGCGGCCGAAGAACAGGCACCAGACCTTCACCCGCGGATAGAGGATGAGGTAGGCGGCCACGACCCCGGCGATCGCCCCCGAGGCGCCGATGAGCGGCCGCGTCGAGGCCGGGTCCATGGCGGCGTGGGCGAGGCTCGCGAGGGCGCCGCACAGGAGATAGAAGGCGAGGAAGCGCTTGTGCCCCATGCCGTCCTCGACGTTGTCGCCGAAGACCCAGAGGAACAGCATGTTGCCGCCCAAGTGCAGGATCGAGCCGTGCAGGAAGAGGCTCGTCACGAGGGTCAGCGGCTCGGGGACGAATTGCAGGGTGGGCGGCAGGACCTTCGTCCCGAACAGCTCGGCCGGGATGGTGCCGAACCCCATCGCGATCGCCTCCTCCGGGACCGGCAGCAACCCGAACCCGGTCAGGACGTAAGCCACGACGCAGGCGCCGATGAGAGCGCGCGTGACGAGCGGCGCCTTGAGATACGCGAGGGGTACGCCATCGTAGAGCGGGAGGAACATGGCGAACCTTCTCAGACCTTAAGCCAAACTCCAAGCGTTGCGGCTTTCGATAGTGCCCTCGTCGCGCGGGAAAATAGCCCGGCGGAACTTTTTATCGTGAATTAATAATCTGTGCGGTGCTGGTAAAACATTGGCTTTCGGCTACTCTGTGCGATGTAGCAAAAAGGAGACCCATCATGCGCCTTTACATGTTCGACGGGAACGACGCGTATAGAGGGAGGGATAGCATTGAATTCCGGAACGACAAACTCGACTCATGTGGGCGAATGGGCTTCATTATACAAACAAAAGAAAACAAGATCATTGTTATAGATGGTGGATGGTGGGTAGACGAGGAATCTCTTTCGAGGCTTATATATCAAGTTTCGGGCCAGTCGACTGTCCATGCTTGGTTTATTACCCATCAGCATCCCGATCATATCGGTGCGGTGGCCGCGGCTCTGAGCCGATTGGCCGGCAATCCAACAGCTCCAGGCCGGCCCAATGATGCGCCGACATTGCAGATTGTCTCGCTTTACGCCAATATTTTGTCCGAAGAAGCACTGCAGCAGTATGCGCCCCACGAGATGACTCTGGTGCGCGAGATGTTCAGCCAGAATCCTACTGGAGCAACGACCTGTGTAGCTATAACGAGAGAGTTCCTGGCAAACGCAGCTAAGGCGGGGATTATTACTGCGCGGACATCTTTGGCAGATAAGTTCCAGTTCGACGAAGTTACGATCAGGGTACTTTCAAAACCGATTGATGAGGACGAGATGCACCTATACACGGGCGGTCTCGTCAATGACAATTCCGTCGTGCTCGGTGTTTCGGCCGGTGATTGGCTTCGAAGCGCCCTGTTCCTTGGGGACCTTGGGGTGAAAGGAATGGCAAGGCTGCATTCAACACACGGCGACGACGTAGATCGCGCACTAGGGTCCCGTTGGCTTCAGCTGGCTCATCATGGCAACAGCGACGATGATCCTTTTGTGGAACAGTTCTACAGGAGTTTCAAATGGGATAAGCCGCTCTGGCCGTTAGATAGCATCGATTTCAGGCAGCCGCCGGCTGAAGTCACTAAACCAATCATCAGGAGCATAATGACGGACCGCTTCGGCTCCGATGCAGGCTGGGACGACTACGTCGCAGGCTATCGACCGAATTGGTATACATCCATTCCGATCAACTCGTAGCGGCGCCAGGCGAGTTTGCTCCATAACGCCGCATGTATCCGGCTTCATTAACTCGACATCTAACTTTCGGACCGCGTCCCGCCCGGGACCCACAGGACGTCGCCGGCGCCGCGGCTGTTCGCGTGGCGGGAGGCGACGAAGAGGAAATCCGAGAGGCGGTTGAGGTACTTCAGGGCCGCCGGCGAGACGGCCTCGTCCGGCTTCTCGGACAAGGCCACGGCGAGGCGCTCGGCGCGCCGGCAGACCGTGCGGGCGAGATGCAGGGCGGCCGCTGCCGCCGTGCCGCCCGGGAGGACGAAGGAGCGCAAGGGCGCAAGCTCGCCGTTGAGGCGGTCGATCTCGCGCTCGAGGCGCTCGACCTGGGAATCGAGGATGCGCAGGGGCTCGTACGGCAGGGGCTTGCCGGTGTCCGGCGTCGAGAGGTCGGCGCCGAGGTCGAACAGCTCGTTCTGGATGCGCCCGAGCATGGCGTCGAGCTCGCCCTCCGTGTGGAGCCGCGCGAGGCCGACCGCGGCGTTGGTCTCGTCGACGGTGCCGTAGGCCTCGATCCGAAGGTCGTGCTTCGGGCGCCGCTCGCCGCTCGCGAGAGCGGTCGTGCCCTTGTCGCCGGTGCGGGTGTAGATGCGGGTGAGGGCGACCACCCGGCGCTATCTCTTTTGCTTCAGCATGATCTTTTCCGAAAACCGGTTCCCACTTTTCGGGATCATGCCCTAGAAGGTGTAGCCGAGCCGTGCGCCGACGTTGGTGAGGCCCCGGTTCTGGCCGCAGGCGCCGGCGTTCGAGAGGTGCTCGATCGTCGCCATGACGCTCCAGTTCGGGGTGAGCCGGTAGCCGATCGAGCCCGATTCGCGGAACGTCGGCGAGCAGCCGAGCGCGCTGCGGTCGGGCGGGATCAGGGCCGGGTTCGACTGCGTGTTGCCGTTGTGGACGGCGCCGCCGAAGCTCGCCTCGACGAAGAAGCGCGGCGTGATGTCGACGGTCCAGGTCAGGCCCGCGTAGGCGAAGCTCGTGTCGCCGCGGAAGTTGAGACTGCCGCCGAGGTGCGGGCGCGGGATGAAGTAGCTCGTGAAGAGATCCGCCGTCGTGAACGGCTTCTGGAAGAGAATCTCGCCGGTGACGTTGGCCGAGCCCTTCTCCGGGCTCCACGGGTCCTGGGCCGAGGCGCCGATGCGCAGCTCCGAGACGAAGCTCACCGGCTGCGACGGCGGCACGTAGGCCGCGGGGCCGGCGGGCGGGGGATTGTAGAGATCGGCCGCCGACGCGCCGCCCGCGAGGAGCGCGAGCACGACGGAAAGAACGCTTGAACCGGCGACCGGGCGAACCCGCATCCCTGACAACCCCCGCGATGATTTGCCGGATTCCTAGCATGGCCGCCGCGCAAGGCTAGCCTCGGCTTCTTCGCCCGCCCGCTTTGTCGGCCAGTGTGGCCGAATCGTGTCACTTCTCCTTGCGTGAGGACGCCTTCAGGCCGCCTGCACCGACGCCGGTCCGGGGTCGTTCGCCGCGTGCACGATGGTTCCGAGGATCGGCGCAGCCTCGGGCTCGCCGGCCGCGACGAGACCTTGGGCGCCGTCGAGGGCGCCGGGGACGAGTTCCAGGGCGAGGAATCGCTCGCGCGCGTAGGGACCGGGCAGCCGGAGTGTGCCGGTCTTCTCTGCGGAGAAGCCGAAGCGGCCATAGTAGGGGGCGTCGCCGACGAGGAGCACGGCCTCGTGGCCGCGCGCCTTCGCCCGCGCCAGCGCCTCGCGCATCAACCGCGAGCCGAGGCCGAGGCCCTGCAGGCGGCAGTCGATCGCGATCGGGCCAAGCAGCAGGGCCGGCCGGTCCGGCCCCGCCGTGATCGGCCACAGCCGCACGGTGCCGGCGACCTTGCCGTCGAGCTCGAGGACGAGCGACAGGCCCGCTGCGGGCGCGCGGCCCTCGCGCAGGCGCTCGCAGGTCTTCTCGAAGCGCTCCTCGCCGAAGCAGGCGTCGAGGAGCGCTTCGCGCGCGGCGATGTCGGTGGGGCGCTCTTCGCGGATCGCAGCCATCGGCCGTGCCCTCCCAAGGCTTTCAGAAGAGTCGGGAAGAAACAGCCCTCGCACCTGTGAGCAGGCCGTCCGGGACTTGGGACTCCCTCTCCCGCTTGCGGGAGAGGGTTGGGGTGAGGGGGGATGGATAGCCCTCACCCGTCGGTTCGAGCGGGTAAGACGGAGTTTCCCCCTCACCCGCTCGCCTTCGGCGAGTCGGCCTCTCCCTCCGGGGGAGAGGCTCAGATGACGTAGCTCTTCAGCGGCGGGAAGCCGTTGAAGGCGACGGCCGAGTAGGTCGTCGTGTAGGCGCCGGTGCCCTCGATCAGGACCTTGTCGCCGATCTCGAGCGAGATCGGGAGAAGGTACGGCTCCTTCTCGTAGAGCACGTCGGCCGAGTCGCAGGTCGGTCCCGCGAGCACGCAGGGGGCCATGCGGTCCTCGTCGTGCGCGGTGCGGATCGGGTAGCGGATCGACTCGTCCATCGTCTCGGCGAGGCCGCCGAACTTGCCGATGTCGAGGTAGACCCAGCGCGCCTCGTCCTCGTCCTTCGACTTCTTCGAGATCAGCACCACCTCGGCCTCGATCACGCCGGCGTTGCCGACCATGCCGCGGCCGGGCTCGATGATGGTCTCGGGCAGGCGGTTGCCGAAGTGCCTGGACAGCGCCCGGAAGATCGATTCGCCATAAGATTCGACCGCCGGGATGTCCTTCATGTACTTCGCCGGAAAGCCGCCGCCGAGGTTGACCATCGAGAGATGAATGCCGCGCGTCGCGCACTCGCGGAAGACCGCGGAGGCCTGGGAGAGCGCCGCGTCCCACGACTCCGTGTCGCGCTGCTGCGAGCCGACGTGGAACGACACCCCGTACGGGCGAAGCCCGAGCCGGCAGGCGTGCTCCAGCACCTCGACGGCCATGTCCGGCGCGCATCCGAACTTCCGCGACAGCGGCCACTCGGCGCCGGCGCAGTCGCACAGGATGCGGCAGAACACCTTGACGTCGCCGGCCTCGACATCGGCCGCCTCGGCCGCGCGAGAAATCTTCTCGACCTCGGCCTCGCAGTCGACGGCGAAGAGGCGCACGCCGAGCTCGAGGGCGCGCGCGACGTCGCGCTCCTTCTTGATCGTGTTGCCGAAGGAGATGCGGTCCGCCGTGGCGCCGGCCGCCAGCACCATCTCGATCTCGGCGACGGAGGCCGCGTCGAAGCACGAGCCGAGCCGCGCCAAGAGGCGCAGCACCTCGGGGGCCGGGTTCGCCTTCACGGCGTAGAACACGCGGGTGTCCGGCAGGGCGCGGGCGAACTTGGCGTAATTGTCGCGCACGACCTCGAGGTCGAGGACCATGCAGGGTCCGTCCTCGTCGCGTCGGCGCAGGAACTCGCGGATGCGCTCCGTCATGGCGCTCTCCCCACACAAGGCTCAACGGCGGCCGATCCCGGCCGCGGAGTTGACGTTGCGGGCGGCAAGCCGCCCGGGCTCAGCGGGGAAGAGTCGTCGCGTCGCCCGTGCGATGGAGACACGGAGCGGCGTCGGCGGGCTCTTCGCCCGAGAAGCTGCCTTTGTTTGGATGGGGAGACCCCAACCGCACGCCGGGCAAGATGGACAAGCCTCTTCGGTGTCGACCTTTGGAGGGCCGACGAGACCAAAAAAGCCCGATCCGTCGTTGCTTTAAGCTGCGTCCCCCGTGGAGAGCGGGGTTCGCCGGTTTCGCCTCCGGCTGCCGGTCGTTGTTCGGGACGCGGTTCTTGGTAGAACCGGGGTCCTTGCCTCGGGGATTTCCACCCCCCGAGAGCGAACCCTCGTCCCTGGCGACTGTCCGGCCTCTTGTCCGGATGTCCACCGACCAGCACGCGGCCACAGGCACGTGCGAATGTTGGGCAAGGGTTAGATACGGGCGATTCCCCGAGATCACAAGGGGTTTCGGCCAATTTCCTCAACCGATCGCGGCTATCCACAGCTTCGCCGCCTGCGGTCTCGAAGCACGAGTGGTCCGCTCCGAAAAGCGCGAGCGCCTTCATCCTCGCGGCCGTTTCCGGCCCGAGGGTCTGGGGAGAGAAGCCGCATCCTCGAAAGATCGAGGGGAGCGGGAGGTCCGGCCGGCCCGCTCCCAACTAAGCGGGCTGCGGGACGGGACGGGAACGGGACGGGACGGGATAAGGGGTTGGCCGCTTGCGCGGGCCGCACCGGACCTCCCGCGCGGCGCTCTTGATCCCTGGCCTCGCGCTTCGGCGCCTGTCTCGACCATCGCCGGTCGAGGCTTGCGCCTTGAAGTGCGTCCGCACGGACCCGGTCCTTTTGAGACCGGGACGGGCGAGGCCGCCGCCATGATGCCGGGAGCGCGCCCTTCTCATCGCGCGAGAACCGGGAGGCGGAGGACCCCGAGACACCCGCCTTGGCGTAAGGCGGGGCTCAGCGCCGCATCAGCCGAGAGCACGCCCGCAAAGACGCACTCCTGGCCACCGCCCGATATCCGTAAGCCCTTGCGGGTTTCCGACCACCGGCCGATGCCGCCCCGCTTCGAACGCCTCCGGAAGCGCCCCTCGCGGGCGGGACGGCGCATTACGAGCACAGAACAGGAACGATGTCAAGGATTATTTTCAAGAATCTTCGTCAGCGCAGCCAGCCGGCCCCTCGGATTTTAACCGAGACGGCCCTCTCTCTGCGGGAGAGGGAGAGTGGACGACGCTTACGGCCTCGCTTAACTCTCCCGCCGGCCGAACGCCTCGCCGGCCTCGTGAGTTCTGTCCCCATGTTGCGCCTCACCCGCCGCCGCCTCCTCCAGGGCTCCCTCGCGCTCGCCGCCGGCCCGGCCCTCGCCCAAGGCGGCCCGCCGGCGCCGACGCCGTTCCGCTACGAGGACGTGGTGCGCCGCGCCCGGGAGCTTGCCGGCTCGGCCTTCGAAGCGAACGCGCCGCCGCTGCCCGAGCCGCTCAACCGGCTCGATTTCGACGCCTACCGCGACATCCGCTTCCGCCCCGACCGCGCTCTCCTCGGCTCCGGCGGCGGGCCGTTCCGGATGCAGCTCTTCCACCTCGGATTCCTGTACCAGCGCCCCGTCACCGTGAACGTGATCCGCGACGGGGTGCCGACGCCCGTCGCCTACCAGCCGCAGCTTTTCGACATGGGCCGCACGCGCATCGAGCGGCCGCTCCCCGTGAACCTCGGCTTTGCGGGCTTCCGCCTCCACTACCCCCTCAACAACCCGAAGATCCTCGACGAGCTCATCGCCTTCCTGGGCGCGAGCTATTTCCGCTTCCTCGGCCGCGACCAGCGCTACGGCCTCTCGGCCCGCGGGCTCGCGATCAACGCCGCCCGGAACGGCGAGGAGGAGTTCCCGTACTTCCGCGAGTTCTGGGTCGACGTGCCTCCGGCCGGGGCCGAGCGGGCCCTCGTCTACGCCCTCCTCGACGGCCCCTCGGTCGCGGGCGCCTACCGCTTCGAGATCTACCCCGCCGTCGAGACCGCGATCGACGTGACGGCGACGCTCTTCCCGCGCCGGACCATGGCCTCGGTCGGTCTTGCGCCGCTGACCTCCATGTTCTTCGAGGGCGAGAACGACCGCCGCCGGGTCGACGCCTTCCGGCCCGAGCTGCACGATTCCGACGGCCTCCTCATGCACACCGGCGGCGGCGAGTGGATCTGGCGCCCCCTGCACAACCCGGGCAAGCGCTGGCTCTCCGCCTTCGTCGACACGAACCCGCGCGGCTTCGGGCTCCTGCAGCGCGACCGGGCCTTCGAGAGCTACCAGGATCTCGAGGCGCATTACCATCTTCGCCCGGGCTACTGGGTCGAGCCCACGAGCCCGTGGGGCGAGGGCCACGTCGAGCTGATCGAGCTGCCGACCGACAACGAGACCGCCGACAACGTCGTGGCCTACTGGCAGCCGAAGGCGCCCTACGAGCCCGGCCAGGAGATCGCCTTCGGCTACCGGCTGCGCGCCGTCGCGGCGACGGAGGAGATGCACCCGGGCGGGCGCGTCATCAACACCTTCCAGGCCCCGGCTCGGGCGAGCGGCTCGCCGGACCCCGGCGACCCCCTCGTGCGCCGCTTCCTGATCGACTTCGCCGGCGGCAACCTCGCCTATTACCTCGGCGATCCCGGTCTCGTTCAGGTGGTGCCGTCGACCTCCGCCGGCCAGATCGTGCACACCTTCGTGGTCCCGAACGAGCACGTCCGCGGCTTCCGCGCCGCCTTCGACGTGCGCCTTGAGAGCGGGCAGTCGACGGACCTGCGCGCGTACCTGCGGGCCGGCAACAAGGCACTCACCGAGACCTGGACCTTCCCGTGGACCGCCCCGTAAGGCGGGAGGACGCCCGGGCTCCGGCCATCCGGCAGGCGCGGCCCGGCGATGTCGACGCCCTCCTCGCCATCGAGGCCGTGTTCCCGACGGACCGCCTCGACCGCCGCGCCTTCCGCCACGCGGTCCGCTCGCCGACGATCGACCTCCTCGTCGCCGACGGGGACACCGGCGTCGCCGGCTACGCCCTCCTCCAGCGCCGCCGGAACTCCCGGACGGCGCGCCTCAACTCCATCGCGGTCAGGCCCGGCGCCGCCGGCAAAGGCTTGGGAAAGATCCTCCTCGAAGCCGCCGAGGCGCGGGCGAGGGCGAAAGGCTGCACGCACCTGCGCCTCGAAGTCCGCGCCGACAACAAGCCGGCCCGCACCCTCTACGAGAAGGCGGGCTACCGCCGCTTCGACGTGGTGGAGGACTATTACGAGGACGGCGAAGCGGCGTGGCGCTACGAGAAGGAGTTGGGGTGACCGCCAGAGCGGAACCTCGCACGGTTGACCTCCTGGCCCTCTCGACTATTTCACCGCGCCGTAGCGCCAGGGCCGCAATGCCCGCGCTAGCGCGCCCACCGACCGAAGGAGAACCGGGATGACGACTTGGCCCGTGCATGGCCGCATCGACGGTCCGATCGTGATGATCGGCTTCGGCTCGATCGGGAAGGGCACGCTGCCCCTGATCGAGCGGCACTTCGATTACGACAAGCGCCGCTTGACGGTCATCGATCTGTCGGACGCCGACCGGCGGCTCCTCGACGAGCGCGGCATCCGCTTCGTGCAGGCGGCGCTCACGCGGGAGAACTACCGCGAGATCCTCGCGCCCCTCTTCACCGAGGGCGGGGGCCAGGGGTTCTGCGTCAACCTCTCGGTCGACACCTCCTCGGTCGACATCATGGAGCTCGCGCGCGAGCACGGCACCCTCTACATCGACACCGTCAACGAGCCCTGGCCCGGCTTCTACTTCGACCCTTCGAAGGGTCCGAGCGCGCGCACGAACTACGTCCTGCGCGAGGAGACGCTCGCGGCTCGTCGCCGCAACCCCGGCGGCCCGACCGCCGTGTCGTGCTGCGGCGCGAACCCCGGCATGGTGTCGTGGTTCGTCAAGCAGGCGCTCCTCGACCTCGCCCACGACCTTGGCGTTCCGCACGACGAGCCGCAGGGGCAGCAGGAGTGGGCCCGCCTCATGAGCCAAGTCGGCGTGAAGGGGATCCATATCGCCGAGCGCGACACCCAGCGCGCCACCTCCGAGAAGCCGATGCGGGTCTTCGTCAACACCTGGTCGGTCGAGGGCTTCGTGTCGGAAGGCATGCAGCCGGCGGAGCTCGGCTGGGGTACGCACGAGACCTGGATGCCGGAGGGCGCCGGCCGCCAGGGCGCCGACAGCCTCGCGATCTACTTGAACCAGCCCGGCGCCAACACCCGCGTGCGGACCTGGTGCCCGACGCCGGGGCCGCAGTACGGCTTCCTCGTCACCCACAACGAGTCGATCTCGATCCCGGACTACTTCACGGTGCGGGAGAGCGGGAAGGTCGCGTTCCGCCCGACCTGCCACTACGCCTACCATCCCTGCAACGAGGCGGTGCTGTCGCTGCACGAGATGTTCGGGCAGGGCGGGCGCGTGCAGGAGCGCCACCACATCCTGACCGAGGACGAGATCGTCGACGGCATCGACGAGCTCGGCGTCCTCCTCTACGGTCACGGCAGGAACGCCTACTGGTACGGCTCGCAGCTCTCGATCGAGGAGACCCGCCGCATCGCCCCCTACCAGAACGCCACCGGCCTGCAGGTGACCTCGGCCGTGCTCGCCGGCATGGTCTGGGCCCTCGAGAACCCCGAGGCCGGCATCGTCGAGGCGGACGAGATCGACTTCCGCCGCTGCCTCGCGGTGCAGTCGCCCTACCTCGGCCCGGTGCGCGGCTTCTACACCGACTGGACGCCGCTCGACGCCCGTCCGGGCTTCTTCCCCGAGGACGTCGACACGAGCGACCCCTGGCAGTTCCGCAACGTGCTGGTGCGGTGAGGGATCGGGGGAACGGCGATGCCCGTACGCGGTTTCGGTGCTATTCTCGTCCGTTCATGAGGACTGCCCGGATGAACGTCGCGGTTCGCAGACGGCTCAAGGTCGGCGAGTTCATCGAGATGATCCGGCCCTATCCCGACGAGGAGCGGTGGGAGCTTCTCGATGGGCAGCCGACGTTGATGGCGCCGCAGAACGAGCGTCATCAGGCGATCGTCATGAACCTGCTGTTGCGCCTCGGGCCGGCCGCCGACGCCCGCGGCTGCCGCGCCCTGCCGGGACTCGGGATCCTCAACGATGAGGTCGACAACTACGCGCCCATTCCGGACATCGTCGTCCGCTGCGGGCCTCTGCGGCCCGACGGCTACGCGCACGACCCCGTTCTCATCGCCGAGGTGCTGTCGCCCAGCACCATGAGCAACGACCGCGGGCGCAAGGTAGAGTTCTACAAGGCGCTGCCGAGCCTGCGCACGCTGCTCATCATCTATCAGGACGAGATCAGGGTCGAGCTGTGGAGGCGGGAGGCCGAGGACTGGCGCTTCTCGGTCCTGAAGGGAGCGGAGACGCGGTTGGACGTGCCGGACCTCGAAGCCTCGCTCACGCTGGCCGAAATCTACAAGGGCATACCCTTTACCGAGGGTGCCTGACGAATTTCCTCAGGCGCTGATCTGTCCACCGGCGCGGATCGGCCTCGCCCTTCTTCGCACGATTACGCGCCGCATCGGCACGCCGATGAGACGCGACAGCAGGTAGGCGAAAACGAAGCCCAGCGCCGCCGTCACGAAGCCTTCGGTCGTGGTCGGCACGGCGGGCTCGAAGTCGCGCCAGGCGGCGCGGGTGAGGTCGGCGTCGCCTTCGCGCACGAGGAGGGTGAGGCGGGCGAACGGGCCGGCGTCGGCGAAGGCCGCGCGCTGGCCTTCGAGGCGGCCGAGGCGCTCGACGTTCGCCCGCATGGCGTCGCCCTGGAGGCTCGTCAGCCGGTCGGGGTTGCTTCTGAGCCGATCGATCGCGGCCGTGCGATCCTGCCCCGTCGCCTGCGCGTCCGCGTCGAAGCGGGCGACCACCCGGCGCAGCTCGTCGACGGCGCCGCCGAGGCGCTGCCGGTACTGCTGCGCGAACTCCGGCCCCTGCGAGGCCGCGACCCCGCCAAGGAGCCCGAAGGCGAACGCGACCGTGCGGGCGATGCGGGGCAAATTCCCTTCCCTCTCCTGTTACGAGGAAAGAGCCTCGCGGATGTCTTGTTCCGTCACCTCGGCAAGGGCCTTCGGGACCTTGCAGGCGCGGGTCTTCCGGCCGGGCCGCATCAGGAGCACGACGGTCTCGACGCCGGGGCAGGACGGGTCGGTGCAGACGATCTCGTTGACGGCGAGCACGGTGTCGCCCGAGGCCGCGGCCGCCGCGGCCCAAGCCTTCACCCGTTCCATGGCCTCGGCCTGGGCCTCCTCCCGGCGACGGAACAGGCCGAGGCGCATGGTTAGCTCGGCAACGTCAGGACGCCGGCCTGCCCGTCCTCGGCCCCGAAGGCGAGGCGCGCACCGGCCTTGTCCCAGGCGAGCGCCGTGATCCCGCTGTCCGGGACGGTGCGCCGCACGAGGAGCTCGGAGGCGTCGGCGAGGCGGACGAGCAGGACCATGCCGTCCTCGTAGCCGATCGCGAGCACGGGCGCCTTGGGATGGAAGGCGACCCGGGACACCTTGACGGGCCGCGCGCCGCATTCCCGGGGCGCCTTGCCCATCGGGCCTTCCTTCGACTCGAACGGCCACACGATCGCGGCATCGGCGCCGGAGGTCGCGAACCAGTGGCCGTCGTGCGACCACGACCATGAGCGCGTCTTTCCCGGATAGCCGGCCATGCGCATGTGGCCCTTGTCGGGCTGGAGGCGCCAGCCATGCAAGGAGTTCTCCTGCATGGAGGTCACGACGAAGCGTCCGTCCGGCGACCACGTCACGTCGAGGTGCGAGCCCTTCCATTCGAGGCTCTCGGGCTTGGCGTCGAGGTTCGGGAACCACAGGGTCGCGCCGTTGTAGTGGCTCATGGCGAGGCGGTAGCCCTTGGGCGCAAAGGCGAGGCCGCGCACCGAGGAGGGCGCGTCGAGGATCTTCTCGCGGCCCTTGTCGTCGCGGGCGGTGACGCGCTTGCCGGCGCTCCAGGCGACGCCGCCGCCGGAGTGCAGGGCGAGGGCGTCGATCCAGGCGCCGCCGGTCGAGGCGAGCTCGCGGGTCGAGCCGTCGGGGCCGGTCACCGCCACGCGCCCGTCGTCGCCGCCGGTGACGAGCCGCTCGCCGTCGCCGGCCGCGACCAGCACCGCGCCGTCCGGATGCGCCTGCGCGCGGTGCGTCGCGCCGTCCTTCGCCAGAAGCACGCTGCCGTCGCCCAGCGCGAACGCGGCGGTGCCGCCGAGCCACGCCGCCGCGGTGACGTGCGCGCCGGCGTCGACGGGGACGACGTTCTCGGTGAGCGAGGGGGCGACTTCCATTTATTCGACCGTCATGGTCGGCCTCGAGCCGACCATCTCGTGGGCAGAGGGCGCCTTCTGCGGCGCGAGGTCCTCGGGTCTCCGCTTACGCTCCGCCCGAGGATGACGGCAAGGGGCTTACGCCGCGCAGCTCAAGAAGCCCTGGCGGATCGCGTCCTCGTCGAGGTCGCGGCCGATGAAGACGACGCGGGAGGAGCGGTCCTCGCCTTCCTTCCAC